>WRHI01000038.1 GCA_009783315.1 Peptococcaceae bacterium
GCCTCTCTGCCTGACGCAACCTCAAAAGGCGAAAAAATTCGCGGGCTTTTGGAGTCTCCCGCTCACCAAACCCTACCTCGGGACTGTTACGAGCCCACATAATATCCATCTCCATTCACCATTCGATTGCGGGAGAACCCCGCAGTAGATATTTCTATTTATTTTTTTGTCGCTTCCTGCACTTTTAAAATACGTAAAATATGCACCCCAGAACTCTAAGTTCATTGACTTCCCAAGACAAGACATGCTAAAATGAAACAACGTTCTAAAAGATGTCCACGGGTGACGGCATGAAACATGACATGAATAAGAACGCCATGTTTTGGTAGGCTGGCTTATCGTCCCGGCGCGTTTAAAACAGTCTTATACGGGAAGTGTGATTTTTGTCTGCAAGAAGCCCGATTGAGATCGCCCGCATCAATATCCGCAGCCATAAAGCCATGAAACGGATCGCTCTGGCCTTTTTATTAGGCTTTGTCCTGCTTTCCTTGCTTTCGGAAGTGTTTATCCTGACGCATTTAGTCCATGAGCATGACCATAATGGCGTTGGCGGCAGTTGTGGGATCTGTGTTCAAATCCATAATACTGAAAATTTACTCAAACAGTTTGGCGCGGTGATAACCGCCATGTTGCCGGGGCTGATGGCATTATTTGCCTCTGGGGCGGTTTTATGCTTTGCATGTTTTAAGGGATATACACCTGTTAGTTTGAGAACCCGGCTGAATAATTGAGACGTCCTCCGCTGGGGTGATGCCCTGCCTATTTAGGGTTTGATTACGCCTTATCTTTGTGTGCCCAAAAATATAATTTCCGGAGGCTTTCTATATGAAAAGGCTAACCACAATAATAACAGTATTCCTGTTGCTGTTGACGTCAACGGTGTTTTCAGGCTGTGAGCAAAACAGCTCAGCCGACAAAATCAATGTTGTCTGCACAATATACCCGCAATATGATTGGGTCCGTCAGATTCTCGGTGATCAAGCGGACAATATGGCACTGACCCTGCTCTTAAACAACAGAATTGACTTGCATAATTATCAACCGTCGGTTGATGATATTGTAAAAATTACCAGCTGTGACCTCTTTATCTATGTTGGCGGCGAATCCGACAGCTGGGTGGACAATGTGTTGAAAAACGCTGCGAATCCGGATATGCTTGTCATCAACCTTATGGAGGAGCTTGGCGACGCAGCTAAAATAGAGGAAATCAAAGAAGGTATGGAAGATGAAGATCCAGACCAAGGTGAATATGAAGATCAAGGTGAGGACCGGGACGATGAAAACGGGGATTTTGATGAGCATGTATGGCTTTCGCTGAAGAACGCAAAGACACTTTGTCCTGTTATTACCGACGCTCTTATAACGTTGGACGCCGGCAGCGAAGAAACGTACCAAAGCAATTTAGCCGCATATGTTGATAAGTTGGCGGCGTTGGATTCAGAATACCAGACGGCACTGGCGGCGGCTCCTGTTAGAACATTGTTGTTCGGCGACCGTTTTCCCTTCCGTTATCTTGTGGACGACTACGGGTTGGATTACCATGCCGCGTTTGTGGGCTGTTCCGCTGAAACAGAAGCCAGTTTTGACACCATCGTTTTTCTGGCGAAAAAAGTGGACGAATTAAATTTGCAAAATATCATGGTTACGGAAAGCTCGGACCAGGCCATCGCTAAAACAATCAGGGATAATACCAGAACCAGAAGCCAGCAGATCCTTGTTCTGGATGCCATGCAATCGGTGACAGCTAACGACGTGAAAAACGGAACGACCTACCTTTCTCTCATGGAGAACAATCTGAATGTGCTGAAAGAAGCGTTGAAGTAAAGGAGGGCAGCCGATGCCGCAGTTAACCTGTCAGAATCTTACCCTGGGATATGAGGGGAAAACGGTGGTTTCCGATCTTTCCTTTGTTGTGAACACCGGGGACTATCTGTGCATTGTTGGAGAGAACGGCTCCGGCAAAAGCACATTAATGAGAGCTATATTAAAGTTGAAAACGCCAACTTCGGGCCAGATTGTGCCAAGCGACGGTTTGACGCCTAACGATATCGGATATCTTCCACAGCAGACCGTGATACAAAAAGATTTTCCCGCGTCCGTCAGAGAGGTTGTCCGTTCCGGCTGTCTGAATCGCTGCGGCTTGCGTCCGATGTATAACCGTGCGGAAAAACAGATGGCGGAAGACAATATGCAAAAACTCGGCGTCGCCCCCCTCGCAAGACGCTGCTACCGGGAACTGTCCGGCGGGCAGCAACAGAGGATATTGCTGGCAAGAGCTTTATGCGCCGCCCAGAAAATCCTCTTGTTAGACGAGCCTGTGGCCGGGCTTGACCCTAAAGCAACAGCTGACATGTATGAGCTGATTGCCAAGCTGAATAAGGATGGCATTACGATTATAATGATTTCCCACGATGTTGCCGCTTCGGTAAAATTCGCTTCTCATATTTTGCACATCGGAAGGCAATCGGCATTGTTTGTCGGAACTAAAGAGGACTATTTGAAAAGCGACGCCGGACGCGTCTATGCTGGTGCGGGAGGTGAGAAATGACAGAAATTGCGGATAAATTCGTGCTATACTTTCAATACCCCTTTGTACAATACGCGCTGATTGTCGGGGTTCTGATCGCGCTCTGTTCCTCACTGCTAGGCGTAACGCTGGTGCTGAAGCGGTTCTCGTTTATCGGCGACGGGTTATCTCACGTTGCTTTTGGCGCGATGGCGATTGCCGCGGCCATGAACCTGACGAACAACTTTCTGCTGGTGCTGCCGGTAACAATAATATGCGCTATCCTGCTCCTCCGCACAGGGCAAAACGCGAAGATCAAAGGTGACGCGGCTATCGCCATGATTTCTGTGGGGACGCTGGCCATAGGCTATCTGATCATGAATGTTTTCTCCAAGTCCTCAAACCTGGCGGGAGATGTTTGCACCACACTGTTTGGTTCAACATCAATTCTGACATTGACAATGACCGAAGTATGGCTTTGCGTCATTCTTTCGGTCTTGGTGATCGGGGTATTCCTGCTGTTCTACCATAAGATATTCGCGGTAACATTTGATGAGGATTTTTCTACGGCTACCGGGGTCAAGGCAAAAGTCTATAACTTAATTCTGGCTGTTGTCATCGCCGTGGTTATTGTTCTGGCGATGAATTTGGTCGGCGCGCTCCTGATTTCTGCCTTGGTCATATTCCCGGCGTTATCCGCGATGCGGGTGTTCAAGAGTTTTAAGGCCGTCACCGTGTGTTCTCTGATAGTGTCGGTGGTATGCGCCGCGCTGGGTCTATTAATCTCTATAATAGCCGGAACGCCGGTTGGTTCAACCATAGTCGCCGTGGATATTGCGGGGTTCTTTATTTTCAGCATGGCTGGGTTTATTACAACAAAAGGATTAATGAGAAGGGGATAAGGGGAATGAGAAAATATCTGCCAATTGCTATGTTCCTGTGCCTCATGTGTGCCGTGCTTCCGGGATGTGACAGCGCCGGAACGCAGAAAGTATTGGGGCAGAATGGTGGTATTGATGTGGATTTATCGGTTATGAGCAGTGTACTGGCTGCCGCCGAGTTCAAAAATATCACAACAAATCCAGACGCGTATGTGGGCAAAACAGTCAAGATGAGCGGCCTTTATAACGCCGTATACTACGACAAAACCAATCAATATTATCACGCCGTGGTTCTTGAGGGCGCTGACGCTTGCTGTGTGCAAGGGTTGGAATTTGTCTGGCAAGGCAATCACGCGTATCCCGATGATTATCCTGTGAAAGACGCGAAAATCGAAGTGGTAGGCGTTTTCGGTTCCTATGAAGAACTGGGCGAGACTTTTTATAACCTGACGGTTGATGGCATAACGGTTTTACCATAAAGGCCGCGAAACGGAAATCACCTAACAATCCTTACCACATTAGAACCAGGTCGTAATCCGGATCCAGGTATTTTTTGTCCAGTTCGATGATTTGATCTGGCGTCAACTTTGATAATTGGGTGTATGGGCAACCGGGGCGGGCATCGCAGTAAGCTGTCAAGATATCCTGCAAATTTCCAGAGTAGAAACGGAACTCATCAATATTTTGCCCCCATCTAAACCAATCAACAAAGTCTTTAATTATTCCCGTCTCATCGTCTTGCCAAGTCCGTGGCGTTCCGTTTGGGTTTTCTGGGTTAGCCAAAAAGGTTTTTACGTCACCTGCTGTAATGGTTTTCCCCGTGTGTCTGATGTAGAAGCTCATGTGGACTTGGGTTTTCCATACACATTCTTTGTCGTATGGCATATATTTGTTTACTCCGTACCACCCGAAGAAGGCATCATTCTGTTGCTTATAGCGTAATTCAAGCTCTTCCTGGCTAATTTCTTCGGAGATCTTTTTTTTGCCGATTTGTTCGGATATTTTGTATCCTGCGACGATCAGGACAGCCAGCGATAAGATGATCAGGATGATTATTGAGAGTCTTTGCTTTGTCATGGTTTCCCTCCAGATTATTATGCTATTTACCAATCCAAAACCAGCATGAAGTCGGGATCTTCAAATTTTTTATCCAGTTCAATAATTTGGTCTGCTGACAGGTTTTCTAGCCGTGAATAAGGACACTCTGGATGCTGTTTGCGATAGTCAATTAATACTTCATGCAACGCTGCCATGTGCTGGTCTATCAAACCAACACTGCCCGAACACCAATTGACGTAGTGCCAAACAAGGTTGCTTTCATCTTTACCGGTATGGATCTTAGAATAAAACGCGGTTAAGAGGGTTTTCCTATCCACCCTACTTTCTTCCGGCCTTGCCTTATTGTACACACAGAGCTCGATTTGGAGGTTCCTTTCGTTGACACTAACATTGTACGCGGTAATCGCGTTTTGGTAGACTGCGATAGAAGCTCCCGCCTTCATGATGGCTAAGTCGTTACTCAGATCCACGTTCGTTCTGTGTTGTCAAGCCTGTAAATGGACTTTTCTCAAAAAGAGCAAAAAGCAGGGCAGAGGTTTAAAAAACCGCTGCCCTGCGCTGTGACCGGCGGCGTGTTACGCGCTCGTTATGCCGTTTACCGTCCCGGCAATTCGTTTATCTTATATTGCAAGGACATTTTTGCAACACATTATCCTTTGTCCAACAATGTCCTCTTATTTCTCGAAAAGGGCTTGACTTACCATCGTATAGCTACTATAATGGTATTGTTCTGAACTGATGGTAGAAAGGGTGATTGCGTGGACGGCGAATTGCTTACTATTTCTCAAACAGCTAAATATTTGAAATTATCGGAAAAAACGATTCGTCGTTTAATTAGCGACAATCGTTTGACCGCCTCAAAAGTTGGAAATCGCACTTGGCGTATCAAGACATCGGACATTGAGGAATATATTCAAGCTAATTCAAATGGCAAGAAAGGAGCTAATGGGGAATGAGCGAAGAACTTATTCAACGCAATCTCTATGCCGCTCCCGAAAAGATGGGGGCTTGGAATTACTATAATATTGGAGCAACGACCCTCAAGGCATTAAAAGTAGCAAAGATTATTCCTGACTATGATTATGTGGAGTACGAGGGGAAAAAGCCGGATGCTTTGATTGTCAAGAAACCGCAAGTCATTGCGGCTATTGAGTACAAACAACCTAAAGAGTTGCGTACAAAAAGACAGATAGAAGCGGCAATCTCACAAGAAATTGGGACTGCCCGGGCTTTGGGCGCAAAAATTTATATAGTAACAGATGGACAAAAGACATTATGGATTAATCCCTTGACAGGCAATGACATTAAGTCTGATACGGGTGAGAGCATATCGGTAAATTTTAATAAAGACGATGTAGAGTGCGTTAAGCTTATCGGCAAAGCCATTGCCTCTCTGAGTGCTACTAACGATATTCTTTTTCAATCTGCGGTGGTAGACCCTCTGCCATTGGCGCAAAAGGTATGGCAAGACTTATGGGCAGTATCGGGTGCAACACCCGAAAACTGCTTATACACATTTGTAGAGATTTTTATTTTTAAGTATCTTAGCGACCTTGGTGTGCTGACAGGGCTTCATTCGTTTTCACACCTTATTGCCCAGTATGCGTCCAACACAGAGAATGAGGTTATTGAATATTATGCGTCAACGGTTCGCGTAAAAATTAAAGAGTTATTCCCTTGGAATCCAAAGGACAAGACTACGATTATTAACGGCACCATTTTCGTTTCTAAGGACGATAAGGCTGTGTCGGGTTATGCTACCGTTTTCAAGAAGATATTAGAACGTTTCCGTGATTTTGGAACGCTTGAAAATATCGACTACGACTTTAAGAGCAAGCTGTTTGAAACATTCCTAAAAGAGTCCATAAGCAAAAAAAACTGGGGGCAATTTTTTACTCCGCTTAAAGTTGTTCGCGCAATCGTCAGCATGGCTGACATCAATCCGGGTATGAAAATATGCGACCCTGCCTGCGGTGTCGGAAAATTTTTGTTAGAGCCTATTCTCCATGACATTCACCGATACTTCAAGGTGGAGAGCGGCAAGTTAATTCCGCTGATAACACTCACGGGTTTTGATAAAGGATTCGACAAAGACGAGCAAAAAACCATTATCCTTGCCAAAGCTAATATGTTAATTTATCTGTCTGCAATGATACGAGAACATTCTGACATAACCAAACGATTCGCGGAATTGTTCAACGATACGTTCCTTCTCCAAACAAACTCTATCCTTGGCACTTTGGCGAAGCCTACAGTAAACGAGTACGACCTAATTCTTACAAATCCACCTTATGTAATGAGCGGTAGCAGTAATCTAAAAGACGAAATAGGCAAGCGCACTCCTGATGAAGCGGCCAATAAACAAAAGAGTACACTTGAACAGCACTATGCCGTGAGTGCAATGGGCGTAGAAGGCTTATTTATGGAATGGATTGTTCGCGCCTTGGTGCCGGGCGGAAAGGCTTTCGTTGTTGTCCCCGATGGGATAATGAACCGCAGTAATGACAAACGCTTGCGTGATTTTATCCTTGGAGAGTGTGACATTGATGCTGTAATTTCGTTGCCAATAAATACGTTTTTTACGACTAATAAAAAGACCTACATTATGGCTATCACAAAGAAAGTTCCGACAATCACTAACGGAATATCAACAAAGGCGCGACAAACTACACCTGTATTCACATACCTTTGTTCTGAAATCGGTGAATCTCGAGATGTGTACCGCTTTGATTTGGAACAAAATGACCTTGATGCTGCCTCGCAGTTATTCAATGTTTTCAAAGGAGTAAAGAACAATCTTTCTACTGCAAAAAAGCATTGTGAATCTGACAAGCGGTGCAAAGTGGTTAGCATTGACGAATTTTATAGAGGCTCGCATTGGTCTGTTGAGCGTTGGTGGACGCACGAGGAGCGTGTTGCGTTAGGTATCGGGGAAGATAGCGTGGAAATGGATATTGGCAATTATGCTTCATTAATACGCGATACAGCTTCATCCTTGCTTGATATTAGTGCGGAACTCGACGAACTTCAAAAAAATCGTGTTGAGTCTGATAAAAAAAAACTTAAAACGCGAAAAATAAAAATAAATGATGTTTTCAAAATCGAACGAGGTAAAGGACTGTATACGTTAAAATACGTTCAGCAACACTTCGGTCAGTATCCTTTATACTCAGGGAATACAACACGGGCTTTTTCACATATTGATTCGTTTGATTACGATGTTCCGTGCTTGTCTTGGGCGATAGACGGACTGGCTGGTTATATGATGAAACACATAGAGCCATTTTCTGCCACAAACCATAGAGGTTTATTGATTCCAAATATTCAAGATATTGACTTAAGTTATGCTATGGTAGTATTGGAACCTATTTTCAGAACCTTAAAAAAAGGGAGAATAGGTGATGTTGGCGAAAATGAGTATACCTCGCTACCGCCTTTTATGATAAAACAGATAGAATTTGAAGTGCCTGTTGATGAAAGCGGTAAATTTGATTTGAAAGCTCAAAAAGCTATTAGCGAACAGTTTGAGCGTATTAATGAATTAAAAACAGATTTGTCAAGCTGGCGCGAACAAGTATCGAATGCCAATGTTGCTGTTGATATTAGTGCCTATCCCATGAGGGTAGTTCCGCTGTCAACGCTGCTTGACCCAACAAAGGGGAAAAGCAAATATACACGCAAATACGGTGATATGAATAAGGGCGAATATCCTGTATATTCTGCGTCATCTACAACACCACTGACGCACATAAATTCGTATGACTATGAAGGTGAATACCTTAGTTGGGCAACCAATGGTTTCGCGGGAACTGTGACTGTCCTTAACGGCAAGTTCTCAATAAATGGAGATAGAGGGTTACTATTACCCAAAGTAGCTAATCTCGACATCCATTATCTCAAATATACTTTGGAACCTGTATTCAGACGATTGGCAAAAGGACGTAAGGGCGACCACGGCGAGGATGAGTTTACAAAACTCTATCCGTCAATGATAGCTGATATTGATGTTCCAATTCCTGTTGATGAAAATGGAGATATAAACTTATTGGTTCAACAAGAAATAGCAAAATCATATACGACTGTTGAATTATACAGGAATGATGTTTTGGATAAGATTGACTCTCTCTTTGTACAACGTATACGTTATTAGTGCCACAGATGTGTTTTTATAATTGATGGAGAAAAATCAAACAGTGGAAAGGTAGGTGATAGAATGAAACAGAAAAATTTACGAATGACTCAACAAACCGAAAGCGGATTAAATGTTGAGTTTGTCAACCTTAATAGTGGCAGGCACATTTCTCGGCAACAAGCTATTACCCAAATCAAGAACGGCAATCCAAGTTATGACGGATACCATGTCGTCAACAATCCAAAAGGGCCGGATTTTATCAGGTCAAATCCTGATTCAAAACAAGGGAACAATCTTGAGTAAAGCATACCAAAGCACAGGCGCGGCGGGGAAAATCCCGCCGCGCCTGTTTGCGTTATAGGTTCAAATCATGCGCCCGTGTCGGTGTCCGCTCTGGCACAGCTTCGCGCATGATATTTTCCGCGCTGCGTCGTAACACTTCCACCATACGCACATCTTCTCTCAGCTTATAATAAACATCACAGTCGGCGTACCGCTCGGCGGTCAGCTTTGCTTGTTCCTCCCGCCAATCCTTTTCGGGTATCTTGTCACGCCCATTCAAATGGTCTGCGAGGTATTTAGAAGTAGCTTTATACTGCTTGATTTCGTCAGCGTGTTTCTCGTAATATGCGGTCTGCTTGCTGGCGGCAGCTTCATAATCCTTTACGGTTTTACTTCTTGTGAATGGGTTTAGGCTGTTCATGGCGGCGGTGTCCTTTTTCGGCGTAAGTGATTTGTATTTTTTGTAGACTGCCTTGTGCTGTTTTTGGGTTTCGACGTTTGCCAAATGTTCGTCCAGCGTTGAAATACGCCGCTCTTTTTTCTGTATCGTATCCGCGAGGTCGTACCGCTTTTGGTGGAAATTGGTCACGGTTTCGGCAAGCCGCTAACACCATGTCGGTAATGTTGTTTTCTTGCAGAAAGGTAAGTACCTTTGCGCGGGTTTTCAAGTCGCTTATCCGTTTCCAATGGGAGTTGAGATTTTGCCCATTGTTTATGGCGTTCATCATATCAATCATAGTCGGCGCGTCCTGTATCGGTTGTGCGTAAGCCCAATCTCTCAGCTTCTTAATACGGGCGCGGAGTTGCCCTAATTGCTGATTGGTGACGGCGATAGCACGATTCTTATCGCCCTTTTCTGTACGGATACCGCGTTGTTCCATTTGCCACGCAGCAACGCCCATTCGGACTTGCGGAATGATGTCCACACCCTGCCTTTTATAACTTCGGTGGTCTACCCTCGCGGCGTGGTTCTGTTGCTCCAATGCGGAATTTACGGCATCGCCCCATGCAGACCGCCATTCTTCCGCTTTGGTATGCTCGTTCCAGTCAATAGTGCATATTTTACGGGTCTTAAATTCGCCGCTCGGTAGTTTAATCCGTTCGCCGTTACGGTCAAGAATATACTCTTTCCGCGACTTCGCGCCCCATTCTCCATGCTCGTCAAGCGGGCGTATTGTAAGCATGACATGAGCGTGGGGATTGTTCTTTTTCGCGTAATGCACACAAATGTCGGCGCACATACCAGCGGACACAAAATGTTGTTTTACAAACTCATGGGCAAGGGCTATGTTCTGCTCCTTTGTTAATTCAACGGGCAGAGCTAACTCTAACTCCCTCGCCAGTTGCGCGTTTTTTATGGTTTCCGATTTTTCCACCGCGTTCCATAAAACGGTGCGGTCTGCATACTCGGCGGGCGCGTGGTCGGGCAGTAGTATCTCTTTATGGACTACGCCGCGTTTGCGGGTGTAATCATGTTCCCGCCCGTCATAATCACTTTTTAGCAATTCGGCGGCGCGGTATGCGGCTTTGGCTACGGCAGACGCGCCTTTACTCCTGCTGCATATTTTAATGCTCAAACGGTATATTGCCATCGGCAATGCTCCTTTCTTCGTTCATCTGCTAAAACACGGCGGCAAGCGTTATCCCCATAGGGATATTGCTTGCCGCCGTGTGTGCAAAGGGGGTTCGGGGGAAACGCAGTTGCCTCTGTCTTTTATTTTGCGCCGATAGGCGAAAAATGCCCCCGGCAGGGCGCGCCACACCCGAAGGGTGTATAAGCGCGCCGTTCTCGCTATCGCTCGCCCGGATTAGGCTTGTTGCCCCGTGTCGTTGCCCCTGTTGCCGTTACCGCCGCCGTTGCCGTTTTGCGGCGTGGTGTTGGGTCTTTGCGCGGGTTGGGCGTTGTTGTGCCTGTTAGGATTGCCGCCGTTATTGCTACCGTCTGTGCCGCTGTTGCGGGGCGTTTCTGCGGGTTTCGGCGTGGGTGGAGTGTTGATCTGCTTTGCCGTTTGTGTGGGAGTTGGCACGGCTGTGCCGCCGCTCTGCCCGGTGGTATCGCCGCCCATCGGCGCGGTGAGCGTTTGGGTTTCCTCGCAAAGCTCCATGAGAATTATACGGGCTTCATCGGTCTGCATGACTTTTTCAACGTAGGTGGCAAACTGATTTTTGGTGAGCGCCGCCAGTTCGGGCAGGGCTTTTTCTGCAACCTTGCCGCGCTCGGCAAAGCGTCTGCTTTTCGCTTTTTCTTCCTGCTCGTTGTACTGCGCCATCAGCAAATCGTGCCGTTTTTGGTACTCCTGCATTTCCAACAGGCTCTCGTCTACTCGTTCTTTCAAGGTCTTTCTTGCCATTGTGGTGTCCTCCTTGTTTTTTGGATTTTTGATTATAAAAAAACAATCGCTATTTTCAGCGATTGCATTTTTAACGCACTTTGCTATTTTTCGTTGGCTATATCATTTTTGATAAGCCGCAGGATTTTGTCCTTGATGTTTTCTTTGCCCGTGGCGTTGAAATGAACGCCGACAATATAATTTGTCGTGCGGATTCTCTTTGTTATGGTCAGGTTGCTTTTACTGTTTTCGGTTTTTATAGTTTGCATGAGCGTTACCCCTTTCAGAAAATAGTTGGTATTGGTTGCATTAAAAAAACGGCCTACAGTCAAGCTGTAAGCCGTTTAGGTAAAACGTGTTATTGTTATGCCGACGCCGCTATATCCTCTTTTTTCGGTTCTGCGGTTTCGGCGGCTCGTTTTTCCGCCGCTCTTTTCCTCATAAACTCACGGTTGTATTTGCGCTTTTTCTCTAACTTCTCGGCGGCAATGCGCTCCGCTTCGATTTCCTCCGCCGTTCGCATATCCGGCACGGTGTAATTGCCGATATGCTTGAAATACAAATCCACCCGTTGTGAGCGTGTGCCGCGAGGTCTGCCGTTTTCGGCAAAGCCCTCTGACCATTCGCACTCATACACGACGAGTTTATCCACAAGCTCGTTTATCATGGCGTTTGTCAATTCCTCAAAATGCGTGTACTTGCGTATCAATGCCAAGAATTTATCGGTCTTGTTATTCTCGGTATTGTACTCGTCAAGCTCCGATTGCAATTTAGCATTTTGGGATTTAAGCGTTGATAACTCCTGCTCGTATGTCGCGGTCATTTCGGTAAAGCGTTCACCCGATATTTCCCCCAACGCCTTATCTTCATACAAGGCATTGAAGATTTTAGTCAAGTCGTTGATACGCTTGTCATTTTGGGAGATTTGCTTTTTATATGCCTTTGCCGTTTCGCCCTGCATTTTCGCGGGTGACTGGCGCAGCTCGTCAATAAACTCCTGCTCATGGTCGCGGATATAGCCGCTTGTTTTTCTGAGCGCGTCCAGTATAATATCCTTAGCGTCCTCGGTGCTGATGTGATGGACTGAACAGCTATCCCGATATTTGCTCTTGCCCATCTTGTAAGTCGAGCATTGGTACACATCAATGATTTTCTTCTCCGTTGGTGTTCTCGGTTCTGTCCTGCGGTAGTTATATAACTTCTCCCCGCAATCGGCGCACCATAGTAAACCCGTGAGCGGATTTGAATATCCTAACGTGTCAATTCTGCGTACTGTTTCCCGCAATTTTTGTACGGTATCGAATACTTCTTGGCTGATGATGGATTCGTGGTGGTTCTCAAAAATCAGCCATTCGTCCTGCGGCTTTACTTGGAATTTCTTGCTCTTAAAGTCGGTTGTGGTCGTTCGCAAATTAACCAAATGACCGCAGTATTCCAATGTGCTTAAAATCTTCGTGATGGTAGAGCAGTTCCAAGTATACGGATAATTCGGGTCATAGTCATTTCTGCGCGGGCCTTGTCCGTTCTTTCCGAAATAGAACGAGGGGCGTTCGATTTTTTCTGTTGTAAGCGCCCGCCCGATTTGGTAAGGCCCCATGCCGTCCATAGCCATCTTAAAAATGCGGCGAATGACAACTGCGGCGGATTCATCAACGAGCCATTTGAATTTGTCGTTTGGGTCTTTGACAAAACCGTATGGCGGCGTGTTGGTGGTCGGCTTTCCGCTCCTGCCTTTTGCGGACAGCACGGATTTTACCTTTTTTGATGTGTCCCGCGCGTAAAATTCCGCCATAATTTCTCTGAATGGAGTAAAATCGTCGTCGTTGGCGAAACTGTCAAAACCGTCATTTATGGCAATTAGACGGATGCCCCGCGATTTGAACATTTCTCGATATAACCCAGCGCGTAGGTAGTCCCTGCCGAGCCGTGTACCGTCCTTAGTGCAGATGCAATGCACCTCGTCGGCTTCGACCATTTCGATAAGTTTCTGCCAGCCGGGGCGATTCCAATTCGTACCCGAATAGCCGTCGTCTTGAATATTGATGTACGGCGTCAGTCCGTTGCCGCAAACGGCGCAACTGCCTTGTTTTTTAGGCGTTTCCATTTACACCCTTTATAGCATAATACGTTGCTAAATATTGCGGCCACATTGTCATTGTTGGTATTGATTTGCTGGTTGAGTCTGTACACATCATAGGCAAACTTAATGCCATCAGCGCCAACCGAAGCTATTGAGCCGGCTACAATGCCGAGAGTTCCGACAGCCCTGCTAAGAATATTCGCGATTACGGTCTCTGTTATTAAACGCGTGATTTCTCCGCCCTTATTCCGGTACATGGATATTGTGCGATGGCTTTTAGTGTGCTGTCCAATAATATCTTGTTTGATATACTGAATTCATGGATGGTGATTTCATCGATGGATCCTACTTTATAGAATGAGCTAAAATCGGGTGCTGTGTAATCGGGACTGCTATAAATGCGGTTTTCCTGCACGCCACCCGGAAATTGATCCAAAACTCTCTGTCCGCTGCTGCCATTTCTTTTGACTTCGTCGTATCGCGAGATCATTTCCATAAGCAGAGTCGATTTGTGCATGTCGGCGAGCAGCCTTTGACGCCTAGGAGATTCTTTGGGGTCGTCGTAAATAACTGAATAATTTGCCCACAAAAGAGCGTCGGTTCGCATCTGGTAGAGTTGGCAGAGCGTCCGAAAACCATTGTGCGGCTTAAAGGCGTATACCCTGTTCCCCAATATATCGTGATCAACAACATAATTGTTATAGCCAAAGTTGATCAATTGCTGAAGAGCTTCCGTGTCGAGAACGATGTATTCACCTTTTTTAGTGTTCATCACTTCTATAAGCTGCAAAAGGTCAACGTAATAGTCCTCTGACAGGATTAAGTCGGCCTCATAATACGCTTCGAATGATACAGTACCGAATAAGTTTGATAATTCGTACCATTTGTATTCTATGCTGCCGTCTTTGTTAATTGTATAGTACCTGTTGGTGATTGTGATGGGGTCTTCTGAACCACCCGGATCACCCGGATCACCCGGGTCACCTGGATCACCTGGATCACCTGGATCAACGACAGGAGGGGCATAGGGAACCAATCCCGAAGCAATCACATACCCTCTTTTAGAGCCATACGCTGTGGCGTATTGTATATGCGCATAGGTGTTGGTATTAAGAGTTGGAGAACTTAATCGCGTAACGATTTCCGATTCGCTGATAGATCCTGTCACGGCATATTTGTCACTTGGCCCGGAATAGATCGTCATGGCCCCTGAGGCTTTATGGGACTCTTCTGTGTAATTCGGCAGCGCGGGCACATCGCCGGTATCTAAGAATTCCAGTGATCCGTTGGTTACATAACCTCTTTTTCTGCCTGCGTTAGTGTTGTATTCGATATAGGATGTTGTACCGCTGGATTGGAGGACGGTTACATATTCTTCGGCATAGACAGAACCAGCTTTATTATCGAAACGTGGTGTGTAACAGACTTCCGCCCCATAGGGCGCGATGGCCAGGCCGCCTTCTTTTTGTATCAGTTCGCTGCCTTGGACATAGCCTCTTTTGGTGCCTGCAGGCGTGCTGTATTCTATGAAGTAGCATCCGTTTTCCCGAACGGTGAATTGCGTGACACCTTCAAATGCGAAGACGGTTCCAATCTCCGCTGTTGTCATATTGGGATCGGAATAGACGGCTGATTGGGGATAAACGATGCTGTTGTTTCCTTTGTAGGTTTTTGTCACATCCATTATGGCTAGCGACGAATTGTCTTTGACTTGGGAATGGCTGACATAGCCTCGCTTCAGAAGTCCTTTGTTTGTCCAATAGCGAATGTAGATGAAATTGTTTTCTCTTTCGAGAGCCTCAACCCTGCCGGTTTTTATGACGGATCCGATGGGGGCGTATAGAGTTGTGCTTGGGCCTCCGTAAACCGTCGCGTCTGAGCACATTGTGGCGGCTGGATAGTTGTACTCGTAGGCGTTGGGATCTTCGTAAGAGCCGACGCCGCTTGGCTGCATACCTAAATGCAGATGGATTCCGCTGGTGCTGCCGGTTTCTCCCGCGCAGCCCAGTAAGACGCCTTCCCGGACTTCTTGACCCGCTGTGACGTCGATGCGATCAAGATGGTAATGCAGCAGTTTTTTGCCGAGACGCGGGTAATCGACCCAAATATATTTGGCACCTTCAACCGCTGTGCCGCAGCTCATTACGACGCCTTTTTCGATTGCATACAGATCCCATTTCTGTTTGTGGGTGCCATAGTCTGTACCGCTGTGAAATTCGAGAACGCCTCCAATTGTACGATAGCCAAAAACACTGGAAAGATACCAATCTGTATGTCTAAATATTTTGCTCACTAATTTCATCAAGAGCCACCTCCTCTGTCTCGTTGAAGCTGTCTAATTGGTTGTGTTGGGACTCCTCAAGAGAATGTGTTTGAGGTGCTTCCAACAGTTCGCTTTCAGGTGGGATCTTTTCGTAGATCCGTTCCATCTCGTCCCTGTTGTCGTCAGTTATGACAATGCTTGTGACGATGGGTTCCGTGCTGTCCATACTCATTTGGCCTTTCCTCCTTGTCCTAATTTCGGTTTAAGCAAGGACATCTTTATGGTCTATTTTCCCTCTGTCAGCGTTATCCTCCTCGCCGGGCAACCAGCCTGCCTTCATCGTCTGCCTTGACAGACGCAAAATATCCTCGTAAATTTGTCCTTGTTTTAAACGAGAACAGGATTGAACACTTCAGCCAATATTCAGGGTGGTTCATGAAATTCTTCACACCTAGAAAGATCAGAACCTTGTTGCTTCGTTGCTAACAAAGTAAAATCTTACTGGATTGCAGGATGAATTGTCAATTCCTGTTATTATCTATTTTCATGCAGCCATTTATTAATTTATCTATCAAACACGAGTTATCTTGTGCATTGTATCTAAAAACAACCGCTTCTTCCTGTCTGCCAGAAGCTGAAGAGCAAGCTGCATCACATAACAGAAAGACTCAACGTAATCCGCGTCCCTTCCCCTAAAGTGCTTTCACAGGCAATTTGGCCGTCGTGTTGCTCAACAATATATTTTGCTATAGACAACCCCAGACCTGATCCGGATATATTGGGATCACGAGATTTGTCGCCGCGAAAAAAAGGTTCAAACACGAATGGAACGTCTTCCGGTTTGATGCCGCAGCCGGTATCCTCTATTGCAAAATGCAGCGCGGCCAAGCGTTTCTCAGCCATAACAGTGATACAGCCGCCCCTTTCGGTGTATTTAAGGGCATTGCCGACAATGTTCTGAATCACATCAATAACCAGATCGAGGTCCTTTACCGCTTGAACGCCTGGGTGGTTTCGATTGATGCTGTCAATAAGATTTTCGGGAGATTCGCCGTCATTAAGCACAACCGAGAGCACTCTGGGGATGAATTCTTAACCGTGAGCAGGCAGACTGTCCGACCAAAGCTGCACCGATAATCCATTGTTTATCATGGCGCTGTAAGCGCCGCTGATGAGAAAAGTATCTTTTGAACTCCCTAACGTAAGAGAGACATAATCGCCTGCTTTCAGACCAAGATCATCTAGCAAAAGGCTGGTGATCGCAATTTCGTTAAGCGCTGCCGGCGCCCGGCCTTGAGTATAAGGAAGATCAGAAAAATCAGTGAAACACAAGGCGAAAATAGTCTCGTTATACTGATAGATTTCATCGAAATTAACGGAAGTGCTAAACCATTCCTCAGAAGCGATAACTTTTTTGACAGATGGGTTCGCTTCAAGATTCTCAATGAACGATTCTTACATGTCAAATTTTATCTGGGGCCGGCCTAAACAGGATTCAGGCCGATCCCGTTTTTGTTGGTTCAATCAGAAAAGGAAGTTTTCCCGGCAGGCAACGGATAGAGATGTCCCGGTGTTCGCCGCCGTTCTCGCCGTCTCTTGTCCAGGCGACAGGTTTGTCAAAATGGAATGTAACGGCGGTTGTTTGCAGGAGCACCACACATTCCGGGTCATAATTCTGGGTGATAAACCCGCTGATGATTCTTTGTAACTGCCCCATGTTTTGGGGAGGTTTGACGAGGAACACCTCGAAATAGCCGTCCGTCAGGCTGACGAAGTCCGGTTTGAGCTTGACCAATCCCGCCACCGACATCGAGTTTGTAACGCCGCCGAAGATAAAGTCTCCCTCAACGCGGCCCAAGTCGTGTTCAAGGACAACATGATAGACCGGGATGTCGCCTAAACGGGTTAACCCCTCTAAAAAGTAAGCCAGCGGACCCAGGGCGTGTTTCGTTTCCTGGGGTGTTGTGTAAGAAACATCCGTAAAGATGCCGAAGGCAGCTATATAGGTGAAATAGGTGCTGCCGAACAGGCCGACGTCAATGGCTGTGGGGTTGGACGTCATGATGGTTTCGGCCGCTTTTCGGGGATTCTTCGGCAGCCCCAGGCTGTTGGCGAAATCGTTGGTCGTGCCCAAAGGGATGTATCCCAAGGCCGGCGATCGGGTGTGCTTCATCAGCCCGTTGATGGTTTCGTTCAGGGTACCGTCGCCCCCGCAACAGACCAGGATCTCGTATTCCGCGCCGCAAAGTTGGGCGAAAGCCGAGGCGTCGTCTTTTTTTTCAGTCATATAAATGGTGACACAATAGCCGTTCAGACAGAAGTGCTGCACCGCCCTGGACAGACCGGCGACATATTGTCCTTTGCCGGCGGCGGGGTTGATAATCATGGCCAGTTTTTTAAAAGTCTTGGCTGCGGGTGTGTTCGTGATAAGCATGCTCATGCCTCCCGAGGGGCGGTTATGCCTGTAGTATTTCTATTTTACCATATATAGGGAAAGAAGTTTCACAAAAAACTTGACAGCAGACCTTTCTCTAAGATATTATTCGGACATACAGTGCAGGGACATACAGTGCAGGGACATACAGTGCAAGGACATACAGTGCGGGGACATACAGCGCGGGCTCATACAGCGGAGCAAACAAGGAGGCTGACATATATTGAAGATTTTAATCACGGAAGAGATCGCCGAGGCCGGCGTCAATTTGCTGCGTGAAGAACATGATGTTGATGTTCTAAGGAATCCGGAACAAGACAAACTAATAGATATGATCAGCGGTTACGACGCTTTGGTGGTGCGGGGCAACACCCGGGTCGGCAAGGATGTTCTGCAGGCGGCCAAAAGGTTGCGTGTGATCGGGCGCGCCGGCGTGGATGTGGATCGGATCGATTTGCAAACGGCCACCCAAAAGGGGATTCTTGTTTTGAATTCACCTCAGGGCAGGAGCGCCGCGTCCATTGAATATACGTTCAGCATGCTATTAGCGTTGTGCCGGCATCTGCCGTTGATGAAGGCGGGACTGTCCGGCATCGGCAATGAGCTGCGCAAGAAAGTTCTGGGCATTATCGGGCTTGGACGCGTAGGGATGGGTGTAGCCCGTCGGGCCAAGGCTTTCGATATGGAAGTTGTGGCCTTTGATCCCTTTGTGGTGGAGGATTTCGCCAGGGGGATGGATATTGAGCTTGTGAATTTACCGGCCCTGCTGAAGAAGTCGGATTTTGTGACGCTGCATCTGCCCTTAACGGCGGATTCGCGGCATATTCTGGACGGAGAAGCTTTCGCCGGTATGAAGAGAGGCGTGAAAATTGTCAATTGCGCCCGAGGCGGGCTGATCGATGAGGAGGCTCTGCTGGAAGCTCTGCAGAGTGGCCAAGTGGCGGCGGCGGCGTTGGATAATCTGGAAGTTTATCCGCCCCCGGCTGATTATCTATTATGCAACATGGACAACGTTATTTACACCAGCCATCAGGCGATGGCGACAGTTGAAGGGCATAATGAGGTGTCGGTGAATCTGGCCCGGGGTATTTTGGCGGCGCTGCGTTCGGAGCCTGTGCCGAATTCGATTAATATTCCGTCAATTTCCGGGGATGTTATGGAGACCATCCGTCCTTATCTGGATCTCGTTGAGCGCATGGGGGTGCTGGCGGTGCATCTGGCGGAGGGGCGTCTGCGCCGGTTTGAAGTCAAGTACTTGGGGCGTATCAGTTTGATTGACACCAAAATGCTGACCCGGGCGATTATCAAAGGGATGTTGAATCCTATTTTGCAGGAAGCTGTCAACTATGTCAACGCGCCGGAGGTCGCCAAGTCCCGGGGTATTACTTATAACGAAGTCAACAGCAAGGAGATCGAGGATTTTGCCGATCTGATCTCTTTGACAGTGCGGACGGATACGTCGGAACTGCGCCTTGCGGGTACGATGTTCGGCAGTTCGGGACGTATTGTTCAGATCAATAAAGCCCGGGTGCATTTTGCCCCCGAGGGTTGGCTGCTGATGCTGCCCCATCGGGATAACCCTGGGGTTATTGGCAAAGTTGGTCTGACGCTGGGAACGGCGGGGATCAATATTCGGACGCTGCAGATTTGTCACGCCGATACAGGGGATGTTAATCTGATGATTGTCAGCGCCGAAAGCGATGTGGATCAAGATACCATGAACGCCTTGACCCAGTTAGAGGAGATTGTTTCCGTGAAAAAGGTCTGCCTGGATTTGAAATAACTAATGGATTTGAAGGACGTTATGAGCAATTTGCGTTTTGGCACGGCGGGCATACCGCTGTCAACTCCCAAAAAAACCACCGAGGGTGGTGTGGCGCGGCTTGATGAACTGGGGTTGGGCGCCCTGGAGATAGAGTTCGTTCGCGGTGTTTATTTGAACGACGCCAAGGCGGCCCTGGTTAAGGAACGCGCTGTCGCCCATGATATTGCCTTGAGTTGTCACGCCCCTTATTATATCAACCTCAATTCGCCGGAACCGGAAAAAGTCGCGGCCAGCAGGGCCCGGATTCTTGCCGCGGCGCGGGCGGCTCATTTTGCCGGCGCGGCGAGTGTGGTTTTCCATCCGGCTTTTTATCAGCAGACGCCCCCGGAGGAAGTTTACAAAAAAGTGCGGGACGAAATCATGGGAATTCGGCAAGAGATTGATGAGGTGGGTTACGCTGTGATACTGCGGCCGGAAACCACAGGCAAACCCAGCCAGTTTGGTGATCTGGCGGAAACGGTTCGTTTGGCGCAGGAGGTGCCGGGGGTTTTGCCTTGTGTGGATATCAGCCATATCCACGCCCGTGGCAACGGCGTCTGCAATACATATGACGCGTTTTGCCGCGTTTTGGACACGTTGAGCGAGGCTTTGGGGGAACGATGGAATACTGACGCGCATTTTCATGTTTCCGGAATTGATTATGGTAAGGCAGGTGAGAAGAAGCACCTGATTTTCGCTGAGTCCGACTTAAATTATCTTGAATTGGCGCGCGCCTGGCAGACCTTTGGCGTCAAAGGGACAGTGATTTGTGAGAGTCCTAATCTGGAGACCGACGCACTGATTCTGGCCCAGAGCTTCAAGCAGTTGACAGGGGACAGAGGGAAGACATAATATGGTTTTTGTGGAGGATGCAGAAAGAAAAGAGGATTTTGTTCATTAATATGGAAATTGAGTTTGGTGTCTGGAATATCGAATTACGAATTACGAATTACCAATTACGAATTACCAATGACGATCTATGAATTATGCCTGAACTATGATTTATGAACATCGAAGTAAGAGAGTAGGAGACTCTATGCATATCGGTACGGATTATGCGGAAAAGATAGCGAGAGCGGCTGTTGTCTCTGTTCCCGGTGTGGCGGCGGTGACGTTGCGGCAGCTGTTGGCGGATTGTGGCAGTGCCTTGAGAGCGTGGCAAGTTCAGCCGGCGGAGGTTTCGGCGGACGGGGCTAAGAAGTATGCCGTTTTTTTTCAAAACCGCGGCAAGGTCGATTTGGCTCAGTTGGAAGAAACTCTTAATCGGCTGGATATTAAGCTGACAACACCCGGAGAGAGAGCTTATCCCGCGTTGTTGAGCACGTTGTCGGACGCGCCGCCGGTGTTGTTTTATCGGGGCGTTCTGGATGGGAGCAAGGAAGCTGTGGCTGTCGTGGGCGCCCGCCGCGCTACGGCTTACGGTAAGTCTGCCGCCGCTTATTTTGGCCGGGAGCTGGCGGCGAGAGGATTAGCTGTGGTCAGCGGGCTGGCCAGGGGTATTGATGGGGCCGCCCAGGAAGGGGCCTTAAGCGCCGGTGTAACTTGGGCGTATCTTGGCGGCGGCTTGGATCGGATCTATCCTGCCGAGCACAAAAAGTTGGCCCAAATGGTTATGGAGCGGGGTGCTTTGATCAGCGAGTATCCGCCCGGAACAGCGACTCTGCCTAATTTGTTTCCGGCCCGTAACCGCCTTATCAGCGGCTCGGCCCGAGGCGTTGTTGTCGTGGAAGCCGCGGAGAAAAGCGGCTCTCTGATCACGGTGGATTTCGCCTTAGAGCAGGGTCGTGAGGTTTTTGCCGTACCGGGCCCGATTTTCAGCTCTTTGAGCAAAGGGTGTCACCACCTTCTGCGCATGGGCGCCCATGTTGCGGAGACGGCGGATGATGTTTTGCAGGCGTTGCCTGCGGCAATGGACAAGGCTGATATCCTTCATCCTGTGGACCAATGGACAATTGACGACGGGGAAATGGACAACGGTATCAGCAAGCTGATATCTGACAATGGGGAGTGGGGCCAGGCGCGTGACACGAATTTGGCGCCGGATGGAGACATACAGGATGTACAGGATAAGAATACGACGGCCGGACCCCGAGAGGAATATCAAGATCTGCTTGATTTCTTAAGTGATATCCCTATTCAAATCGACCGGTTGGCTGTTCAGTCGAACCGGCAGCCTCATGAATTGGCTATGGGGTTACTTCATTTGGAACTGGCGGGCTATATTCAACGTTTGCCCGGTCAGCATTATATCTTGGACAGACGTCGCCAAGTTCATGTTTCCACGAACCGATCCGCCGGTCAAGATATAGTAACATAGAAATAAGATTGAGGTAGGTAGGACAATGGCTAAAACCCTGGTTATCGTTGAGTCTCCGGCTAAAGCGAAATCTATCAGCAAAATCCTTTCTCGCAGCTATCAGGTCAACGCTTCTATGGGGCATTTGCGCGATTTGCCGAAGAGCCAGATGGGCGTGGATATCACCAACGATTTTGAACCGAAATACATCGCCATCCGGGGCCGGGGGGATTTGATCAAGAAGCTGCGGGACGCGGCTAAGAATGCCGACAAGGTTTTGCTGGCCGCTGACCCTGATCGCGAGGGAGAAGCAATCTCTTGGCATCTGGCCCATCTGTTGGGGCTTAATCTCAATGATTCGATCCGGGTTGAGTTCAATGAAATCACGAAAGCCACTGTTCAAAGCGCGGTGAAAAACCCGCGCAGGATCAATATGGACAGGGTTGACGCCCAACAAGCCAGGCGGGTGCTTGATCGTCTCGTAGGGTACACCCTGGGGCCGCTGTTGTGGCGCAAAGTCAAAAAAGGGCTGAGCGCAGGACGTGTTCAGTCTGTGGCTGTGCGCCTTGTCTGCGAGCGTGAAGACGAAATCAGAGCTTTTGAGCCGGAGGAGTACTGGTCCCTGCTGGCTCATTTGGTAAGCCAGAAACCAGGCAGCAAGGAGAGTTTTACGGCCAAACTCCTGCAAAAGTCCGGCAAAAAGTATGTTGTCAAAACCCGGGAAGAGATGGATGAGGTGTTGGCGGAGCTTAGTCAACAGGAATTTATTGTTAAAGATGTCAAACAGAAGGAAAAAACTCGCCAGCCGGCGCCGCCTTTTACAACGAGCAGCTTGCAGCAGGAGGCTTTTCGCAAGCTGAGTTTTACGCCGAAAAAGACCATGATGGTGGCCCAGCAACTGTATGAGGGGCTGGAAGTGGGCTCAGACGGCTTGGTCGGTCTTATTACCTATATGCGAACAGATTCGGTGCGCGTGTCCGATACGGCCCGTGACGAAGCCAGAGACTATATTAACCGGAATTACGCAGCCGGGTATTATCCGGCCAAACCCCGGGTGTTTACCACCAAGGGCCGCAGCCAGGACGCTCATGAAGCGATCCGGCCCACGTCGGTTTTTCGCGCCCCGGAGGTGGTTAAGCCTTATTTGAGCCGGGAGCAATTCCGTTTGTACAATCTGATTTGGAGCCGTTTTGTTGCCAGCCAGATGCAGGAGGCTGTTTTTGATACCTTAGCGGTGGATGTGACCGCCGGCGAGTATCTGTTCCGAGCCAACGCTTCGGTGGTGAAGTTTCCGGGTTTTTTGGCGGTCTATGAAGAGAGCAGCGACGACGCCGAAAAAGATCCGGTCGCCAAGCTGACCATTAAGGTGGTGCCGGGGCAAAAACTCACCGCGGAGAAATTCGAGGACAAACAGCATTTTACTGAGCCGCCGCCGCGCTATACGGAAGCGTCCCTGGTCAAAAAACTGGAGGATGAAGGCATCGGTCGCCCCAGTACCTACGCGCCGACCATTGAAACCATTCAGTCCCGAGGTTATGTGGTCAAAGACCAGAAACGATTGATGCCCACAGAGCTGGGTGAGGTGGTGGATTCGCTCTTAACGGAGCATTTTGCCGATATTGTGGATCTGGGGTTTACAGCCCATTTGGAGGAGATTCTGGATACGATTGAAGAGGGGAAGACCCCTTGGAAAAACGTTATCCGCGATTTCTACGCGCCTTTTGAGCAGACGGTTGAGGAGGCCGAGGCCAAAATCGGCAAGATCAAGATTGAGGATGAGGTTTCCGAGGAGAAGTGCGAGCATTGTGGCCGTAACATGGTGATCAAAATGGGCCGCTACGGCAAGTTTCTGGCTTGTCCGGGGTTCCCTGAGTGTCGCAACGCCAAATCTTTGCTGGAGGATATCGGTGTTGATTGTCCTCTCTGCAGTCAGAAGCTGACCATGCGGCGGTCTAAAAAGGGCCGGAAATTCTATGGGTGCAGCGGTTACCCCGGCTGTGAGTTCGTGGCATGGGATAAGCCTGTGCCGGATAGGTGTTCTGAGTGTGGGACTATGATGGTGGAGAAAGCTGCCGCTGGAGGCAAGGTGAAGCATGTTTGTACGAATAAAGAATGCCGGCATCAGGTGACAATTGACAATTGACAATGGACAATTAGAGACAGCAGCGGAGGCGATTATTTGCGGGTTGCGATGTCAATGTATGCAAATCATGAACCGGTATAGCGTTTTCAGGGGTCAGTTTTCAGGAGTTAATCATGGATAATGAAGTTACCATAATCGGCGCGGGCTTGGCCGGTGCGGAAGCCGCTTGGCAATTGGCGCGGCGCGGCGTTAGGGTTCGGTTGTATGAGATGCGGCCGCAGAAAATGACGCCGGCCCATGGGACGGCTTTGTTTGCTGAGCTTGTTTGCAGCAATTCTTTGCGGGCCAATGGGTTAGAGAACGCTGTGGGGCTTCTTAAGGAAGAGATGCGGCGTTTGGATTCTTTGATTGTGGCTGTGGCGGATGCGGTGAGCGTGCCGGCAGGAGGGGCTTTGGCTGTGGACAGGGCTTTGTTCGCGGAGGAGGTTACGCGCCGGGTTTCGGAGCTGCCGGGAGTGACGGTTTGCCGGGAGGAAGTGACGGCTTTGCCGGCGCAGGGTGTGGTGATTGTGGCGACCGGACCGCTGACTTCGGATGCTTTGGCTGAACATATCCGGCAGGTGACGGGAGAAGAGGCTTTGGCTTTTTTTGACGCGGCTGCGCCTATCGTTACGGCGGAATCGGTGGATATGGAGACGGCTTATTGGGCTTCTCGCTATGATAAGGGCGGCGCGGATTATTTGAATTGTCCGATGGATGAGACGCGGTATCGAGAGTTTCGGGAGGCTTTGCTGGCGGCGGAGGTCCATGAGGAGCATTTGGGTCTTGGTGCGGGTGAGATTGCCAAGAGAAAAGTTTTTGAGGCTTGTATGCCTATTGAGGTTATGGCGGCCCGTGGGTATGAAACGATGGCTTATGGTCCGTTGAAGCCGGTGGGTTTGAAGGATCCTCGCTCGGGGCGGACGCCTTTTGCCGTGATGCAGCTGCGCAAGGAGAATGTGGCGGGCAGTTTGCTGAATCTTGTGGGGTTTCAGACCCATCTGCGCTGGGGGGAGCAGGAGCGAGTTTTTCGGATGATTCCCGGGTTGGAGAATGCGGAGTTTGTTCGCTATGGGGTGATGCACCGCAATACTTTTCTGAACGCGCCCCGGGTGCTGGCGGGAGATTGCAGCCTGGGCGGGCAACCGCGGATTTTCTTTGCCGGCCAGATTACCGGTGTGGAAGGGTATGTGGAGTCGGCGGCCAGCGGGCTGATGGCCGGGATCAACGCCCGGAGACGTGTTTTGGGTCTGTCGGCACTGGTTTTTCCTGAGTGTACGGCTTTGGGTGGTTTGGCGCGCCATTTGGCGGGGGCGCCAGCCCGGGATTTCCAGCCGATGAATGTTAACTATGGCTTACTGCCGCCTTTGGAGGAACGGGTTAAGGGCAAGAGAGAGAAGAATCTGCGGATCGCCCGGCGGGCGCTGGCGGCGCTGGAGGATTTTTGCCGGGAGACAGTTCAAGAGGTTGAATGATCGTTACCGGTCAGACCCCAGCCGGAGGGGCTGGAGAGGGCGGCGGGGCACAGGGCGGAGCCTTTTCGAGAGTGGCGGCGCGGGTCTAAGGCCTTTACGCGAAAAGCGCAAATAAGGCAGCCTGCGCTTTTTCTCCGCTCCAAGGCCTAAGACCCGCTGCCGCCACTCTCGAAAAGGCTCCGCCCTGTGCCCCGCCGCCCCCTTCAGCCTCTCCAGCCCCTCCGGCTGGGGTCTGACCGGTCTGATCCGTATCGAATGATCAGGAGACCGGTATGCTTACTTTACGCCTGCACTGTAGCATCATGCTACTTTTTATGTTACAATGAAAAAAATGGGCGTTCCGCATAGGTATAGTAAATATAGAAGCTATACGGCAGGGTGCTTGGAGCCTTGATTGTGACCAATTTAAGGGGCTAAGCACGGGTTTCTTGGCAAGGGATACTTCTAAAGGATGACTCAATGGAGAAAATCTTACAGCAATACAGCCAATATCTGCTGGCCGGTAATTTCTCGGAGATGACCCGTATCGCTTATTTAGGCGATTTGGAGCAGTTTTTTATATTCGCCGCGTCCCGGCATGGCTTGAAAATGGCGGATTTGCCGATAGCCCAAATCGATGGGCTGACGGTTCGCGCTTTTGTTCATGATCTGATGCTTGGTGGTGTCGGAAAAAGAAGTGTGGCGCGGAAGCTTTCATCTGTCAGGTCATTTTATAAGTATGCTATGAGCGAAAACCTGGTGTCGGAAAATCCGGTGCAGTTGATAAAAGCTCCCAAAAACACGCCGAATTTGCCGCGGTTCTTGTTCCGTGAGCATGTTGACAAGCTTTTTATGTCTCCAGCCGCGACCACCCAGCCGCCAACCGCCAGCCACCAACCTCCGGATTTGTCTCCCAAAGATGAATTCGTTTTTTGGCGTGAACAGGTAATTTTGGAACTGTTGTACGGCTCAGGGCTTCGGGTCAGCGAACTGGTGGCGTTGAATTTTGGCCAGATTGATTTGACAAATAAGCTGCTGCGGATTCTGGGCAAGGGCCGCAAGGAGAGGATCATTCCTTTGACGGATTTGGCGGCACGGGCTGTCCGTACTTATAGGGAAAAGAGAGAGTTAATGAGGATGCCGCTTGCCGAGCCGGCTGCGGCCCTTTTGCTTAATTTGCGTGGCGGTCGGTTGACGACCCAATCCGTGCGGCGCATTCTGAACGATTGTGAACGGAAAGCTCAGCTTAATCAGCATATTCATCCACATATGCTGCGGCATACATACGCCACTCATCTGTTGGACGGCGGCGCGGATTTGCGCAGTGTGCAGGAGCTTTTGGGTCATAAAAACCTTTCTTCAACGCAGATTTATACGCATTTGACCAAAGACCGGCTGCGACAGACTTATATGAAGGCCCATCCACGGGCGAAGCTGCCGGATTGAACGGCGGCACTGCATCCCTTCCGGATTTCCTAGGTGACTGCTACAGATCAGACCCCAGCCGGAGGGGGCGGTGGGGCACAGGGCGGAGCCTTTTCGGGAGTGGCGGCAGCGGGTCTTAGGCCTTGGAGCGGAAAAAAGCGCAGGCTGCCTTATTTGCGCTTTTCGCGTAAAGGCCTTAGACCCC
>WRHI01000039.1 GCA_009783315.1 Peptococcaceae bacterium
GGGTTGGGGAGCGGCAGACTCCAAAAGCCCGCGTATTTTTTTCGCCTTTCGGGGGCTGCGTCGGGCGGTGAGTCGCTTGGAGTCTGCCGCTCCCCAACCCCTGACGCGTCCCTCATTGAACCGTATGCATGTGCCCCATGAATACCCCCGAATTGCCGGTTTTTGGAGCAATGAAACAGGGGACCGTTCTACTGATATTACATGAAGAGATAACAAACAACAAACCTGAATAATGACTTTATCGAGCTCAAGGCAGAGGGGGCGGAGGTTGGGCGGGGCGTCAGGCGCGTCTGCAAGCCTTTGCGGGAGGGGTGGCAGCATCGGAGCAGATAAGGGATCTGTTCCTCCGTCACCAGCCCCAAATAGGCCTTCACGGATTGAACCACCCGTCCGTTCACGCGGTTGTTTTCAGAAATTAAGAATGGTCATTCTGAGTGATCACTTTTTTCCAAAGGGTCGGAGGCACCCTATCGGATTCTGTTGTCATGTGATTGTCTTTATTGGGGTTATCATACCCTAACCAGACCACGCCGGTGTGATCCGGGGTATACCCGGCAAACCATGTATCCGGTCCTCCGGAGTACTCGTTCGAATCGGTGAAGCCGGTTTGACCACAGATGAAGCGGCCGGGAATATCGGCATCCCTGCCGGTTCCGTCTGTCACAACGCCGCGAAGCATAACGCTTATGGCCTCAGCGGTGGACTCTTTCAAGACTCGGCGTGATTCCCGGCGAGGCTCCATAACAAGGTTACCCTGACGATCTCTGATTTGACTGACGCATTGGGACTGGATGAATAAACCCTGGTTGGCGAAAACAGAATAGGCCTGTGCAATCTCAAGAGGTGTGGCGGTGAAAGAGCCCAAAGCGTTAGACAAATATGCGCTGTGAGTGCCTTCAAGCCCAAGAGCAAAGCTGTCTTTGGCAAAATTAAAGCAGATTTCGTGTCCGACCTGGTTATAAACAGCTATGGCGGTTATATTGACAGAATCCCTGATGGCTTCGCGCATGGTGATAGGGCCACGATACTTCCCATCGCGGTTCCGAGGCCTATAATTGCCCGGAAAAGTAGTGGGATCATCATTAAGAATCGAATGAGGGGAATAGCCGCCCAATTCCAAAGCCGGCGCGTAGGACATAAGAACATGAGCCAGAGAACCGGGCTGACGGCCTTCTGTCGCCCGGTTGAAGCAAAGCATCTGACCTGGAGGATATTCCCGCCCGCCGACCATGACAACCACATTCCCTGTTCCGTTTTCGAGCACGACCAAAGCGCCTTGGACAGAAATGTCATTGGGGCTCTTAGGAAAATTCGCCGGATCTTTCATGGCTTCTTCCGCCGTTTGCTGCATTATGGGATCGACCGTGGTATAAATATGAAGGCCGCCTTTGTAGATCTGATCGGGGGTCAGATTGTACATTTCCGGATCCAACAGGCAGTTAACAACATAGTCAACGAAGAAGGGGTATTTTTTCGGTGAACCCGGGCCCCGCAACACAGATTCAAATTCATCGGCGGCCCGTTCCTTGATGCTTTCAATATAGGTTAGGGGCTCTTCTTTATAACGTTCGTACTCTTCTGTGGTTATGAGCTTTTCGTCGCGCATGATGCTCAGGATATGAACCTGGCGGCTTTTCGCCCGTTCGGTATCAAAATAGGGATCGTTCCTGCCCGGCGCCGCCGGTAGGCCACAGAGCAAAGCGATGTCAGGGATGGTCAGCTGATCAAGCTCTTTACCACAGAAAACCCAAGCGGCGGAACGCGCGCCGTAGGCGCCGTGTCCAAAAAAGATACGATTCAGATAAAGGGTGAGGATTTCATTTTTGCTGTATTTTTTTTCGATCTGTCGGGCTATATGGATTTCTTGAATTTTGCGTTTAAGGCCGGAAAGCCCACTGGGAATTGGACGGTCTTCCCATAACAGGAAAGCGTCCTTAGCCAGTTGGATGGTGATGGTGCTGGTGCTTACCGGTTGGTTGTCGCTGGAAGCTCTGCTGACGGTGCCTTTAGCGAGACGCGCGAAGTCGGCTCCCTTGTGTTTATAGAAACGCTTGTCATCCACAACCACAATAGTTTGCAGGAACAATTCCGGCACATCTTCATATTGAAAAAGCAAACGGTTTTCCTCGGAACTGAGATGGGCAATGGGATTACCATCTTTGTCGTAGACAGTGGAGGCAAAACTTGTCGTGTCGAGCATGGCGGGGTCCCAGGACGGCAGTTTCGCAACGGCTGCGCCAACGAAGCCGCCGATGCCTAAGCAGGCTAGAAGCAGCAGTGCTCCTGCGACAATGAGGGTTCTTTTCAGAGTTGCAGGCATTTTGGACAGGCCCTTGGTGATGGCGTTGAGTATGCTTTTTAGTGAGTTTTTCATATCTGTGCCTCCTTTGATTAGGGATTAGGGATTCCGGGGTTACTGAGTACTAGCCAACAGTGTGCACAGCCGCCTTGTAACTTTCGATGAATACCCAGGGTCCTGCCAGGCAGCAGCTTTGGAATCTGGCTCGAATGCTGTCGTTGGTGCCTACGCCGCAGACAAGGGTGTAGATGCCGTTTTCGCAGGTCAGGGAATCGACCCGGGATAGGCATTCCACGTAGTCTTCGCCGATATTTTTCCTGTGGAACGCGTCTTCCGGCAGTTCAAATGGGGTCCAGGTGTCACCGCCGTTTTCGGTGTAAAACAGTTCCGGGACTAGATCGTAATAGATTCTATGAGGGTTCATTAATGACAAAACCCCGTTGTCGCTGTCCGTGAAGCGCATTCCTGTCAGTGTGCTGCTTGTTCCGCTAAGAGGGAGGGTTTTTCTGATCCAGGTTTCTCCTCCGTCTTGAGTGAAATAGGCGTATTTCATTTCGCCTGTTCCCATAGTCCAGGAACTGCCCAAAGCAACATAACCGTTCCGGTCATCGGTGAAACCGACGATTCTGTTGGTTATGAACAGCCCGGGGATGCTTTGTTCAGGGTTGTGGCTCAGGTCAAAGGAGATCGTTCGCCATGTTGTTCCGTCGTCTAAGGAAAGTCGCAGTTGGGGAATCTCTCCGTAGATAACGGCGACAACGCCTCCCGGGGTTTCGGAGATGGCATAACTGTCTTCCGGGATAAAATAATCGCTTCTGTAAAAAATCATGGTTTCACGGACGTCTTCTTCAGGCAGGTCCACATTAATCCATGTTCTGCCGTAGTCGCGGGTGAGCTGGATGAGATTTCTATCAACCCGGTAATCGCTTTTCATGGTAAATCTGACCAGCGGAAGCAAGGTGGCCGGATTGGACGGGGTTAGCTTGTAAGTGATCCGGTTCGTGCCGCTGTACAGACTGTTGCCGTCATAGAGATCAAAATATAGAGCGGGGGCAGTGTTGCTTTTGCCGCCTAGGCTCTTTTGATAGTCATCCGGAGTCAGAACCGGGATAACGGCGTCTTGACTGCCGTCAATGATGGGCTGACTCTCCAGAAGAGTTCGGTCATAACCGAAATACAGAATATATCTGTCATATTTGAGCAACGCGATTTGCCGCGCCAGGGGAATGCGCCCTATCTGTCCGAAAATATGGGAGATATCATAGTTTTCATTGTAGACATACGGGGTGGCTACAGCATCCATGACAGACTGAGCGGCATCCTGAGAGGAAAATGCCATTTGTTTGTCGGCATATTTATATTGGAACCGATATTTTCCCTGGAACGCGCCGGATTTGTTGTAACAGTACAGCACCAGGTCGAAGTCTTCGATAACACCTTTCCGGGAAACCTGGGCGGAAAAATAAACGATATTGAGTTTTTCCGGCAACCGCACCGAGTCTCTGAGGATTTTCTCAAGGGCCAGAACGCCTTCTTTTTCTAAGCTTTTGTGTTGCTGTGGTGAGACCAAGCGTACTTCGTTGACAAGGGGAAGGCTGGTGATTCCGGTGTTGAAGGCTATCCGAGGCAGTGCCAGGCAAGCCGCCAGCAGGAGCACAGAGCACACCGCCAGAAAGCTCCATTTGCGCCGCCAGATAGAAAAGGTTAACTGCCAGAGAGGTTTCGCTTTGGCGTTTTCCGGTTTGACGTCTTCTGCTTGTAGGATAAGGTCGTCGTCAATGTCTTCTATAGCCTGATAGAGCCGGTATCCTGTGTCGTTTGTCAGATTTTTCACAGGGCAACCCCCTCTCGTTCTAAATAGTCTTTCAGTTTCTTCCGGCATCGGAAGAGTATGGATTTAACCTTGCTTTCACTTATAAGCAGCCTGGCCGATATAGCGTGAATGGAATCGCTGTACCAATACCTTCTGACAAAAACAATTTGGATTTCCTTGGACTGTGACCGTAAAAAAGCATTGATTTGCGCCGTCAGTAAACGCGTCTCCCAAAGAGTTTCTGTGGAGTGTCCGAAGGAAACACACTCCGCCAGTTCTTCGAAAATCAGGGGTTGTTCCCGGGATCCTCTTTTCAATGCGGTCTTTTGGGCGTATTTGTTTAAAGAGTGATTTCGGGCGATTTTGGCCAGATAAGCGCGAAATGATGAGGGTTTTTGCGGTGGGATGGAATTCCAGAGGCTCATGTATGTATCGTTGATACATTCCTCGGCGTCCTCATGGTTACGCAGAATGTTTTGGGCAATGCTTCGGCAATAGGCGCCGTATTTGTGCGCCGTTTCAGTAATAGCCGCTTCAGAGCGTTCCCAGAAAAGATTGACGATGAATTGATCATCCACGCAGGTTACCCCTCAGGTTTTATCGAGATTAGGATTCGCTTCACAATTGGGTCTTCATTGATATAGACAGAAATAAGAAGCAACCGTTGCGCTGGCCAGTAACAGTGCCACGTCAGGGGTTGGGGAGCGGCAGACTCCAAAAGCCCGTGTATTTTTTTCGCCTTCCGGGGGCTGCGTCAGGCGGTGAGGCGCTTGGATTCTGCCGCTCCCCAACCCCTGACGCGTCCCTCATTGAACCGTATGCGTGTGCCCTATGAATACCCCCGAATTGCCGGTTTTTGGAGCAATGAAACAGGGGACCGTTCTACTGATATTGCACTTTTAAAATATGCACCCTCCCCACAATAATAGTTGGCCAAACTCTTGTCAATTGTGCTATTATTATTCTTGATTGTTTTTGATCACGAAAACTCTATAGGGAGGAACCATAATGTCGACGAATAATCAAGAATTGTTGAACTGGACAAAGGAATTAACCGCCCTCTGCAAGCCGGACAAGGTGCATTGGTGCGACGGTTCACAGCAAGAGTATGACGGGCTCATTCAAGAAATGGTTGACGCGGGCATGGCTATCCCGTTGAATCAGGACAAACGCCCCGGCTGCTACCTTTTCCGGAGCCACCCTTCTGATGTCGCCCGGGTTGAGAACAGAACTTTTATCGCGTCAAAAAAACAGGAGGACGCCGGCCCGACGAATAACTGGATCGATCCGGAGGAATTGAAAGCTACCATGACCGCTCTTTATGACGGCTGTATGAACGGGAGAACAATGTATGTGATCCCCTTCTCCATGGGTCCCATCGGATCGCCAATTTCCAAAATCGGTGTCGAAATCACAGACAGCCCTTACGTCGTCATCAATATGAGAATCATGACCAGAATCGGGACGGCCGTTCTTGATGTTCTCGGCGACGGAGCGTTTGTCAAATGCCTGCACTCGGTGGGCAAACCCCTGGCGCCGGGGGAAAAAGACGTGTCCTGGCCTTGCGCACCCTCCATTGATCAGAAATACATCAGCCATTTCCCCGAAGAAAGAACCATCTGGTCCTACGGTTCCGGTTATGGCGGCAACGCTTTGTTAGGCAAAAAATGTTTCGCCCTGCGAATTGCCGCTGTGCAAGCCCGGGATGAAGGTTGGCTGGCGGAGCACATGCTCATTCTCAAACTCACGGATCCCAGCGGTCAGGCTCATTATGTTTGCGGCGCTTTTCCCAGCGCTTGCGGCAAAACCAACCTGGCCATGCTGGAGCCCACCGTTCCCGGCTGGAAAGTGGAAACCGTCGGCGATGACATCTCGTGGATGAAATACGGCGCGGACGGCAGACTGTACGCTATCAACCCGGAGGCAGGATTCTTTGGCGTGGCGCCGGGTACGTCCATGAATTCCAACCCCAACGCCATGAGAACAATTCAGCAGAACACGATCTTTACCAACGTGGGCCTTACCGACGACGGGGATGTCTGGTGGGAAGGAATCGGCGCCGACGCGCCGGCCCACCTGATCGACTGGGAAGGCAACGATTGGACTCCCGATTGCGGTAGAAACGCCGCCCATCCTAACGCCCGATTCACGGCGCCGGCGTCCCAGTGCCCGGTCATCGCTTCCGAATGGGAAGATCCGGCCGGAGTGCCCATCTCCGCCATCCTGGTGGGCGGACGCCGCCAAAGCGTTGTGCCTCTTGTTAACGAAAGTCTTGACTGGAACCACGGGATTTTCCTCGGTTCTATTATGGGGTCTGAGATCACCACCGCCGCTATCACAGACAACGTGGGCCAGGTCCGGCGCGACCCCTTTGCCATGCTGCCTTTCATGGGATATCACGGCGGCGATTACTTGCAGCACTGGCTCAATATCGGCAAGAAGGGCGACACGGCGAAACTGCCTAAAATTTATTATGTTAACTGGTTTCGCAAGAACGCGGAGGGTAAGTTTATGTGGCCCGGTTTCGGGGACAACAGCCGGGTGCTGAAATGGATCGTCGAACGGATTGCCGGAACCGCGGGGGCTGTGACCACACCGATCGGAAACCTGCCCGCTCCCGGCGGCATCGACCTGAACGGGCTGGCTGTGAGCACCGCCGACTTGGCAGAATTGCTCAAGGTTGACAAAGACGGGTGGCTGGCGGAAATCGCCTCTATAAAAGAAAACTACGCCGGTTACGGAGACAAGCTGCCTCAAGAGCTCTCCAATGAACTAACGAAGTTGGAAAACGCGCTGAAGGGCTGATAGAAGAGCTGTTAATCTGAAAACTGCTGATAGAAAGGGATAACCATGGAGAGCAAGAACTACGCGACACTGTCGAAAACCGCAAAGGAAACCAAACTGTCGGATCTAAAGGAGTCTTACAACGCCTATGTCAACAAGAAATTAAAACTCGATATGTCCAGGGGCAAACCCGGCGAGGATCAGCTGGCCCTTTCCGGCGACATGTTGACCATTTTGCACGGGGATGACTATACGAGCCCCGGTGGCATCGATTGCCGCAATTACGGCGGACTGGAAGGCATTCCGGAAATGAAGGGTATGTTTGCTGATATCCTGGACATCTCTCCGGAAGAGGTCATCGTCGGCGGCAACTCCAGTTTGGCTATGATGTTTGACAACGTGGCCGTCAACATGAGCCACGGTGTGCGAGACGGCGAACCCTGGATGTTGCAAGGAAAAGTTAAGTTTCTCTGCCCAGCTCCGGGATATGACCGGCACTTTACCATCTGCGAATACTTTCATATTAAGATGATCCCTGTCCCCATGACCCCCGATGGGCCGGACATGGACACAGTGGAGGAACTGCTGGCTTCGGATCCCATGATCAAAGGGATGTGGTGCGTGCCTGTTTTTTCTAACCCGGAAGGGATTATCTATTCCGATGAAACCGTGAGGCGACTGGCCGCTTTGAAACCTGCCGCCGCCGATTTCAGGCTGTATTGGGACAACGCCTACTGCATCCATCATTTCAACGGTCCTCGACCTGTCATCCCCAACATTCTACGGGAATGCGAAAAAGCCGGAAACCCCCATATGCCTCTTATCTTCACGTCCTTTTCCAAAATCAGCATGGCGGGCGCGGGGGTCGCGGCTATGGCCAGTTCCCTTTCCAACTGCGAATACATCCGGCAACGTTTCTTTGTCCAAACCATCGGACCCGATAAGCTTAGCCAACTGCGCCATGTACGATTCTTCAAGAATTATGACGGCGTTATGGAACATATGAGCAAAATGGCGGCAATCCTCCGTCCCAAATTCGCGGCGGTGCGGGATAAACTAACGGAGGAACTGGAAGGTCTGGGCATCGCCGTATGGAACAACCCCGACGGTGGCTATTTTGTCAGCTTCAACACCATCGACGGCTGTGCCAAACGGACGGTGGCTTTGTGCAAAGAAGCCGGCGTTGTGATGACCGGCGCGGGGGCAACTTTCCCCAATGGAAAAGATCCTCGCGACCGCAATATTAGGATTGCGCCCACCTATCCTTCCGTGACGGAACTGCAGACCGCTATGGAGGTTTTCTGTCTGGCGGTTAAGATCGCGGCGCTGGAGAAGCTATCCGCGCAATAGGATGAGGGCTGCAGGCCTGGCGTTAATTCTTTACCGCAAAATTGTACTCAGTATTAGGGTAGCCCCGGCGCAGCTTTCCCAGTGTTTCAATTCCGCCCACGCCGTCTGTTCCTGTGACCGTGTGTTCAATGATTTCTTTCAGCGAAACAATGCTGTCCATGGGCGTTTGGGAGATACTTTCTACGATAAAAACAGGGTCGAGAGCATGTATCAGCATCCGTTTTGGTGACGAAGCGAAATTCGCTCCCGCTTCAATAATCGCTTCGAAGTGTGACTGACATCCTCCAGCGAAAATCACCAGTTGATCCTTATGAGGCTGAATTTGACGCGCTGTTTTAACAGCTTCCACAAAATGACGGGAACTGCGGTAGGAATCCATATCTTCGCGGTTCCCCTTTTTTTTCTTGTAAGAATCGTGGCCTGTCAAGACCAAAATGTCGGCGTTATGTTTGCCCAGAGCCTCCTCCAGAACCGAGGCGTGCCGATGTTCTGGGAAACAGAGTCCGGAAGCCTTCAAGCCGAGTCGCCGGTAAGCCGAAAGACATTGATCCAAATACTCCTCGTCGCCGTCCAGATGAAGCACATGGGGAGGAATTTCAAAATACTCTTCCTTCTTTTGGAAGTTTCTCGCGAATACAATTTTGTGCAGCTTCTGATAAGTATCCTGGGAATCGGACAGATGATAATGAGAGATCTGCTGTTTGGTTTTGACGGCGAGATCCTCAAGACCTGCATCCGCGAACAAGCGATATAACACCCCTGATAAAAGAGCGATTTTTTCACCTCGTGAAACAGTAACGTCTATGACTTTTAGGAAGATATCCTCGTTATAGGAGCGACGAGCGACTATATCCCCTTTATTCACCATGCATGTCACCCCGCAACAGTATAATGTTGGAAGAAGTTATCTTCGGTATCGTTTCGGTTTCGCTATATCGTTATAGTGTATGTGAAAAATGTTGAGATGCAACATGCCTGTGTCATGGAATGTTGTCTGTATCTATTCTGGCTTCTGAGGGCTGACTTCTGACTTCTGGCGGCTGCACGCCGCCACATGCTGCGCCACTTGCTGGAATTCAGCGATACTCAGGGCTTCAGGGCGCTTGGTTGGATCAATACCGGCCCGCCGGAGCCCAAGAAGAACATCGTTTTTATCCATAGAAAGTCCTGCCGCCAGGGTGTTGGCGAGCATTTTGCGGCGGCTGGAAAAAGCAGCCTTAACAACACGGAAAAAGGCGCCTTCGTCTGCTGCCGTCAGATCCGGATGAGGCCGTATATGTAAAGAGAGCACGGTCGACATAACCTTGGGAGCGGGAATAAAGGCCTCCGGCGGCACATCAAACAGGGTTACTGCTCTTGCTGATGCCTGTACCGCGATGGAGAGCACGCCGTAATCTTTGCTGCCGGGATTGGCGCAGATGCGGGCTGCCACTTCCTTTTGAACCATAATGGTCATGGCTTCCAGGTGGTTATTTTGGCCAAGAAAATGCATGATTAACGGATTGGTAATGTAATAGGGCAGATTGCCCACAACCCAGCCCCGGCGTTCCGGCCACAACTGGGCCAAGCTGGTCTTGAGGGCGTCGCCGGTCAGCAACGTAACCGGGCGGCCACGAAATTCATTGTCCAGGAGTCGGGCTTTGTCCCGATCCAGTTCGATGGCCCAGAATTCCTGGTTGCGGTCGAGAAAATGTTGTGTCATAACGCCCAACCCGGCCCCGATTTCCAGAAGCGGGACTTTAGCGGGAACTTGATCAACAATGGCCGCGATGACATCATCATCAATCAAAAAATTCTGGCCAAATTCTTTACGGATACGTGGCGACTGTTTGAGAAGACGTTTTGTATAGGCTCTGGCTGTTTCCGTCATGGTCATGGTTTCCTTTCATGTATACCGAAAAGTCCTGAACTGACTGCAAACCTAACCGGAGATGAGAACAAGGAGTTCTTCACGGGAAACGCGCAAAGCATTGAGTCTATGTACAAATTGCTTGGCGTTGGCGTCGCCCATATGGAGCCGCTTGCCCAACTCTCTGCGCCGGATCGCCGCTTGGGGATGTCCGTTCAGCCCAAGATCTGTAAGATCCCGCAGACTCCAAAGTGGATCGGATTTCTGATGTTCGGGGTATTGAAGGTCCGGCCCAACCCGCGCAAAAGCCTCCCGGATGGTTTCGGGAGACGCATACTCAACGCCGACACGGGTGCGGGCCTCGTTGAGCGCGGTTGCTTTGGAGACATAGACATGGCGGACGCCGGGAACCTCTTGTGCGATCTTATCGCGAATCATTTGTCCGGGCCGGTCGGGATCCGTGCAGACCAACACGCCTCTCTCCTGCGCTGCCCGCCGCAGAAAGAGAATTTGTTCCATCGTCAAACCAAACCCATGAGTCCAGAAAACATCCACGTCTTCGCCCAGGGCACGACGAAGGGCATGAGCATCATTTTTGCCTTCAACCACAATCAGTTCCTCAATCATTGGTGCTGTCCCCTCCCTGATAAATTTTATTATACAACAAATGGGAGTGATGTTGAAATTTGACGACCCAATTCATAGGGTGCATATTTTAAAAGGTGCAGGAAGCGACAAAAAAATAAATAGAAATATCTACTGCGGGGTTCTCCAGCAACCTAATGGTGAATGGAGATGGATATTATGTGGGCTCGTAACAGTCCCAAGGTAGGGTTTGGTGAGCGGGAGACTCCAAAAGCCCGCGAAGGACCACAAATCATCGAGGCACGAGGAGCGGGTTGGGGACCGGGATAATCCAATTTGCCTTTAGCCAGACAATACAGAATAGAGGCCCGCCGCAATTCAGCGGGCTTTTGGATTATCCCGGGCACCAACCCGCTCCTTGGGACTCCTGCAAAAGTACGCGTCCCTGTTCGGGGCATCTGTTTTAACAAGAGCCATGAAACTTTTGCGCAGGGAGAAGCGCAGAAAACACCTCTTCATGCACCTTGTTATAATGGTGCCGAACCCCGTCAAAATTCATATTTGGAATGTAGAACGCCTCCAGCTCGTCATGAACATTTTTCGCTTCCCCAAGGCAGATGACTGACTGCGCGATGAGATCCCCGAGGAGCCGCTGGCAATGGCTCAAATCTTCTTTATATGATTCCAGCTTTGCCAAGTCCACGGTTTGATCCAAGTCCAGACAATGCCAATGGTCGTCACGGTACAAATCGTTGCTCGTAATAGCCAGACTAAGCTCCGGAAATGTCAGCAGGCCTATCTTATCCGGCAACAGAGGCATGTGAAAAGCTTCGTATGCCAGACCGTACAGATCCGCCCGGTCCATCAGATGCTTGAATATATAACTGCGGCCGCTGCCCAGCCGACCCGCCAGATAGCAGATTTTGCCGCAGCCCTCCACCAGGGTGGCCGTGTGATCGACGAACCCTTGGGGAGTGTAAGCGCCGGCGAAGAAATGACTTGATTTTCTTTTGTAGCGGTTTGGCAGCACATCGGGCGGAAACAGCTTTTTCTCCAGAAAATACGCGGCGTCCCGCAACCCGTCCCCTTCGACCAAGCTTCCGTGGATCTCCGCGATATCCTCCGCTACGGCCGCGGCCGCCCGCAGATAGCAGTACGCGCGTTTGAACCAACCGCTGTTTCTTTCGGCGCAGTCTTGAACCGCGGCGCTTTGGCGTTTGAGAGGCTCCATGTTCAGACAATCCGCCAGGTTGACAATTTTTTCTACCGCTCCCGGGAATCTCGGGTCAACTTGGTGGGGAGGGGTGCCGTCCAGAAGCACCAGACCTAAGGCGGCTGCCGCCACCCCGTCCAGGGATTGGCTATCCGACGAACAAAAAAACATATCGACATCATGGCCGGCGTCCAGCAACTCTGTCGCCAGCTTTTTCATGAAAGATGATTTGCCGGTGCCGGGACCTCCTTTTAGGATGAAAACCCTGCGGGTTCCCAACGCGACCAGATTGTGATAGAACGAGTAAAAACCGGCGCCGGTGTTGCCGCCGGCAAACATATGGCGGACTTTTTTCATGTGATGTGGCTCCTTCCTTTATGAAAGTGCTTCCGCAAAGAATGTATGTAACAGGCTCTCTTTTCATGTAGACATTTGCTCCGGCAAGGGTACACAAACACGAAAATTAAACAACAATTGACCTTAGCCCCCTGACCCTTGTATAATCTAAAAGAGAACACCACAATTCATTAGGAAAGGGTTTTCTTCTTATGGATTTGCGACATGTGTTTGATTGCATGATATCCGTCTCCGAATTGGGACGGGGACAGGCTTCCAAGGTTATTCAAGCCATTGAGGAAACAGGTAACCCGTATATTGTTATTAAAAACAACAAGCCCCACGCTGTCATTCTCTCTATTCAGGAGTACATGGATTTGTTGCGTTCCCGTGATCTGCTCACGGCTATGGAATCCTACACTCCCTTGCCGCGGGAAGATTTGACCGCGCCGATAGCGATCTCATCTCTGACCCATAATCTTACCCATGAGGAGCTGGGGCTGTTTCTGGATGATGAAGAAGGCGATTGAACAAAAGCATGAATTGCGAGGAAAAAATTAATCATGAAGGTTTTAATGACCGGTAACGAAGCCATCGCGCGCGGAGCCTGGGAGGCTGGTGTTGTTGTTTGCACCGCTTATCCGGGGACGCCAAGCACGGAAATTATCGAAAACGCCGCCACCTACAAAGAAATGGACTCCGAATGGTCCCCCAACGAAAAAGTGGCTTTGGAAGTCGGACTCGGTGCCGCGGTAGCGGGCGGTCGAACCCTTGTCGCTATGAAACATGTGGGGGTCAACGTGGCCGCGGATCCTCTGTTCACACTGTCCTATACAGGCGTTAACGCCGGGCTGGTGCTCATCTCCGCCGACGACCCGGGCATGCACAGTTCCCAGGATGAACAGGATAACCGACACTATGGCCGTGCAGCAAAAATTCCTGTCCTGGAGCCGTCGGACAGTCAGGAATGCCTCGATTATGTCAAGCTGGCTTTGACGCTCAGCGAAGAGTATGATACGCCGGTGATGCTGCGCATGACCACGCGGGTTTCCCACTCTCAGTCGCTGGTATCCCCCGGCAATCGTCAGGAGATTTCCCTGCGGGACTACAGCAAAAACCCGTCCAAATACATCATGCTGCCCGGTCACGCCCGTCTGCGCCACCCCATTGTGGAGGAAAGGCTGAAGAAGCTGGCGGCCTATGCCGAAACATCGCCATTGAACCGTACCGAAGAGCCGGAAAGAAGCGAGGATCAAGAAAGACTGGAAGGGACCAGGCGTGTCGGTGTTATCACCAATGGTATCACCTATCAATACGCGCGCGAAGTTCTGGATGAGAATGTTTCCTTGCTCAAACTGGGTATGACCTATCCGCTGCCGCGTCAACTTATCAGTGATTTCATTCAATCTGTGGATGAATGTTATATCATCGAAGAACTCGATTCATTTATAGAAGATCAAATCCGCGCCTGGGGGTTCTCTGTTTACGGTAAAGAGCTATTTCCGACGGTAGGCGAACTGTTGCCGGAAACCATCGCCTCTTGTGTCCCCTCTCTGCTCAAACCCTCTTTGCGAAGGGATTTCACTGCCGCGTCCAGGGGACCCGATTCAGAATCAGCAAACACCGAGGACCGGGCACCGGTTCAGCATGTTGGCCGCCCGCCTGTGCTCTGTCCCGGCTGCCCCCACCGCGCGGTTTTCTATGTGCTTAACCGGCTTAAACTGACGGTGTCCGGAGATATCGGCTGCTATACCCTTGGCGCTCTCCCCCCTCTGAACGCCATGGATACCACCATCTGTATGGGGGCGAGCATCGGTGTGGCTCTGGGTATGGAAAAAGCCCGGGGACGGGATTTTGCCCGCAACCTTGTGGCCGTCATCGGCGACTCCACGTTTGTCCATTCCGGAATCACCGCTCTTATAGACGTTGTTTACAACAAGGGAACCACCACTACCCTTATCTTGGATAACAGCACCACAGGTATGACGGGACATCAAGAGAATCCAGCCACAGGAGTTACCGTTAGAGGCGAGGTTACAACCCGGATTGACCTGCCCATGCTGGTTCGGGCTGTCGGGGTCAATCGTGTCGTCGAAGTTGACCCCTTTGATCTCGATCGTTTTACGGATGTCCTCAAAAGGGAAATGGCTGCCGAAGAGCCTTCTGTTATCATCGTCAAACGCCCCTGTGTACTGGTTCGGCCTGCTCCCGCCCGCTCCCAAGTTTCCGCTCAGCCGCCTGTATCTGTGAACTCTGCGCTCTGCACCGGCTGCGCGCAATGTCTGCGCCTTGGCTGCCCATGTCTTGTCAAAGATGAGCCGGAACCGGGTGCCAAGATTCGCAAAGTCAGTGTGGATGCGTCTCAATGTATTGGCTGCGGTCTCTGTGTGTCTCTGTGCCGTCCCCAAGCTATAGTAAGAAAGGAAGGCTGACGGTCATGGACACTATACAAAACGATCCGCTAAGCATTCTGATTGTAGGCGTCGGTGGGCAAGGGACGATCCTGGCCAGCCGGATACTTGCCGGTGTGGTGCTGCGCAAGGGCTATGATGTCAAGGTATCGGAAATTCACGGCATGGCTCAACGAGGTGGCAGCGTTGTGACCCAGGTTCGATTCGGCAGCAAGGTTGCTTCGCCGATCATTGCCCAAGGACAGGCTGATATCATTCTTGGGTTTGAGAAGCTGGAAACCCTGCGTTGGCTTCCTTATGCCAGAAGAAACGCTACGGTTCTTTACAATACCCAGAGCATCAATCCTATGCCTGTTGTTACCGGTGCCGCCGTCTACCCCCCTGACGCCGAAGACCGGATTCAATCCGAGTTTCCTCAGGCTGTCCCTATTGACGCCTTGAGTTTGGCTCAAAAATGCGGCGCGGCCAAAGCTGTTAATGTTGTACTGCTGGGACTTCTCTCTCGGTTTTTGTCCATCGAAGAAGACGTTTGGCTGGATATTTTGCGGGAAACTGTACCGGAACGCCTGCTGGATGTTAACAACGCGGCCTTTCAGGCCGGACGTAATGGGCTGTTGGTCTGATCCCGCCTTTATTGGGTAGAGTTAGTACAGAGGAGGAAAAGCAATGAGAAGATTTGAGTGTTCCGTCTGCGGCTACATCTATGACGAAGCCGTCGGTCTTCCCGAGAAAGGCCTTGCGCCCGGCACAAAGTGGGAAGACTTGCCTGAAGACTTCGTCTGCCCGTTGTGTTCGGCGCCGAAAACTGTTTTTAAGCCCCTTGGAGAAACAGCGGCACCTCAACCGGCTATTAAAAGGAACAACCCTGTTGTTAACGGTGACCGCGCTCATGGTGACATCAGAGATTTGTCCGCCGGTGAAATCGCGGCGATATGTTCCAGCCTGGCGAAAGGCTGTGAGAAACAGCGGCTCATTGAGGAGATGGAGGCGTATAGCGCACTTGCCGACTACTTTAAAACGAAAGGGATGGCGCAAGGCGTGACCCTGGCCGATACTGCGGTCATGCTGAACGAAGATATAGCCAAAGGTTTTGCCGCCGCCAAAGCTGCGGCTCAGGCCGATGGGGACAGAGGGGCGCTGCGCTCGCTGATTTGGAGCGAGAAGGTTAGCATAATGCTCCAATCTTTGCTTGACCGTTTTGCGAATGAAGGCGACGATATGCTCAGCAACACCAAAATATTTGTTTGTGATATTTGTGGTTTTATCATGTTAGGTGGCGCGGCGCCGGAGATATGTCCTGTCTGCAAGGTTCCCCAATATAAAATCGTTGAGATAGAGAGGAGATGACTCATTTTGCCCGCGTATAGAAATGTTCGACTTTGTGGGAAAGATTGCATGTGTCTTTATGTCTGCCCGACGGGGGCGACAAACACGGAAAACAGCATAATTGATACGGCCAAATGTATACCAGGTTGCATGGCTTGTGTGAACGCCTGTCCCTCCGGTGCCATCTCAATGATTCCTGATGAATATCCGCCTCAGCAGCCAAAATCCCCAGAGGTTGTAACCGAGCAACGCGCATTAGGGCGGAGCAAAGTTCAGCAGGAAGAGATCGCGGCAGCGGTCGCCGCGACAACGGACAGTGCCGTGACAAGGCAGTTCGCCGAAGCGTTAGCAAAATCCAACCTCCGTATGGCTGAAGATATTTTACGGGAATCAGGTTATTTGCTGCCGCAAAGCGCTGAAGCAAGAGAGTTGCTTACCGCCATGCTCGAAAACACGGCACCGGATTTTCCTACAGACGCAGTGGAGCGGCTGCTGAACCAGTTGCACAAAACACCCGACCAAAATTAGTACCCCGTCAAGCCAAAAACGCTTATTTGGACTTGGCGGAGTACTAGAGGAGGTTACAGATCGGACCCCAGCCGGAGGGGCAGGAGGGGCGGTGGGGCACAGGGCGGAGCCTTTTCGGGAGTGGCGGTAGCGGGTCTTAGGCCTTGGAGCGGAAAAAAGCGCAGGCTGCCTTATTTGCGCTTTTCGCGTAAAGGCCTTAGACCCCGCGCCGCCACGAAGAACGGCTCCGCCCTGTGCCCCACCGCCCCTCCTGCCCCTCCGGCTGGGGTCCGATCTGTAACTAGAGGAGAGGAACAAAACAATGACCTGTCTGAAGGGAACTATGACAGAAAAGAAACCTCTCCTGTTACAAGACAATAAGCCGCACCCAGAACTTTCGTTCCGGCATTTTTGACCGTTTCGTTGTTTTGGATGCGCGCGACGGCGTATAAGGTATTGTCAACAACAGCCCCATCAAGACCGCTGATATCTTTTAGACTGAGGCGAATAACATCAAGCACAGACTGCAGGTAATCTGGGAATTCGTGGTTATTTTCGCAGTCAAGCTGTTTGTTGTCGCCCTTAGGGTTAAGGTTATCCTTGATACGACCGTAGCCGCCATGCCCGCTTTCTTGTTGGTGCTGCTCATAAGCCGCCGCAACAGCGCCACAATGATTATGACCTACGACAACCACCAAAGGTGCCCGAAGATATTTGACAGCATATTCAATTGCTCCCAAAGCCGTATCGTCTGCGATATTACCAGCGTTGCGAACGACAAAAATATCTCCAAGGGTTTGATCAAAAAAGATCTCCGGCGACACACGGGAGTCAGAACAAGTAACGACTACGGCGATAGGCTGTTGCCCGTCCGCAAGAATTAGCCGACCCTGCTCAGAGGTATCCCGATGCAAAGTCTGGTTGCAGACAAACCTTCGGTTTCCCTCTTTAAGGACGCAAAGGGCCCTTTTCCAATCACGCGCCAACAGACCGGGATTATAGGGCATATTAAGATTCTCCTTTATGCTCGTGCTGCTTACTTCAAGGCAAATGAATTAATCATAATTTGAAAATCATCTTCAGCAGCAGCCCATTGATCCGCAGAAGCCCTGCACTTGATATTATAAACACAGGTACCGTAGTACAGAAATATTTCTTTCTGCTTATAATAGGCGTTATCAATAGTGTGCGTAAAAGTAAATTCTATCGCCGGAAAACCGTTCACAGTGGAATTGGTCACAGCGCCAAAAACACCGCCGGGATACTGCCTTTTTATCATTTCAAAAGCAACGTCTAAATAGTGTTTCGCTTGGCTGGGGTTATTGCGTTGAATGGTATATAAAAAAAGCTCGGCGGTGTTTGTGGCGGCAGTCAGGCTTTCATAACCAATATATTCAGCACTATTTATTATTTCCCAGCTTGTGGCCGGCACTATAGCAAATTCCTTTCGTTGCAAGTAGTCGTCCACCAATTCCCTGTCAACTTTGTAGAGTGTTAACGTGTATCCTTTTGAATCGTGATCGATTTGCACAATGATCAGTTTGGTTTCGTCTACGGATTCTTTGGCGTACAGAGATTCTGAACCCGTTAAACCATCAAAGGCAATGCCGCTGATGTCAAGATAACTGTAGTCTTCTGTCAAGGCCTTGCCGTATAAGGATATCTCCTCGCTAGGGGTTTCTGTCACATTGTATTTGATAATTTGCTTGGAAGCGCCGCCCAGAGCGTTTTCGCTGAAACTGCCGATATCGCGCTGACCAATAATGAGTTTCACAGACGGAACCTTGTCCTCTCCCATGAAATAATAGTCCTGAGCCGCTACGTTTTCCACACGCTTAGGAATCGCGGCGCTGATTATCAGGGCGATCACGGCCAGAACCCCTAAGGAAACGACGAGAATTAAAGCCATGTTTTTCTTGATCGCGGCTACATAGGATGAAGGCTGTGCTTCAATGGCGGAAGAATCTGTTTCAGGTTGGTAATCGTAATGGCGTGGCTTCGCAACGAAGGGCTTTGGCTCCAAGACTGTTTGTTGTTGTTGCGGCGGTAGCGTTGGCTGGGATACGAACCAAGCAGGCTCATCCTGTTGCGGTAGAGAAGATGGTTCGTATGGCTGATGGGAAAATGTCGGTATGGGTTGAGCCAGGGGTGGTGGCTCCGGCTGAAATTGAGGTTGTGGTTCCTGTTCCCCTTGAGTTAGAGGTTGAGGCTCCTGTTCTGCTTGAGTTAGGGGTTGTGGTTCTTGCGCTGACTCTGGTGGCTGGCTCATATAAGTCGGCATGGACATGGGCTGTTGTTCCGGCTGCTGTTCTGATTGTCGCACAAGCTGCTCCATCTCCAACTGCTGCTCTGCCGGACGCATAAAAGTTGGCATGGACACGGGCTGCTGCGGCGGGTCTGGTTCCGGCTGCTGCGCAAACATGTGCATAGGTTGTTTTTGTTGATTTTGCTCTTCCCGGCTGTCCAGAACGTTTTCGCCGCATCTGTAGCAGTTCATCGCTCTATCTTCGAGCCAGGTGCCACATTTTTGACAGTTTTTTGCCATAATGCCACCTCCGATTATTTTATATTTTCTCTTCGAACGAACATAGGATAACAGAGTTGTCTGCAAGGTATGCTTTTTTCGACATTATACCATAAACCGTCTTTGATGTAACGGATTTACGCGGAAAAAGACAAGAAGAGGCCACCGAAGAGGCCACCGAGGCCAAGAGAGGCCAAAAGAGGGTTACAGATCAGACCGATCAGGCCCCAGCCAGAGGGGCAGGAGGGGGCGGTGGGGCACAGGGCGGAGCCGTTTCGGGAGTGGTGGCAGCGGGTCTTAGGCCTTGGAGCGGAAAAAAGCGCAGGCTGCCTTATTTGCGCTTTTCGCGTAAAGGCCTTAGACCCGCACTGCCACGAAGAACGGCTCCGCCCTGTGCCCTACCGCCCCCTCCTGCCCCTCTGGCTGGGGCCTGATCGGTCTGATCTGTAACCTCAATTCAGTTACCGGCGTTTGCATAAAAACTTCTCATTTCATTCACACTAAGACCAGTGTGCATCAATACTTATTGTCGTTCGGCTTTTGAGAGGAAGACGTTGTTATGCCTAATCTTTTTCACTATATAAAAGATTTGTCAAAGGAATTTTTTGTCAACAGAATCATCGCCAAGAGGCACAGGCCGTGTTCTTATTACAATCTGCCACCTTATTATTCCGCGTCCGATAGCGGTGTCCATAGTGTGGATGGTAACGGAACCGCTTCGTCCCCTGCTTCTCCTACGCCTGCTCCTAATCTTGATGACGCCATGACAATAAAAATCATCGAATCCCTCGGCAGTGCCGGCGATATGGTCACACGCACGCTGATGGCGGGTTCGCACCAGATCAATATGGTCTATTTGGATGGGCTGATTGACACGGCTTTTGTCAGCGAATGTATCATACGCCCTCTTGCTGATAATACTTGGGTCAGCAAAGCTGTCTCTTCCCAAGATCTGGTTGATCGTTTGGATTGGGGCGGCGTCTATGCCGCTTCACAAAGCCGACAAACGGACATCGAAGAAATTGTTACGCAGATTCTAACCGGTTCTGTGGCTCTGATTTTTAACGATTTGAATATGGCGCTGACCTTTGACTGCAAGGGCTTCGAAAGAAGATCTGTAAGTGAACCTACGGAAGAACACACACTGAAAGGCCCCAAGGATTGTTTCGTGGAAACCATGCGCGTTAACACGGCCACCGTGCGCCGTAAGATTTGTTCCCAGGATCTCGCTATTGAAAATTATGTGCTTGGTCAGGATACCAACACGGCGGCGGTTCTGGTGTATTTGCGCGGTCGGGTCAAGACGGATCTTTTAGACGCCGTCAAAAAAAGCCTTGATGAAGCTAAGATCGAAGATATGTTGTCCCTATCCTCTATAGAAAGCCTGTTGGTGGGCGGGCGGCTCTCCCCTTTTCCTCAGATCCTTTACACGGAGAAGCCTGACCGTTTCAGCGCCGGTATTCTGGACGGCCGGGTCGGCATTATTGTTGACGGTATTCCCTTTGCCATGATTCTGCCTTATTCTTTTTTCGATTTCTTCCGTATGTCGGCTGATTACAATTATAAGTACTTGCCGTCCACGATTTATCGGATTATGCGGTTTGTTCTCTTCTTTATCACAATTTTTCTGCCGGGTGTTTTTGTGGCGCTGTCCAATTTTCATCCGGAGATGCTGCCTTCCGATCTGGCAATGAGCCTAGCGATGTCACGTCAGGGGGTACCTTTTCCGGCAATTTTTGAGATTACCTTGGTGTTGCTGGCTTTTCATGGCTTGATTCAGGCGGGGTTGGGGTCATGGACCTCCATCGGCGGGACGGTGTCCATTGTCGGCGCTTTGGTGCTGGGGGACGCGGCCATTAACGCGCGTTTCATTTCTCCAAGTATTCTTGTGATTGTGGCTATAACCGGTATTTGTATGCTGGCTTTGCAGAATTTTGAATTGCTTTTTGCCTCGTTCATTTGGCAATTCATCATCTTGTTGATGAGCAGTTTTTACGGCCTACTTGGCGCCCTTTTTGCCGGGCTGCTCCTGCTTTATTCTCTGAGCCGGATGGAAACTTTCGGGATTCCTTATCTGCAGCCTTTTGAAACATATATGAGAACCGATGTCGGTTGGTTTCCCCCCAGTGTTGATGATCTGGCGCGCAAGTTCCGCTCGCGCCCTTTCAACACGCTCCGGCTTAAACCGAAGGCGCGGAAAGGCCGTTGAGGGATAACGGATCATTAGCATAGCAGTCTGTTGGGGAGCGGATGTTTTTTACGGAAGGCGGCATGAGGACTATGGGTTTTTTGCGAAGATGTTTCTTGGTTTTGTGTCTAATTCCTTGTTTAACCGGCGTCTGTATGGGTTGCAACACGTACAGGTTTTTCCCGGAGAGTTTTGATGTTCAGAGGCTGATGTTTACTCGTGTACTTGCCATTGACAGCGTTGATAACGGCGAAAAAATCCGCCTAACGCTGGCTTCTCGTTCGATCAGCGGCGCAGCCAACGATCCGGATAAGAAGGTTCAAGCTGTGTCGTCAGAGGGACGCACTTTTTTTGAGGCTGTGCGCAATTTCAGCAACCGTGTGGATAGGGAGATTTTTTTGGGTCATCTTGATTACATTATTCTGGGACATGAAACCACTCAAATGGATCTGACAGATTTTTTAGACGCGCTGCTGCGCGATCCGACGATTCGCAAGTCGTCTTCTTTGATTGCCTGTACAAATATGACCGCTGAAGAGTTTATCTTAAAAGGCGGTTCGGGAGATACTTTTCCATCGGAACGTCTTGATAACTTGTTTCTGGGAGAACGGTTGCTTTCCCAAAGCAGTTATGCGGAATCCATCGATTCTCAGCATTTTTTTACGCGGAACAGCCGTATTAAGACGATTGATTTCTTACGGGAACTCAACGGTTTGACCAGAACCGCTCTGCTGCCATGTCTCAGTATTTTGCTGACTGAGGATACAAATCAAGGGGAGAAGAAAGCGGTTAAGCCGGAACAATCTCATCAATCAGAGGATGAGGCTGAGCTGGAGCAAGTTGAAGACGAAGATATCGCAGCAGCAGAAACGGAAGCCGAAGGCGCTGCGGGAGGCGATCCGGGTGGTAAAGGCGGCGGATCCCAAAATGAACAAGAGCAGGCGCAGCCGGGCAATCAATTGTTCGCTTTAGACGGTTACGCCGTCTACAAAGACAGTTTGGTTGGTTATCTATCCGGGACGCAAGGACGGGCTGCCAATATCCTGTTAGGAAAGGTTTTTGCCGGCAAGTTGCTCGTCCAGGCTGCGGACGGCAGCGACGTCTCTCTGGAAATTCTTAGTTGCAGCCGGGATTTCGAGTTGGAATGGGACGCTGATGGCCAGACAATGGTTCATATTACCATCAACATGAAAACCGCTATAACCGAAAACCAGGGAAACACTGACTTGTATTCCGATGATTCCCTGAACAATCTGACAGTTCAACAAAACAAAATTATTGAAGATGAAATCAAGGGGTTGCTGCGTTTTACAAAAGAGAACTGTTGTGATCTTGTTGGGTTTGGCAAACTGTTCGCGAAGAAATATCCGAACCGTTTCAGAGCCTCTCTGGGCGATATTTGGGCGGATGAAGGATACGGACGACTTAAGTTCACGATCGAGGTCAATTCGCTGATTGAACATAGCAGGAATCTTAGGCAGCCCTTGTTTTCATCTTTGTTTGAAGAACCTGTTTTGGGTTATGCGGGAGGTTAAGGAAATGAAATGGGGTATCCTTATTGGGCTGTGGCTGGCGCTGTTGGTTTATTTTGTCTGGGAGTGTTTTCAATTTTTGCCTAGAGGCGAAAAAAAAGAATTGTGGGTTTTTGGCGGATGGTTGTTTTTGGTGGGTATTCTTATCAGCGTTAATATTCATAGTTCGGCAGCGGACCCGCGTTTTGCTGAATTGTTTCTCCGGTTATTTTATTAGTTTGATGTATGGTTGGAGGAAGGGTTTGAAGATTACGAACTGTCGAGCAGGGAGTGTTTAAATGTCAAATAAGAGTTCTGAGCTTTCTTCCCACGCCCTGAGCGCGCGCGAGGCTGTGGCGGTTGTGATGATTCTGACGTTTGCCCTCGATATCCGCGTGCTGCCTCTTTTCGCGACACAGCCGGCCGGGCACGCGGGGTGGCTGGCTGTTTTGTTACAATTCGGCTACATGCTATTTTTTTTCCACATATTTTATAAATTCCTTATAAGCTTTTCCGGACAGAACTTTGCCCAGATTGCCAAAACGATTTGGGGCAGAACCTTAGGCTTCTTTGTTGTTTTTTCGTACATCCTTTGGCTCTTGCTGATTCTTTCTTTCAACATCAATATGTTCGGCGCTAGGTTGTCCCATTCTCAGTACCCGGGGCAAAATAAGGCCATGCTGATTGCTATTTTCGTTGTTTTTGCCGTAATTGTTGTCCGATCCGGCATTGTGCCCATCGCGCGCATGACAAGGCTTTGCTTCTTTATGCTTGTCACCATTTTTATTATACTTATTGTGTTGTGGTTGCCGTCTTTCCGTTGGGAGAATTTTATGCCTGTGACGTATCTGGATCTGCCCAACGCCGGTTTGAGCAGTTTGAAGGTTCTTTACACGGGGGCTTTCTCCGTGCTTATTTTGGTGTTGAGTGATAAAATTGCCAGTCTGAAAAATATCCGGCGCATCGGTTTCAAAAGCATTACATTGCTGTCAGGACTAAAAGTGTGTGTTGTTCTTGCCGCTATCGGCATTCTGGGTCCCCAGCTTATTTCACGGATTCCTTTTACTTTGAACACAATGATCAACAGCATCGCTTTCAGCAGCTCGTTGGAACGTATTGACAGTTTTCTGGGCGTCCTGTTTACTGTGGCCGAGTTTATGTTTATCGCCATTGTGTCTTTCTGTTTTTTGCATCTGATCCGCTCTCTTTTTGGCTTGGACAGAATGGCGCCGTATTTGATCTTGCTGGCGTTATCCCTTTTCTTCGGCGGCAATTATATTGGCAATACTTTCTTTGCCTTGCATGAACTTGAGGAAGCTTTTATTTATCCGCTCTCTCTTGTCATGGGGTTTGTCATTCCTTTGTTGTTATATGTTACAGGAAAAATACGACGTGTTGTTCAATAAAAATCAAAAAGAGAATTGACGGTTCTTGTTGGTCATGTTATATTGTGATCAACAGGTGAGGAGATGAACAGTATGAAAAAATTCTACGCAGTAATTGTCATCATTACCATTTTGTTTATTTTGGTGAGTGTGTTGTCTTTTTCATCCATAAATCAGCTCCAAGGCAATGCCAGTGTCGTCAATTATTGTGGTATTGTCCGGGGAGGCACCCAAAAGCTGATCAAAGAAGAATTGATGGGACGGCAAGATGACGCTTTAATTGAAAAGCTGAATGTTATTATTATCAATCTGGACACCGGCGAAGGGCCCCACAATCTTGTCCTTTTGCCGGATGATGATTATCAGGACAAGCTGAAAAAGATTAAGGTTCAATGGGCTCAACTCAAAGAGGATATAGCCGCAGTCAGACAGGATCCGTCAGATGAAAACAGAAACAGGCTGTTTGCCGATAGCCAGGACTATTTTGACCTTGCCAACGATTTGACTTTTGCGGCGGACACATACTCGGAAGGCCAGGTAAAGAGTATCAATTTTCTGTTTTTGATCATTAATGGGGTTTTTGTGTTTTTGTTCCTGGTAGGCGTCGTCTATGTTCTGCGGGGAGTTATCGTCAGCCGGAACGCCAGTAATCCGGATAGGATCTCCTATATTGATCCTATGACCAATATTGACAACCGGGCCAGCTGCGACCGTTTGATCAGCAAAATCAATATGTCGCCTTCGGTGGAAGATATTGCGGTGATTATGCTTAATATGAACGGCATAACAATTGTCAACAACAAGCTTGGTCAAAAAGTCGGCGATAAAATCATTACGGATTTTGCGCAAATTCTCAAGGACACCTGCAAAGACTTTGGTTTTGTCGGGCGTTATGGCGGGGATGAGTTCATTTCAATTGTCGCCAAAGCCAGTCCACAAATGATTAAGACGTTTATCAAGGAACTGGATCGAGAGGTCTGGTCCTACAACGGCAGGCAAAGAGAGAATTTGAGAAAAATCAGTTTTGCCGTGGGATATGTTGTTGGGAATCTAATGGAGATTACCATTGACGACATGATTTATGAAGCGTATCGAAATATGACTGAGGATAAGGATCGGAGTAAGAAGGGACCGCTTTAATAGCTGAAAAACCCTCACAGATAATTCTATGCTGACACAAATATGCAAATCAAGTTACACAGTTGAATCCTATATGGTTGATTTTCGCAACAAGCTTAAGCTGAGTATGCTGCTTGGGCTTGAACAAGAGACGGCTTTCAAGCACGCGGCGGATATTTTTGTTCACTATAGCAATCCGGCAGCCGACAACGGATTTTGGGTCATAGCCCAGTCTTGGACGTCAGTTGAGCGTCTGCCGGAGTTTAAGGAACAAATCGAAGTGGAAACATGGATTCGTTCCGTTTCCCGGGTCATCAGCAGACGGAATTTTCGCGTGTCTGACGCCGCGGGAAATGTTGTCGCGCAAACTTCGATGGATTGGGCTGTTCTGGAGTCTGCGAAACGCTTTCCGCGGCGGTTGGACTTGTGGGGTCTTGATGAATACATACTTCGCGACGAGCAGGCCAGCCTGATCGAAGACCGGCGTATGCGCAAAGTCCCCGAGTTGATGCCGATCTATTTGAAAACCGTGCGGTATTCGGATATAGATATCAACAATCATGCTAACAACACCCGTTATGTTGATTGGATGTTGGATAGTTTTGATCTCGACTTTTTATCACATAAAGAAATTTCCCATGTCCATCTTTCTTTTAAGAAAGAATGTACAATGGGAGATCAAATCAATATTTTCCGCGGTGCTCATGGGAACGACGATTATTATTTGGAAGGACGATTTGCTGATTCAGATGCCGTCGCGTTTCAGGCAGAGATGGCTTTTGTCTAACACCATGGTTGCTGGATAAGCCTATAGCCACCACATTGTTATATAGCAAGTTTTTCGCTGTTGTCAACCAGCCACTTTTTCCATCGCTTATAATCAGGCATATGTTTTGCCACCAAAGCCCAGTATTCGCGGGAATGATCAGCGAACTTGAGATGCGCCAGCTCGTGGATAACCACATAAGCAATCACTTGGTTGGGAGCCATAATGATGCGCCAATTGAGGTTGATACTCCCATTGTTGGAGCAGCTGCCCCAACGGGTGCGCTGGTTTTTGATTTTGATCGGCTTGTAGGGAATCTCCATAAGCTTTGAATAGTACTGAGTGAGTTCATTCAGAATCTTTAGTGCGCTGTCTTGAAAAAACTTGTCGAGATAAGATCTGATCGCTATTTTTTTTTCGGTTTCTGTGAATTCGGACGGCAGATAAACAAACAGGTGCCCGCCCTTAAGCAAAACATGGTTGGTGTGATTGTTTCCTTCAACAATTTGTAACGCGTATTGACGCCCGCGATAGGAAAACTTTTCACCGTTAATGTATTGGTAGGGGCTGTTATCGTGCTCTCTTTTTTTGTTGATTTTATTAAGGATATCCTCACTGTTCTCAAGAATGAACTCTTTGGCTTGTTCCTCCGAAGAAGTCGACGGCACAGTTGCGACCACCCTACTGTCCTTGATTACGTAAGAGAGCAGTCTCGCGCGCTTGTTGGAGACCAACTGGAGTTCAATGGGTTGTCCCTCTAATTCAATGAATTCCATAAGCAATGCTTCCTTTCCCCTGTTCCACACAGATCATGTTTATTAGGTTTCATTTTACACGAAAATTCGCTGGTGGAAAAGAGGAAATTCTGTGGAAATCGCGAGAATGTTCTCGGGTTGTTACAGATCGGACCCCAGCCGGAGGGGCAGGAGGGGGCGGCGGGGCACCGGGCGGGGCGTGAGGCGCGTCCGCCAAGCCGTGCTCCGTGTCGGCGCATCTCTATGGCATCTACGCAGAGAGCGCAAAAGTGTGTCCTGAAGTGAGTTTCGCACCGAAAGGAGGGAAAGCGCGGAAGTCACATGCTTTGTAAGAGATGAGGGCAGGCCCTTCGGAATCGACATTCAGGT
>WRHI01000040.1 GCA_009783315.1 Peptococcaceae bacterium
ATTCGGTTGCGGGAGAATCCCGCAGTGGATATTTCTATTTATTTTTTTGTCGCTTCCTGCACTTTTAATCCTGATCTCAGCTAAAAACAGAGTCATATTTACGAGGATATTTTGCGTTTGTCAAGGCAGACGACAAAGGCGGGCTGGTTGCCCGACAAGGAGGATAACGCAGACAGACGGAAAATAGACCGTAAAGATGGCTCTGTTTTTAGTTGAGATTAGGATAAAATATGCACCCTCACATTATCAATTGTTTTGCCCAATTCCCCTGTCAATGCTATACTGATAAACAGACAGCAACCTCAAAACAATTCCCAATTGGTCCACAGGCTGAAGGATATCAGCCTTGTCCATTGTCCATTGCTGCGTCCCCTTCCTAAAACAATCCCTGGGTCAGAAGAGGATCCCAATCTTCCCGCAAAGCCAGAAACAGCGCTAAAAGCATCATATCCTGATTCGCGCCTGGTTGCGGCTCAATACCCGCTTTGGGCAAGAGATGCCAAGCGATCCGATGAGAATAATCCCACCTCTCCCGGTCAGAAAGATCCCCCGATCTCATGGCGTAAATGTGGAGAAGCTGCCAATCCTCATAAGAAAACCGCTTCTTGGCCAGGTCTTCTATCGGCAGGGGCACGATCCCCGTCAGGCGTCTTCGCAAGGTTCTAACCAGCCGTTTGTCAGGCTTCTTCCCTTTCAACTTATGAATAACAATGGTTCCAGCCGCCAGATCCCCCAAACGTTGATGACGCGGGTGAATAAAAACAAAAACCATGCCTACAGCATAAAAAAACGGCATTGAATCGATAAGACGCAGGAAATTTCGAATAATCGCAGAAAGAAACGTAATAGGTTCACCGTTCTTGCTAACAGCCTGCAGTCCCATAACACGTTTGCCGGGGGTTTGCCCGGCCCAAAAATACTCGAAAAACGCAAAATATCCGGAATTCAATAAAAAAACTATGAGGAAAAAAACAGCATACATCCAATCTGCCACAAAACCAGAAAAACTGCCCCAGTTGCCCGGTCGACCCACAACGATTATGGCAATTGATAAAACCACTAAAACAACGAAAATAATCAGATTATCAATCAAAAAAGCCGCGCTGCGGCTGCCTAGACCCGCCACTTGATACTGTAACCTGATATGTTCCGGCGTCTTGATATCAATCGTTCCTTGGTTCATAACTTTCTCCTCAACAACATTTATTCTTGGAGGTCATATGTCAATCTCAGAATCATCCGCATACACCAACATACAAACCTTTCACAAAACCCACCGCGCTGATTGGGACGCATTAGAACAAACCCTCAAAGCCTTTCGCGGCGTAAAATCATGCACCGCCGCCCAATTAGACGATCTGCATACCCTCTACCTCAAAGTCAGCCAACATGTATCGATCTGTCAAACCTACTTCCCCCAATCTCAGCTCACCGCCTACCTGAACGACCTGGCCGCGAGGGCCCATAACACATTATACAAGGGAAAGGTCTCCAGTTCCAGCCAGATCAGGCAATTCTTCGCCCACACCTTTGTTGAGCTCTTCTGGGAACGCCGTCTCTTCATCGGTTTGGCGGCACTGCTCTTCCTTTTCGGCGGGCTGATCGGCTTTCTCTCTGTCTACACTCAGCCAGAATCTCTGCAAAGTATCCTGCCGGGCACACTTCCCAGTGATCCTGAAGCCTTGAGAGAAGGGGGTTTTGTACCCGCAGCATCCATGTCCTCCGACATCATGACCAACAACATCCGTGTGGCCATTCTGGCCTTTGCCGGCGGCGCCACCCTGGGCTTGTACACGATCTATCTGCTCATCATGAACGGTATTACCCTTGGCGCCCTGGCTTGTTACTTTTGGCAAATCGGCGCATCCTACGAATTCTGGGCCTATATTATGCCCCACGGCGTCATCGAACTGACAGCCATCTTCATAGCCGGCGGCGCCGGGCTCCTCATGGGGTACAAAGTCCTGGTTCCGAGAACCGCTCCCCGCTCTCACCAATTCATAACCCAAGCCGCTCAATCCTGCCTTCTTCTGCTGGGAACCATTCCCCTATTCATCATAGCCGGCCTCATCGAAGGCTTCATTACCCCCGCCCCAATACCATTGGAAGCCAAATACCTGGTCGCGATTCTCACGGTAGTCGCCCTGATCCTCTATGTGACATTGGGGCGGAAGAAACCAATTAACAGATGACAATTGTCCGATTTCAATTGTTTAAAGCATGCCGCGGTTTATAGCTTGCACATAAGAATCGACAGCCGCCCCCGCCAAATGCTCCTCCTTAACCTCAGCCATATGCAACCCCAGACTGCTCCAATGGCGGATGCGGTCTTTTTTCTCTAAGCGGATTTTCTGAGCCGCGCTCTTCAACATCGATCCCTGTACCGTATCCGGCACAGCCGCGCTCCAACACAATTCCATAGGATCCTGCACCCCTAACAGCATAAAAAGATGACGCCGGCGCATCCCCTGCACGTAGGACAGCAGATCATCCTGAAGCAAAAAGGGCGTCAAATCGCTAAACATCAAAACCATGCTCTGCCGCTTCTGCACCGACTCCAAATAGCTGAGGACATGGCCATAGTTGGACTCCTGAGTATCATTCTGAATGCCGTATACGCCATCCAAAATGGTGCGCAAATGGCCCAAAGAATTCCCTGAAGGGATATGAGCCCGGATGGTGTTGGAAAAAACCGTCATGGAAACATAGTCCCCCTGCCGCAACGCCAGAGCCGCCACAGACAACGCCGCTTCCAAAGCGCGCTCCAGGCGGTTCACATCCGTCAATTCCACACCCATAACCCGGCCGCAGTCTACCAGAATCGAAATATACTTGCCATGTTCCGGCTGATAAACATTGCTCATCAACTCATTCATTTTAGCCGTTTGCCGCCAATTAATCCGACGGGGATCATCGCCGACCACATAAGCCCGCACCTGGGAAAACTCGCTATCTCCGTAAACATTTCGCTTCACGACGCCCCCTTGGTGCATCAGCAGCTTCTGGGCCCGGGCCAGACTACCCCGAACCCCGCTCAAATCCGGCGTCACCTTCACACGGGACCGTATCGGAAAAGACGTCTGTTTAACCCACAGCCCCAGCCCGCTGCGATACCGAACATATAACCTGTTTAAGGCATAATCCCCCCGTATCGCCGCCTGGGTCCGGTAAACGAAACAACTCTCTCCCACCGGGCAGACCAAACGCCTGGCGATGGACCATCCGTTGGGATGATCAATCGGAGGCCTGACAAACACCTGGGGCAGTTCATCAATCAAATCCAAATGCAAGGGAATCCGGCCTCGGTTCACAAAGACAAGTTCAACCGCAAACTCGCGGCCCCTCTCCTGGCTGGCCCCCACCTCGCGCCGACAAGCCAGATCTTTTCGAGAAGTCAAGTTAGCCAAATCTATCAGGCTCAAGACCAGTCCCAGCCCAATAATCCCCCAAAAAATCGGCCAACCGCCCCCCAAAAAAGCGCTAACCCACGCAATCACCCCTACGAGAAGGGTGCCCAGGACCAGGTTGGCGCCCGGCAGCACCGCCTTATCGCGGAACAGGGATCGCAGCCAGGATATCATGGATAACTTGCTCATGGGTTCCACCCTCCAATTCGACTTGAGGCACAAGGATCAAACGATGACGCAGCGCCGGCGCTACGACCTCCTTAATATCATCTGGCGTCACATAGTTGCGGCCATGGAGATAAGCCCAACCCTGAGCCGCCCTCGTCACGGCAATGGCCGCCCGGGGGCTCGCCCCAAGCCGAATCAGCTCAGACTGGCGCGTTCGGCGGACAATCCGCGTCGCGTATTCCACAACTGGCGCTTCCACCACAACGTTAATCATCTGAGCGCGGGCGGCCAGTAAATCCTCAACAGTCAGCACGGGACTCAGATTCTGTTCCTCCAACTGTCCATGCACAGATTGATAAACCAGGTTCTTCTCCTGGGGCTCATTGGGATAATCCACAATCAGTTCAAAAAGAAACCGGTCCTTCTGAGCCTCCGGCAGCGGGTATGTTCCTTCAAAATCAATCGGATTCTGGGTAGCCGCTACAAAAAAGGGATCGGGCAGCTTATGAGTTTCCCCAAAAATCGTCACCTGTTTTTCCTCCATCGCCTCCAGCAAAGCGGCTTGCGTCCGCGGCGGCGTCCGGTTAATCTCATCAGCCAAAAGCACATTGGTGAAAATCGGCCCCTTCATAGTCTGGAACCGCGATTCCTTCAAATCAAAAATCGTGTTCCCGGTAATATCGCTGGGTAAAAGATCCGGCGTAAATTGAACACGCCGGAACTGCCCCCCGAACAACTGCGCAATGGTGCGTACAGTCTTGGTTTTACCTGTTCCCGGCGCTCCCTCCAACAAAACATGGCCCCCGGCCAGCAAAGCCGTCATAAGCAGCCGCAGATTCGTGTTCTGACCAAAAATATACCGTTCACTAATCTCTAGAATCTCCTGAAATGTCGCATTCATAGCTCAACCCCCTAGTCGATAGTTCAATATTCGATGTGCGCTGTTCTTTAAACTGCGCATCATGATTCCGCTTCTTCTTGCATCTTACTCAAACGCCGTGACCAAGACGCGTACTCCCGTGACCTCATCTTAGCAGGCCATCCCTCAGAACACACAAGCCAAAAATCATTCAGCCAAACCTCCACGCTTCGGGTATCCATTCTGGCCTGCAAAATACCGCGCAACCGCTCAACATCCTGCCAGGAGGACACCCCCCATTTTTCCCGCAACAGATCTTTGACATAATTGGCCTGAACCGTCAGCGCCTCACCATAGAAACTCCGCCGCTGATACCAGGATCCCAGGGCTCGGATCCGTTCGTCGCCAAAACGCACAGACTCCGCCCGGGGAATCTCAGCGAGACCAAAACGCAGACCCCTCCGCCACAACTCCAGCAACACCAGCAAAATCAACAAAGCGCTTAAAAAAAGTATCCCTTTTGGCGTATTCATTTTTTGTGGCTTGTCCTGAGAAGTCTTCTGATCCGAACCCCTTGAACCCAAGTTTTGCTGGCCCAGCATAGCCTGTTTCATCGCGGCGGACAGCGCATCCTCATATATACAAATCCTATGGGGTTCATCCCGTGTGAGCAGGAAAGTCAGGATTTTTACATGATCATAATCCAGGATATAGGCGTTTAGTAACCATTCAGGAGCGGACAAAGCCACCAATTCCCCATTTTCAAAAGAGCGGGCTAAACAAACAATACCCTGTTCATCCCAAAGAAGCCGCTCATCATCCGGTTCAGCCAGCAATCGTTCCGGGGCAAGGTTGCGTGTCCGTGCTTGGTATGTTCCGTCAAGGCGGCCGCCCCCCCAGAGCGGACCGCTCAGCGATGCCTGGCTGCTTGGCGCCTTTGCCAAGGTATCCGGCATCATTTCCAGCAGTGAAGGGCAAATCTCCCAAGGGCTGGAAGCAACCAGCCATAAAGAATTCCCCCGTTTCATCCATTCAATCCAACGCTCTGTTTCGCTCTCGCTCCAACCCACCCAAGAATCCGCCATAATCATCAAAGTACCGGATCCTTCCGGCATTGGTTTCATGCTCATTTCGTACGACTCGCCGCGATACACCTCAACATCATAATACTTGTCCAGCAAAGTCACAAACGCTTTCATGCCATGAGGAGCGGGCGAATCTACAGAATAAGGAAAAAACACAGTAGGCCGCGACCGTGTGTCATTCTCTAACATAACCAGTACAACCAAAACGACAAGCACCACCAACAAAACGCCACTGCCAAGCCCAACAAACAAACGGTTTTTCTTCTTCACAAGACCGCCTCCTTGCCCATCCACGCCAAAGCCCGGGTCCGGCATTGGGTATACATATCAGAAGTCGGCGGGAATCCGCCATAAAAGACATCCTCGAAACTTCCGGCAATATGAGAGAATTCCGTGTAAAGCAAATTCGAAGATGTGTCCTCATCAGAATTCAGGAATACATTGTCGGGAAAATCCTTCATTTCACTGTTAAGGACATCCACAATGCCGCTTTCAATAAACTCATTCTTACGGGCACGCAATTCCCTTAAATATTGACCGTTGGTTTTCCAGGACCGAAGCTGAATCCACCCTTTTTGGTTCAGGAAAATAATAAATGCCATAAACAACAACCTTATGGCCTGAGCGTAATCATGTCGCGCGGCATAATCGTCGGCTTCCGAGAAACACTCATCGCAGGTTTTATTCACGTCAGAAACCTTGTCAGAAACCTTCGTCCGCAAACGTGCATCCCGCTTCATCCGCAGAATCAGCCAAACAACAAAGACAACAAAAACCACCAAACAAAGGGCAAGAATCACGGCCCAAAAATTCCCGTGAATAGTGACGCCAGAAAAAAGCCCATCGAAAATATCCTGAACCCATTGCAGAAAATCTCTCAACCAGCCAGGCAGTTCTACAGGAGTTGACTCTTCAAGAGGAGGCGCCTGCCTGGAAGACATCTGCCCGGAAGAGACAAATCCGTCTTCATAACCAGAATATTCATCGGCGCTCATGATCTCTTCCAAGTCGCGCTTTGCTTGCTCCCACTCCATCTCAATCACCCCCAAACTCGTTATTCGATGTTGTCGGATGTCCTGTCTGCTGTGGATTCTGCCAAGAACCAGCCTGACTCTGCCAAGTGGAGGATTGTTCCGCCTGTTTTAGGTCTTGCCATGAAGGGGGTGGCGCCGACCGATTCAGTCCCTGCTGTCCGGGGTACCCCGGCCGAGGGTACCCCGGCTGGGGGAATCCCGGCTGAGGGAATCCCGGCTTAAGTGGAATGGGCTGACCAAAACCCCCACGCATGCCAAACTGCGCATTAGCAAATCCCGAGAAATCTGGCGGAGTCAGTTTGTTTGCCAACACGCGCAAATCTCCCGCATTATTGCGAATCTCTAAATCAAAATAGAGAACAGCCTTTGCTACAGCCAAAACGATAGGTGAGAGGAGCATGGCCATGACAAACCAAAGCATCACCAACAGCGCTATAACCCCATCCTGATTTATAGCTGCCCCCAGCAGGATAAACAAAACCGCAACAATGGTCAAGAAAATCCCCACAATCACGGAAGCAACAGTAAACACACATAAAATCCGCCCTACCCGCGAGCGGGTTAATCGCCAAGTCTGTAAGAGCCCTGGCGAAACCGGCGCCATAGCTGTTGCCGCAGTCGCGAAATCCAATCGCAGGTAGAAATAATAATAAGCGCCCATCGCCGCCAAGGACGAAAGGATCATCAATATGCCGGATAAAACTACCCCTACCGTTCCACCTGCCGCGGCCGCGATCACGATCATCATAACAAACATATATATAATAAGGGTTAAGACATTTGATCCAACTCCCAAAATCGCGTTGCAGCAGAAATAAGCGCCCAACATGGGAAAGAATCTTTTAAAAGACCATCTGATCAACGTTCCCAATTTTGGTTTCAATCCCTTGCGCAAATGATCCAGCAAAAACATAGCGGATCCATTAAGCAAAATAGTGCCTAACCCAGAGAAAATCAAAACAAGAAACAATATGAGATAACCGATAAGCATAACAAAAAGCATAGCATCTGAATAGCTGCCATCAAAAGCCGCCAGCATATCTACGCCCAATCCGAAAGCAAATAACAGAATAACACCCAAAATCCCAATCAGGAGCGCCGGCCCGATAAATAAAAGTGCCAAGAGAAGCAAACGCCCGAAGTGATGTTTAAAAATCAGAAAAGTTCTGTCAAGAATCTGGCCGGTTGTCAGCGGAACCATCCAATCACTCATAAAAAACCCCTTGCTCTTCCCATATAATCTTTATTTCGACAAGAATAGTATACCCTTTTCTTCCCTCTGTCGCCAGACAAAAGGATTAATGCACCCTATCGTAATTTACAAACAGTGTAAATTCCTTCAAGAACCCCAATTCAACCGTTCCCACAGGCCCATTGCGGTGCTTGGCAATAATAATTTCCGCGAGGCCCCTTTTGTCCGAATCGGGATTATAGTACTCGTCACGATAGATGAACCCAATAACATCAGCGTCCGCTTCAATGGATCCGGACTCAAGGAGATCGGACATAACCGGGCGCTTTTCCTGGCGCAGCTCTACGCCGCGGTTGAGTTGGGACAAGGCTATGACCGGCACAGCCAGTTCGCGGGCAATGCCTTTCAGTCCACGGGAGATTTGCGCGACTTCCTGTTGGCGGCTTTCGGCGCGGTTGCCTAAAGTCATCAGCTGCAAATAATCAATAATGATGAGCCCAATATTGTTTTCCATTTTGAGGCGACGGGATTTCGAGCGCAGTTCCGGCAGGGAGATCCCTACGGTATCATCCACGTAGATGGAAGCCGAAGACAGCGGCGCGGAAGCGTGGACAAGCTTTTCCCAATCGGTTGTCTCCAGGTTGCCGGTACGCACACGCTGTTGGTCAACCCGAGCCTGCGAACAGAGCATACGCTGAACCAACTGTTCTTTCGACATCTCCAGACTGAACAAAGCCACGCTGACGTCAGATTTAATCGCCGCGTTCTGTGCCATGTTAAGAACCAACGCTGTTTTGCCCATAGATGGCCGACCGGCAATAATAATCAGATCGGACGCCTGCCAGCCGGATGTCATGCGATCAAGATCCCGGAAGTATGTGGGCACGCCTGTCAGAGAATTTTTGTTGCTGTAAAGCCGTTCAATTTTGGCGAAAGTTTTGATCAGGAGATCATGCAGCGAAACAAAACCTTCAGAAGTCTGTTTCCGCGAGATCTCCAGAATCATGCTCTCCGCTTCCTCCAGCAGCGCCATAGCCTCCTGTCCAGGCTCAAAGCCGCGGGCCTGAATCAAATCGGCCATCTTGATCAGACGGCGCAGCAAAGATTTCTCGGCAACAATGCGCGCATAAGGTTCAACATTAGCCGCCGAAGGCACGGAACTGGCGATTTGGGCGATAACACCAATGCCGCCCAAGGATTCCAGATGCCCGTTCTGGCGCAATTGCTCAGCCACCGTCACCAAATCCACCGGTTCGTTTGTCTCAAAAACATCCCGGATGGCGACAAACAAATTACGATGATTGTCACGGTAAAAATCATCCGCTGTCACAAACTCAAAGATAAGACTGCTTCTTTGCGGATCCAGCATCAAAGCGCCCAGCACAGCCTGCTCAGCTTCAAAATTATGGGGAGGGACTTTGATATCATCCACAGTCTAAAACCCCTTCCTAATCCCTGACCCCTGGGCGCTCAGCGCCTTAAAGAGGCGCTCAGCGCTTCCTCAATCGTTTCAACCGCAACAACTTCAAGCCCTTTCAAGGTTAGCGGAACCTCATGTTGGTTTTCCCGCGGAATGATAACCACCCCCGACCCTGCTTGTTTGGCCCCGAACAACTTCTCGGGGATGCCGCCAACCGCTTTGACGCGTCCCTGAATCGAGATTTCCCCTGTCACGGCTACATCCGCCCGCAAAGGAACATTCTCCAATGCGCTGTATATCGCCAAAGTGGCCGCCAGCCCGGCGGAAGGGCCATCAATACGCCCGCCGCCTACAACATTGAGATGAATATCATAATCATGCATGTCGTGTCCAGTGATTTTTCGAATAACGGAGGCCGCGTTAAAAACAGCGTCTCGGGCCATACTGCCGGCTGTCTCATTGAAACGCACCTGCCCCCGGCCCTCCTGCACCCGGTATACCTGTGCCTCTATATCCAGTATCGATCCCAGAAACCCGGCCACACCTAATCCCATGATTCTCCCGATCTGATCCTCATGGGGACTCTTCAAACCGAAGGGCGTCAAACGAGCCGAACGCAAAGCTTCACGGACATGGTTCACAGTCACAACAACCTGGTTGTCAGAATACTCAAAACGCGCAAGCCCATAAGCATCAAGCAAAATGTTATTCGCTTTGCGTCCCTCAATGGCATATTCGGCGACAAGTTCAGACACACCATCCTCAATCCGCACATCGAGCTTCTTGGCGGCCTGCCCCACGATTTGTTCAATATGAGAGGGTTCCAACGGCGCAAAAAACACCTCCGCGCAGCGCGAACGCATAGCCGGACTCAATTCCTGAGGATCACGGGTCGTTGCCCCAATGAGGATAAAGTCGGCGGGAACCCCTTCATCAAACATTTTTTTTATGTAAAGGGGTATTTGAGAATCATGGGGATCATAATAGGACGATTCAAAATAAACACGCTTATCCTCAAGCACTTTCAGCAATTTGTTGAGCAGAAGCGGATCCATCTCACCAATTTCGTCAATAAAAAGGATGCCGGTATGGGCGTCGCAGACTAGTCCCAGTTTTGGTTCAGGGACGCCCGTTTCCGCCAAATCGCGTCTGGCTCCTTGGTAGATGGGGTCGTGCACCGATCCTAGCAAAGGATTGGTCACATCCCGCGGATCCCAGCGCAAAGTCGTTCCATCAACTTCAACAAAAGGCGCATCTTCGCGAAAGGCGCTGTTTGCCATTTTCTTAACGGTATTCAAGGCGACACGGGCAACTGAAGTTTTACCGATACCGGGTGGTCCGTAGAGCAGAATATGTTGGGGGAACGGTGTGGCCAAACGAGCCAGCAAAGCGCGCATACCGTTCTCCTGTCCGACAATCTCATCAGGGGTTTGCGGCCGCAAAACCCGCAGAGCGGATGATAAAAGCTGGTTTTGTTCCATACGTTCCAAATGGGCAAGTTTTTTCAAGGTCTGGGCGTTCTCCGGACCGGCGGACTCCTTCAGGATCTGGGAACGCATATCATGATAATACTGATCCTGCCGTTGTTGCATTTTTTCCGCCACCGCCAAGTGTAATCGATCTTCAATATTTTTCCGGGCGACGCGCTCGGCGATAACATCCTCAATTGTGCTGATAATCGAGGGAATCTCCGCCAAGGACGGTAAAACCGGATCCGTTGGATCGTCATTAATGATTTTCTGCAGACCCACCACACGTTCCACAATATCTTGTGAACGTAAATAACGCAAGGCCTCCAGTTTGCTTGCTTTCAAAACCAGGCGATCCGCCCCATAAAAAGTCGACATAACAGCATACAGCGCGTCCACATCCATTTTCAATTTCTCCATGCTGGGTGAGGCGTTGCTGTCAGGCGGGTTAAGCAATTCTTCCAAAGGATCTTTCATATGTTACGCACCTTTCAAGTCGGCAATGATCATCAACTTTTCTGTTATCACTATGCTTGCTGCTGCTGTCATTTATCCGCTGCCGCACTCACTTTCAGTGTCATTTCACAACTCAATTCCGGGAACAAGCGCACGATGACCTTATAGGAGCCCAAAGCTTTGATCGGTTCCTTTAACTCGATTTTTCTTTTGTCCAAATTAATGTTATGTTCAATAGCCAGATACTCAGCGATCTCCTTGGTGGTGATCGAACCGAAGAGACGGCCTTTTTCTCCGCATTTTACCGCCAGATTCACTTCGGTTTCGCTCAAACGCTTGCCCAAGGCTTCCGCGACTTCCTTCTCCTTGAGGTGACGCGCGTCTTGAGCTTCTTTTTTGTAGGCAATGTCCTTGAGATTTCCCGGTGTTGCCTCTACAGCCAGACCACGCGGGAACAAAAAATTACGCGCGTACCCGTCGGAAACATCACAGACTTTGCCGCGAGGGCCAAGGGATTTTACATCTTGCCGCAAAATAACTTTCATACAACAACCTCCTTGCAAAATAGCTGAACAGCAGAAGCACCAGCGGTAAAAATACCCACCAGTTGAGCAAAGCAAATATAAGAGGGCCTGCCAAGACAAAAGAACCCGGCAGATAACGCGCCATTATAAGCTTCATAAACCCGTCATTCCTCAGGCGCCAGATAATCCATCAGCTGGCCGCAGTCCCCCCATTCCTGTTCAATAACCAGATCATCCTCAAGCTGCCACTCAACAACCTGCTTATATAATACCCTATCCAACTGGGAGAAATCAAAACCAAGACGTCTGGCCAGCAAATAACTGAGTCCAACCGTTTTGGCCAGCCCTTCCAAAATTTGTTCCTCTGACGCCGTCGCCGTACCGTTATGAAAAAGCCAGTGTGCTTTTAGCATTTCAGCCTTCAGGCGATCGATAGCCCGGGAGTTCTTCACAACATCGACTTCAAAATGCCTAGGCACAAGGTTCCCCTCCCTTCACCATGACATATGAATTTTCGCCCTCATCAAAACAAAGTCCTGCCAAATAACTCACAAAAAATAAAAAAGCCGGAGATAAAGCAGCACGGCCAAACCGGCCGCGCAAGCTGTTAATCGTTGATTTACCGCCACAGTCTAACTCAGACTGTCAGTTGTCTGGGCGCGTCTAGTACTCCGTCAAGTCCAAATCACTTAAAGGGGTTGCAAGTATTTCGACACGATGCAAGGAAGAACCGACGCCAGCTGATATCCTTCAGCTGAATATACACGGGTGTCTTCTAGGAGGATCTTGCGAAGCAGCATGTCGAAAGACGCCGCAAGACATTAAGTGATTTTGGCTTAGCGGAGTACTAGTCCTTGATGTAAGGCATGAGCGCGATATTCCGGGCGCGCTTAATCGAAATCGTCACTTGACGCTGATGTTTGGCGCAATTGCCGGAAACCCGCCGCGGCAATATTTTGCCGCGATCCGTCACGAATTTAGTCAGTTTTTGAGTATCTTTGTAATCGATCTTCTCCACTTTATCCACACAGAAAACGCAAACTTTTTTGCGAGGACGTCGGTTGCGATCTTTTTTAGCAGGTGCGTTGGCCAAAAGAATAGCCTCCTTTCACATTAAAACGGCACATCATCATCCAAGCTGATTTCATCCATAAACGGCACATCGTCGCTTGAACCGCTAGAGCTGCTGTAGGAACTTGGTGCGCTGCCGCTATCTTTAGGACTCAGAAAGCGTACATTGTCTCCTACAACCTCAGTGACCCAGCGACGCTGACCATCCTGGCCTTCAAATGAGCGAATCTGTAGGCTGCCGTCAATAGCCGCCAGTTTGCCCTTAGACAGGTAATTTGAACAAAGCTCCGCCAGCTGGCGAAAAACCACGCATTGGATAAAATCCGTTTCCTTTTCGCCTTTCGAATTCTTATAACTGCGGTCAACCGCCAGCGTGAAATTCGCCACAGCCACACCGGCTTGGGAGTATTTGAGCTCTGGATCCTTGGTAAGCCGACCAATTAAAACAATACGGTTCAACATAAACAATCTCCTCCCATTAGAGAATCCCCATCAGAAATTATTGATTCCCTGACAAGGAAACTACTCTTCCTCTCTGATTGTCATAAAGCGGATGACATTCTCTGAGATCCTCATATTGCGTTCCAATTCTGAAACTGTCTCAGCTTCGCCGTTGAAATTGAACAGTACATAATAGCCTTCGTTCAACTTCTCAATCTCATAAGAAAGGCGGCGCTTTCCCCATTCGTTGACGCGCAGCTCTTCACCGCCATGGCTGGTAACCACAGTGGACAAGCGTTCAATCAACTCCTTGGTCGCCTCTTCCTCAAGATCCGGACGAAGTATGTACATCACTTCGTACGCACGCATAACCTTCACCTCCCCTCTGGACATATGGCTCCGTCATGTGGAGCAGGGTAGAATTCTCAATAGCGTTGAGTTTTTTGATAAAGAATTCTTGTTATTTGAAAGAACAACCCTTTAGGTGACTATTATATCATATGGGACAAAAAATGCAAATCGGACTCAGGAGCTCTCCTAATCCATCTTATACATAGCCACGTATTCCTCAAATGTAATGCCCGCTTCATAGATTTCCGCCGCGGCCTCTGTTCCAACATACCGATAATGCCAAGGCTCATACATAAAACCTGTAATATCCATTGTGTCCGCCTGATACCGCTGAATAAACCCAAACTCGTGAGCATGTTTGCTGAGCCATTCATATTGAGGTGTTGTTTCAAAGTTAGCTGACGACAACCCATAATCGCCGGTGGGTTGTGTCACATCAAGGGCTAGCCCGGTCTGGTGTTCGCTGTGCCCCGGCCGCGCCGAAGCAACATCCGCGCGCTCTTTGCCGTTGCGGGAGACAGAGCTGTTGTAAAGCCCGGCTTGAGTGTCATAGCTGCGGAAAGCTGATTTTAGCTGAAAAGACAAATTCTGTTGCGCGGCGGTCTTGGTCATTTCCCGATAAGCTGCCGCCGCTTCCGCACGCAGGTAATAGCCGTCGCCCATGGGTTGGAGATCCCTCGGTTCATAGTCCCGGGGCAGCTGATTGTATTTGTTGCAAAGAACCAAAAGATCTTCCGGATCCGCGATAGGTTCAATCTCTGTATAAAACGGTTTGTCCAGATTCGCGTTAACATAAACCACCGCTTTCTGCACATCCAGATCGATGTGTTTGGTTGCATAGTCAGCGTATCTAAAGAATCTGTCCGGCAAAAAATAAGCGGCCTGTTTCTGAGCGTTCAGATCAAGAAGTCGCCGCACTTCACCGGGCTGAGCCAGCTCTATAGTAATATCACCAGCCTCAGCCGACACCTGCGCCGCTAATATGGTTTCAAATAGTGCGGCGTTCACAAAGACTTCATCGCCTTCCACCACCGAAGGCTGATTCAATGCCACGGTTTTTCCATCCACAAGAGCTTCGTCGGTACCCGCTACATGCAGGATGGCATGATCCGCAGTTACTGCCAACAACGTGTAGGGCCCTTTCGCGTCCGCACCAGGCCGCTCCAATGTGACAGCCCCCAACTCCTGCAAAATTCCTACCGAAGAGACATAGAGGGTATCATTTCTATAAAGAACAGGGCAGCTTTGGGTAACATTTGTACCGTTCACGATGATATTGACCGTCTTTGGGTTTTCAAAAGAAGTGATAGTGCCCAATTTATTGCAGCCGGACAACCCAAACAAACCCGCTAATCCGATCACACAAGCGGAAACCATCCCCCAAAACCGCTTATCCATTCACATCACCAACCACCTTTTTGCACCTTGTAGTCAAATTCATCTTGATTGCCAGGAACACTGCGCTCACCTTTGATAATTTTGTTGCGGAGATCCTCAGCCTGATTCCATAAAGAATCACTAACATCTTTTGCCGGTTTAGGCAGACTGAGAGCGTTTTCGGTGTAGCCATAATAAACCCTTTCGCCGTAGGGCAGCGAATTATTCGTCGATTTTTCCAAAAGATCTTTCACAACGACGTCATAATTCTTAACGACAGTCATTAAAACTTCGGAGCCGGCGTTTTCCGGAACCCTGCCCGAAGCGATCACCTTTTTGTTATCCTGGCGCGCGGCTTCCGCAATAGCTTGTCCGTAATGGCTGCCGACTGAATGATAGATAATTCCGGCGCCATCCTTATAGATATCCGACGCTAATGTTTTTACGCGTTTGTAGCCGTCGGCCGCGGAACCGGGCAGTCCTGAGCGAATCTCATACCCGGGGTTGTTGCTGGCATGCATAACGCCTGCATAAAACCCGTAATAGGCCCGCAAGGCCGGCTCATCCTTGCCGCCGACGAACCCCAGAGAATTTCCTGAGTTCATTTTGAACGCCAGATAACCGGCCAAATAACTTGCTTCCTCAACGCGAAAACCAACTTCCAGGACGTTGGGGAATGTTGAGGTTTCCCCTTCACCTGTGAGGATAGTACCCTCAAAAAAAAGAAAATTTGCTTGGGGATAAGTCTGTACCTTAATCAGTAAATTGTCGGCCAGATCCTGGCCATAGCAAACCACGATTCTATAATCGCGGCAAGCTTCATCAAGTTTGGCGTTGAATTCCTTTTCCGTGTCTGCCTTCGGTACAATATAGCCGGCTGTCAAACTGTTTTTTTGGCTTGCCTCTTCTATGCCCTGCCAAATATTTGCCGCCACAGGGTCGTCTAAACCTTCGGGTCCCGTAATGAGAACAACATCTTTGGTCGGGTTGGTCATAACAGTTGTAATTCCCCGGGGTTTGCCAATCAAGTACAGAGCGACGCCAACCGCCAGCATCAACACAACCACACCCAGAATGATAAGGAAAACCATTTTCTTCTTGTTGCCGTTTTTGTTATTACCGTTCTTTGGCTTATTACCCGATGGGCCGCCAGGTCTTTTCGCGACGTTGGCCACGCCTCCAAACTGTTGCTCAAAACTGCTGATGGGCTCACTGTTCTCATGGTCGCCATAGCTGCCGGCGTTGCCGGCATAAGGATCTCCGTCATAAAATTCGTCGACATTGGGATTTTCTGACAAGTAGGGATTACTTTTGGGCATTTTCTCGTCCTCGCTTTTATTACTTTGCTAGCCTTGCTCAACGCAGACGGTTTCGGGCCGGTAAACCTTTCTGTTGTCAAGCCGCCAGACTTTTTCGGAAAAAGAACCAGGTTCAATGGTATTCATCAGTTTGTTCATATCATAGAGACGAGCATCAAGAATATCCAGATAATGCAGCAATTCCGCCTCAGGGAAAGCAGGCCGTGTCGGACTGCCATATTCCGGTTCATAATGATGGCTCAAAACCATATGTTCAAGCAGCAAAGCCGTTTCACGATCCATACCGGTCTCACGGCTCAAACGATCAATATCCATAACGCCCATCACCAGATGGCCAAGCAAATCGCCTTCCCGGCTGTACTGCGCCGCCACCCCCAACGGGTCGATAACCAACTCGTCTAATTTGGCCATATCATGCAAAATAACCCCCGCTATGACCAGATCCTTATTCAGAAACGGATAAACTTCGAGCAAAGCTAATCCCGCCCGCAACATGGTTTTGACATGATACAGCAACCCCCCGCGTATCGCGTGATGGTTCCGGACAGCTGCAGGAGCGACAAGAAGTTTCTCGTTCCGTTCCGCCAGAATTCGCTGCAATAGGGCCCGAATCTGAGAATGAGCAATCTGTTCCACCACAGAACGAACATAAGCCAGCATCGACTCACCGCTTTCAGGAGCCGACGCCACAAAATCCGCGGCGTCAAGCTGATCCGAAAGCAATGCCAAACGGATTTTTTGAACGCGCAGCTGTTTTTTCCCTTGCCACTCGCCCATCACGCCACGAATTTTCACTAAGCTGCCACGCTCAATGTCCACCATGTCCTGGATTTTTACATCCCAGAGCTTAGCCGTTACCTGGCCGCGGTGATCCCCCAAAAGCAAATGCAAATAGGAGGAACCTTCGCGAGTCTCTTTTTCTTCAATCGTTAAAACGAGAGCAAATCCGGTAAAAGCCTCGCCAATGGGCACCATGCTGATCAGGTTTTCGGTTTGTGTTTGTTGGTGTTCGATTGTTCTCGCCCCCTACTCGGCTTTAGTCAGTTAACTGGGGTTCCGGCCGGCCGACAGTTCCCGGAGGTTTTTCGGAATCAAGAAGATGTTGAAAAGCTTCCAGAGATACAGAGACGCTGTCCGCTTCACCGTAGCGCCGCATGGTGACACGGCTCTCTTCAACTTCTCGGTCTCCGACGATGAGCGCAAACGGGATCTTCTCTGTCTGAGTTTCGCGGATCTTATAGTTGATCTTTTCGCGGCGTCTGTCAACTTCCGCGCGAACACCGGTTTCCCGTAAACGGGTCGCCACTTCAGCCCCATAATCGTGATGACGGTCGCTGATAGGAAGAACACGAACCTGCACCGGCGCGAGCCACGTCGGAAAAGCTCCGGCATAATGCTCAATCAACAGCGCCATGAATCGCTCCAAGCTTCCATAAACCACCCGGTGAATCATGACCGGCCGGTGTTTCTCCGCATCTTCGCCAATATAGCTCAAATCAAACTTCTCAGGCATAAGAAAATCAAGCTGAATCGTGCCGCACTGCCAGGTTCTCTCCAAAGAGTCCTTAACATGAAAATCGATCTTGGGACCATAGAAAGCACCGTCCCCAGCGTTAATCTTATATTTGAGCCCCTTGTTTATCAGGGCTTTCTGCAGCGCCTCAGTGGCCATATCCCAGGTTTCATCCGAGCCCATTGAATTTTCAGGTCTTGTTGACAGCTCCACATGATATTCAAACCCAAACACTTTATAGAAATAATCAATTAACTCAATAACACCGATGATCTCACCGGTGATTTGCTCCGGCGTCATGTAAATATGCGCGTCGTCCTGAGTAAAATTGCGCACCCGCAACAGCCCATGCAACACCCCCGACAACTCATGTCGATGCACCAGGCCTAACTCTCCGAAACGCAGCGGCAAATCCCGGTAACTGCGGATTTTGCTCTTAAATATTATCATGCCTCCCGGGCAATTCATCGGTTTTATCGCAAAATCCCTGTCGTCAATCTGAGTAAAGTACATGTTATCTTTATAATGATCCCAATGCCCCGAATGTTCCCACAAAGAGCGGCTGAGAATAATCGGCGTTTTAATCTCCTGATACCCCCGCTTCACATGTTCCCGGCGCCAGAAATCCTCCAATAACCCGCGCAAAATCATCCCCTTGGGATGAAAAAAAGGAAACCCGGGACCGTCCTCATGGAGGCTAAAGAGATCCAATTCCGCGCCCAACTTGCGATGATCGCGACGCTTCGCTTCCTCCAGTCGAAACAAATATGTTGACAGATCCGACTCTTTCACAAAAGCCAATCCGTAGATTCTCTGCAGCATTTTATTATTCTCATCGCCGCGCCAATAGGCGCCGGCCACAGTTTGCAGCTTAAACACTTTAAGCCTTTTCGTGGAAGGGACATGGGGACCAGCGCACAAATCAACGAAAGACCCCTGATGATAAACCGAAATAGCAACATCAGCAGGCAGATCATTAATCAACTCAACCTTATAAGGCTCCTCTCTCTCCCGAAAAAGGGTCAGCGCCTCTTCCCGGGAAAGCTCCTCCCGCCGAATAGGCAGGTCTTCCGAAGCCAGCCGTTTCATTTCCGCTTCTATAGCGGCCAAATCTTCCGGCACAAACACATGGTCCGAATCAAAATCATAATAGAAACCGTTGGCGATAGGCGGACCAATGGCCAATTGGGTACCCGGAAACAAATTCTGCACCGCTTGTGCCATCAAATGAGACGTAGAGTGACGCAAAACTTCCAGACCAACACCGTCCTCGCTATCCACTGTCACAATCTCCACCGCCAAAGGCAACTCAGTGCTAACAGATTCTCCTGCCTGAGAGCACGGATACATCAATGGAAAATCCAAATCCTTCAATTCACCATTTATTTTTCCTGCCACAGCTTTGCGCGCCAGACCTTCCGCCACTGAGGCCGCCAAATCCAAAATTGTGCTGCCCTCACTGACATACCGCACTGAACCGTCCAAAAGACTAACTTTTATCATGCAGGCTCCTTCTATACCCTTCTTGCGCCAAGGGTAATTATAGACATACTTATGCTCACTCATCTTGGTTAGATGGCCGAAGGGTGATCATTGATCAGCGTCCCAAACAGAATTCGACAATAAGGTTACACTTCTATCATATAATAAGATTATATCTCTCATGACTTCATAGCGCAAGGCTGATTTGCAAAAAATTGACAGAAAAAACCCTCAATCACCCTCGAGGCCACTTAGGCCAGGAAACATTCCTCGCATCCGGGACATATCCGAAAATCTTCGCCAAAGACGCTCTGCAAAACCCCCAGGACGGCTAAAATGTCGTTCGAGGCTTGAGGCAGCATATGACAGGCATGTAAAATGATTTCCCGCGGTCCGTATAGATACAGTATGGGCACCAGAATGTCTTCGATAGGCTCGCTTAACCTGGAGACATCCGTTTCGCAGGGATCTCCTTCGTCAGATACGCCCAAGGGAAGACCTCGGGAAGACCAAAGGCTGACATTCTCCGGACCCAGAAGCTTCATATGCAAAACGGAGAATTTTTCCGGCCGCCGCTGTAAAATGGCGCGCATGAGCTCCAGGGAGGATTGTTCTTCCTCCTCCATCTGCAATTCGGCTACCGCGCTGTCCACCTGCCGGGCCAAGACATTGTGATAAGTTTTGCCGCGAAAATCAAGGTAGCCTTCGATGTCCAGCTCCTTTTGCTCCTCAAAATAGGCAATCAGTTCACGGGCCAAAAACTTGCCCCGCAAATTTTTGCCGCCGCGCTCACCGGAATTAAGCTTTTGCATAACGGAATTCCCTTTCATCCCAATCTCATCGTCACTCCATTCGAAAGTCTTCTTCAGGCGAGCGTAGACTTGCGGCTTTTCCCAGCAATCCTGCACAACATCTATAAGGGCTTGAATGAAATAGTATTTCTGAATGCGGCACAAGATGTTTTCTTCCCGGGCGGCTTTCGGCGGCTCCGGTAAAGCAAAAGTCATCGCCAGGGTTTCACCCCGAAGATCCTCGGAATAACGCAAAGGCAACTCTTCCTCCGCGCACATCTGGTGAACGCGCCGGCTTAATTCATCGGCATATTGGCGTGTGTAGACACGATACTCCTGTTGAGTCAAAAAAATCCCTCCCCGGAATATTTATGAAGAATCCTTCCTAATATTTCCTATTGGAGAAAGGTTTATTCTTGGTTGTTAAGTGCGGGGCGGCATCATAGGATTGAATAAGCGAGAAAACGCCGACATGAGGGATTTGCCATGGTTTTTTCCTCCAAAACCTATTCGCCCCTGACCATCGCAGGGGCTTTTATCGGTGCGATGGTGGGCGCCGGATTTGCCTCAGGGCAGGAAATCATGCAATTCTTTGTTTTCGCGGGTCCGGCGGGTCTCCTCGGGATTATAGGCGCGTGCATCTTGTTTTTCTATATCGGAAACCTCATCATGAAAATGGCCTTTCACGCCCGGACACCAGTTTATCGGGATCTCATCGTCAAAACTTTTGGCCGATCCGGCTTGTTTTGGGCTTTTGATATCTTAATCAGTTTCAGTTTTTTCGGCGTGCTGGTGGTGATGACGTCGGGAGCGGGCGCGCTGTTCAACGAATTTCTCGGACTGCCTTTTTGGGTTGGCGGAGCTCTTGTCCTCATGCCGACTTTTGTCACAGTGTTGCTTGGGCGGGGCGCCGTCATCAGAGCCATTAGTGTTATCGTTCCGCTGGTGTTAATTGGTATTGCCTTGATCACAATTTTCACCTTATGGCAACATCCTTTGTCTCTGAGGGAATTCATCCACTCCGCCGAGCCCCAGAAAGCTGTTGCTCAGGGCTTGGTTCCGGTTTCAGCCGTCCTTTACGCCGCGTACAATATTTTGTTGACACTGGCTGTCCTGACCACGCTGGGATCGGCGGTTTCTTCCACGCGAATCCTAAGAATGGGCGCTCTTTTAGGCGCTCTGGGACTGGGTGCCGCCAGTCTCTGTATTTTTACCGCTCTAGCCGCCGATTTGCCGACAACCGCCGCCAGCGAAATCCCCATGCTTAACTTGGCTTCGCGGATTCATCCTCTGCTGGCCGGCGGTTACGGTGTGGTGCTGCTGCTGGAAATCTACACAAGTACTCTGAGCCTTCTTTATGGTTTGACCGATCGATTCTTTAAATTGCCGGAATCCCACGAAGCCCGCGGCAACATAGGGCCGGCAGTCTTTCTGGTATGTGTCGCCGCCCTGTTTTGTTCATACATCGGTTTTTCCAATATGGTTTCCTTGTTTTATCCGGCTTTAGGCGTTGGCAGCATTGTTTTTTGCGGGCTGCTCTGGCGCCGCCGCCATATAATCCTTGGTTCGGACAAAGTTTCCAAGTTTTGATATATTTCCAACAAGGCGATAATAAGGCGCCCTCAAGATCTGTCTGCCCATTCAGAACGGCGAGACAATATCGCGAAGCAACCGTGAGCCGATTCGACAGGATTTCCGTAATTGCATATAAAACATTCCCATATATCGCACAAAGTTAAAACTCTCACTGCCTGTCTTGAATTTTTCTTGATTTGAAATATAATTGGGTTAGGATCAATTATGATCACTTATATACTATTTTAAGGAGGGACTGTGACTTTGGATGTATTAATTCTATCGCGCATTCAGTTTGGACTCACAGGCGCATTCCATTTTATTTTTCCCGCTCTGTCCATCGGTCTTGCCTGGTTGAATGTGATTTTTTTAGCAAAACATCGCAAGACCCAGTCGGAAGATGATTTACGTCTGGCTTATTTCTGGATCAATGTGTTCAGCATTACCTTTGCGATGGGTGTTGCTACAGGTGTCGTGATGGTCTTCCAGTTCGGATCCAACTGGGGCAACTACACGAACTACGTGGGCAATATGTTCGGCGCTCCCCTGGCGGCGGAAGCCATTATCGCTTTCTTCTTGGAAGCGACGTTTATGGGCATTCTGATCTGGGGCCGCGACAAAGTCAGCCAAAGCTTGTACCGGGTTTCCGCTTTCTTGGTGGCCTTTGGCGCAACCATTTCCGCGTTCCTGATTATTGCGGCCGATTCCTGGATGCAGACTCCTGCCGGCCTCAAATTATCGGCTGATGGTTCTCCCGAGCTTGATGAATTCGGCAGACCTCTGCTTGACAACTTCTTCGAAATGGTCTTTAACCCGTCCACATTGCCCCGCTTTACCCATACCATCGTTGGTTGCATGATCGCCGCCGCGATGCTTGTGCTCGGCATCAGCGCCTGGTATCTGCTGAAGAAAAAGAAACAAGATTTCGCTTTGAAATCCATGCGCGTAGCGATCGTCGTTTTTCTCATCTTCTCAGTCGGCCAATGGGTGGTCGGACACTGGCACACAGTTCAGGTTGTTGAAACCCAGCCGGCTAAATTGGCCGCTTTCGAAGGACTCTTTGAGACCACTGAAGGCGCCGAACTGCTGCTTTTCGGTATTCCCAACGCCGACAAAGAAGAAACGACGCTTAAAATCGGTATTCCAAAGATGCTTAGCTTCTTAGCCTACACTGATTTCAACGCGGAGGTTAAGGGTCTTAAAGATTTCCCGAAAGAAGATTGGCCGCCTTTGTTGATGTCGTTCTTCTCCTATCGCGCTATGCTGGGCTTTGGCACATTCTTCCTCTTGATGAGCCTCTGGGGCGCATTTCTCATGCGCAAGAAAAAACTGGAGAACGCTACAGCCTTCCTGAAAATCGCCATGTATACTATTCCTCTAGGTGTTCTCGCCACTGAATTTGGCTGGATGGCCGCCGAAATTGGCCGGCAGCCTTGGGCCGTCTTCGGACTGCTCAGAACTGCGAACGCTGTTTCCGACACCGTTCCCGCCATTCAGGTGTTGCTCTCCATTATCTTGTTCCTGGTTCTCTATGTTATCTTTGTCGGAACCTGGATCTTCCTGATCAAAAACAAAATGGAGGCGGGTCCTGACGCCATTGAATTTGAGAAAACTGAAGGGAGGATCAAAGCCTAATGGAAATTCAAGCCTTACAATTAATCTGGTTTTTATTAGCCGGCGTCGTTTTACTTGGTTACGCCGTGCTGGGCGGTTATGATATGGGTGTTGGCAGCCTCTATCTCTTTAACAAATCCAAATCGCAGCGTAGAGAAATGCTGGCAAGTATTGGCCCCTACTGGGACGCTAACCAAGTCTGGCTGATTACTTTCGGCGGCGGCCTGTTCGCGGCGTTCCCCTTCGTTTTCTCCACAGTCTGGAGTGGATTCTACCTGGCCATGATGCTTTTGCTGGTAGGCTTGATTCTCCGTACTGTCGCGATTGAGTTCCGTTATCAGCTCAACACACCCGGCTGGAGCAAGGTTTTCGATTCTTGCTTCGGCATTGGCAGCCTTCTGCCGTCCATCCTCTTTGGCGCGGCTATGGGCAACATTCTCAGAGGCATACCCTTGGCCACAAGTGATACTTTTGCGGCGACAAAGGTGTACACCGCGGGGTTCTTTGATATCCTTAACCCTTATGCTCTTGCCATGGGCGTGTTCTCACTGGTGCTGTTCATGTTCCACGGCGCCAACTTCTTGAACGCCACAGGCAAAGATGATCTGCGCAGAGACGCCCGCAAGAAAGCCAAATTCCTTTGGATCACCCTCTTGGCGCTCTATGTTGTTGTCACGGCCTGGACATTCATCTCCAAGGATCTTGGCCATTTGCTGCAGAATTTCAACAACTTCCCGCTCTTCTACGCGTTTCCGGTTATCACTTTGTTGGCGCTGATCGTCTATCCCCTCACATTAAAAGACGCGAAAGCCAAGATCAAACCTTTGTTGGCATCCGTGTTCGCGATCGTTGGTATGATCGGCACAGTTGCCGCCAGCTTGTTCCCGCGTCTTGTGCCTAACCTTAGCACGGTGGATAAGTACGCGCCAACCAGTCTTACTGACTTTACCTCGAGCCATCTTGCCGACAGCTTGACAATCTCTAACGCGGCTTCCTCGGAATTGACCTTGACGATCATGTTGGTCATTGCCGGGATTGGTGTTCCAACCATGTTGCTGTACACGATTTTCGTTTACAGAACCCTTTTCAAAACCAAAGCCGCAGCAGACGTCTCAACATCTGCCGGTGTCTCGACAAAAGCATAAAGTCATTCATTAGAAGATAACCGAAGAAGAGAAAAGGGTTGCTGCATGACGGCAACCCTCTTTTTCTGTCCTTTGACCGATCAGACCCCAGCCGGAGGGGGCAGGAGGGGGCGGTTGACAATGGACAATGGACAATGAGGAACACAAGATGGTGGATGGACAACGGACAATGGTGAAGGCTATCCTCTCATAAATAAGGGACTTCATGATATGAAGCCATTGTGTCATCGGCTAAATTCTCACATTGTCCCTTGTCCATTGTCCATTGTCCATTGTCAACCGCCCCCTCCTGCCCCCTCCGGCTGGGGTCTGATCGGTCAAAGGGTCTGATCAAAGGGTCTAAAAAAATTTCCACTAAAAATATCTTGACACAAACCGGTTTCTTCGGTAGTATACAATCAAACAGAATAATTGGAATAATTCATTGAAGTGAATTTTTCCCAGAAAATGATCAGGCAATTTTGACTGTCCCTCAACGTAGATTATGAAACAAGGAACAGTCAAAATGAGCCGGGCCATAAAGGCAACAGGAATAAATCCTGTGGGACATAGTGTTCCACAGGATTTATTGTAGGGTTCGGAACCCATACCAAAAAGAACAAACACCGTATTGTTTCACAAAAGACTTAAGGAGATAATCCATGGATTTCACCAAGAAGTTCACAAAGAGCGCTGCCGCCTCTCTCTCCGTCATCTCTAACACGACCCTCGTCATTCTCAAAATCATAGTCGGCCTGTTGAGTGGATCAGTCAGCATCCTGTCGGAAGCGATGCATTCCGGTATGGATTTGATTGCGTCTCTTATCGCGTTCATTTCAGTCCGTATTTCCTCCCGTCCGCCAGACAAAACCCACCCCTACGGACACGGCAAAATCGAAAATCTCACAGCGGCTATCGAAGCTCTTCTGCTGCTGGCTGTTGTTTTCTTTATCATTCAGGAAGCCGTTAAAAAAATCATCACCCCCGAACCACTTCACCAGACGGAATTGGCCATAGCTGTGATGCTCTTCTCAATGACCGCCAACATCATCGTTTCGAGAATCCTGTACCGCGTCGCCAAACGGGAAGATTCCATTGCTTTAGAGGGCAACGCCCTTCATCTCAAAACAGATGTTTACACATCCGCGGGCATCGCCTTGGGGCTCATCCTCATCTATTTCACCAACTGGTATATACTAGATCCGATCATCGCCATTGCGACAGCTCTTCTCATTCTGCGCGAAACCATAAAACTCTTGGGCCACGCTCTCAACCCTCTCCTTGACTCCAAGTTAACCGAAGAAGAAGAACAACGCATCGTCGCCGTCATCGAACAATTCCGTCCCCGCATACACAACTACCACGATCTCAAAACACGCCGTTCAGGCGCCCAACGATATATAGAATTCCACCTGGAATTGGATCCAACCTTATCAATCCAAGAATTCGAAGAAATATCCAATCAAATCGAACACAACATAGATCAAGTTTTGAACCAACAAGTCCTCACCACGATTCACGCGGAAACACCTGTTCCTTGCGACAAGTTGGGAATAAAGGAAATTTCGAACAAAGAAAAATAAGTTACCGATCAGATCCCAGCCGGAGGGGCAGGAGGGGGCGGTGGGGCACAGGGCGGAGCCGTTCTTCGTGGCGGCGCGGGGTCTAAGGCCTTTACGCGAAAAGCGCAAATAAGGCAGCCTGCGCTTTTTTTCCGCTCCAAGGCCTAAGACCCTCTGCCGCCACTCCCGAAAAGCTCCGCCCTGTGCCCCACCGCCCCCTCCTGCCCCTCCGGCTGGGGTCTGATCGGTCTGATCTGTAACTGCAGGTTCGTGCAAGGGGTGCATATTTAAAAAGTGCATGAACTGACGATAAGGATAAGCAGAGCTTTCTGCCGCGGTGTTTTCCCGCAACTCAATGGTGAGTTGGAGGCAGATACCGCGCTGGCCAGTAACAGTGCCACGTCAGG
>WRHI01000041.1 GCA_009783315.1 Peptococcaceae bacterium
CCGGCTGATGCACAAGTGCGAGGTGTTTGACATGGACGGCGACAGCTACAGACTGGCACATCAGGAAAGGATATTCAAGAAGTGATTTGAGTCGTCAGCAACAGGCCCCCAAGACTGGCGCTCTAGAAAACCTATATCGTTAACAATAGCAGAAAGGGGGTTATCACTATCAAAAATCATGGTGGCAAGTGCTGTACACTAAATGGCCGAAAATGCTGTATTTTATTTGGCCAAAAATGCCGTATTTCTATTGACCGTTCACAGCGTCATGGTGTATCTTTGCTGATCCCCGCGCGAGCGGGGGTGATCCCGTAAACACGCCGGAGCTTATAGCTTCCACCATCTGATCCCCGCTCTAGCGGGGGTGATCCCTATTTCTATGTTATAATAGAGTTGGTCTTTTCTGATCCCCGCGCGAGCGGGGGTGATCCCGTTAAGGATTTTCTCTTCTTCTTCACCAACATCTGATCCCCGCGCGAGCGGGGGTGATCCCATTCGAGGGCGCGTCTACAGCCGACGATTTTGCTGATCCCCGTGCGAGCAAGAAAAGGGAGAGGGGGTGCGTCAATCTCTCAGATGTGATAAAATCATCCTAATATCCCCAGAAATTGATTAGAGAAGAGACTTTAACTATGGCAAAAATGATCCCCTCAAACATTGCTAACAACACCCCCATCAGTGAAAAAATGCTCTTCGACTGGCTCTCCTCCGACGCTGTTCATGGCTTCGTCTTGCATTCACTGACTCAAAAAAATCACGCGAAGAAAAGTATTGCGGAAATCGATTTTTTGTACATCTCCAAACGTGGCTTGCTGTGTATCGAGATAAAAGGAGGACAATCTATTTTTCGTGAATCGGGTCAATGGTACTCGGTCGATCGTAATAACAATAAACATCTTATCAAAAACCCATTCCTTCAAGCCCAAGGCTGTTTTTACAGTCTCAGAAACTATTTAATTGACATATACGGATCAGCTTCACCCGAATCCAAAGCCACAATGGGTTTTGCGGTTGTTTTCCCGGAATGTATCTTTACAGGCAGAGGGAATGATCTGCTCACAGAAGTTATGTTTGATTGTTCTCAGAACATGAAGGACTTTAGCGCGTTCCTGGATAAATGTTTTAATTATTGGGACGGGGTCGTCCGAGAAAAACAGAGCAGACAACCGCAGCTTCTGACCGACATGCAGATAAAAAAGCTTCTTGATTTGCTTCGAGGGGATTTCGCGGTTGTCCCATCTATGAGTCTGGAAATGCAACACATTGACCAGCAGTTTCTGTCTTTAACTGAAGAACAATTTGACGCCCTGGAAACCATAAGCCTGAACGATAGAATCATCATTACTGGTGGAGCCGGTAGCGGAAAAACTCTTCTTGCCATTGAGATAGCCAGAAAAACTATCGCCATGAACAAAAAAGTTGCTTTCATCTGCTTCAACAGAAATATCGCGGAGAGCGTCAAACAGATTTTGAACGCGCCTGATAACATATGTTTTGCAGGAACTTATCATCAATTGATCGGACATTATCTGCCATCAGACTCTTCTGCCTGGTTGAATGCCGCCGAGCTTGCTGAGCAATTTTTACAGCACCCCTGTGATGTTGAAAAATATGACTTCCTTATTGTTGACGAAGCACAGGATCTTATGGTGGTAGCCATATGGGAAACCATGGACAGCTTTCTCAGAAACGGCATGGAAAAAGGGAAATGGGTTCTGTTCTTGGATCCTCATCAAAATATGTTTAACACCGCCGAGAATTACGATTTCGCCATGGAATACCTCAAAGAGATCTGTTCTCCAGCCATTATCCCTTTGACAATTAATTGCCGGAATACAGAACAGATTGGCAAACTGACCACAAAGATGACAAAGATATCGCCGGCTAAGCACCTGAAGATACTCGGCCCAGATGTAACCGTCAAGTCCTACGCTTCTCAAAAAGAATTGTTGAAATTGCTCAAAGCCGAATTAACACTTCTGTTGAGCGGCGGCTGTTCCCCGAATGATATTGTTATTCTGTCAAAGTATCGCATCGAAAACTCCGATCTAGCCAACGTTAAATCTCTTTGCAATCTGTCGCTAAATAACGCAGAAAACATTCATGATTTTCCGGTGAACTCCCTGAACTATTTTACCATACAGTCCTTCAAAGGTCTGGAATCCAAAATCGTCTTTCTTATCGACATAAACGGCTTCGAAGCGCTAAAGAATCGAATTCTGAACTATGTTGCTATGACAAGGGCGCAAATCCTTCTGTTTGTCTTTTACCGGGAAGATACCCAAAATGAGTTAACGAAATTGATGGAGGACAGATCGAATGCTATCCGCACACTATAAAGGAAAACGACATACTCTATACCCATGAAACAACCGAAAAGGAAAGGGGAAAAAGCTATATGTCTTATCACCACAACTACGGCGCCTGGGATCGCAATTTGTACGCCAGGCTGCACCCTGCTGTTCAGCACAGCATTCGCGAGGTGAATACCAGGGGGGTAGAGCACGCTCTTATGGAAAGCACGATGCTGGGTTACATGATGGGAAAAGGATACTCTTTTCACGATGCTTTGAGAATCGTTGAGTACGAATATCAAATGTGACGTCGTCGCGGGTCGCATAAACAATATAATCAAAGAACCTTGAATGGAATCGATGCCACCCTTTGGCTGCCAGGGGGTGGCTTCTGTTGCGGAAGCCGCCTGGTCGTCCTCGTACTTCCTCGTACCCTGTCCAACCAAAAACGCCTATATCGTGTTATTTTTGCGGGATTTTTGTCATATTAATAGAGTCGGGCCTTATCCACGACATATCTTATCCTGATCTCAAACATAAACGGGGGGAACTTTATGAAAAAGGTTCTGTTGGTCACTCTATTAATGATATCCCTTGTGTTGATGGTTCTCATGGTCGCTTGCAACTCGTCCAAGGGACGTCCCGATTTCGGCGGTTTTCCTGCCATTGTGATTGAGTCCAACGAACATAATAAGGTTTATTATGTGGAAGCCGCCGACTTGGCCGGCGATTTGGGGAACAATTCCAGACCCCTGGACAACGCGAAAACCGCTTGGAACGCCGCCAAACCTACCCTGGAGGATTACCCGGACGCAAAAAAGAATTTCTATATGACCTTAAGCGCCTTGGAACCCTACGGCTCGGATGACCTCTATATTTATGTCTTGGGCGCCGGCACAGAATTTGAGAAGGGCAATTACACCAAACTCTATGATTTGGCTGTGAATACCACGGGCGCCGTGTTGTTCATGTCTGACGACAGCGATGGGTGGATTCCTTGGGATGCCGAGAGAGCCAGGCGCGATCCTTTGAATGAACCAGCTAGGGGAGATAACGTTCATACGGATGGCGGCGCCAATATGGATGACGCCGGTACGGATAATAGCACCAATACAAACGATTGAAGAAAAGCGCGTTTCCCTGCAGGAAATCAAACCATGACAGAGAATTTTTATTAATATTATGAGTTTATTCAGTTTTGACAGGGGCTGTAATAGATGGATAAGTGCATTGGGTTGGATGTGGGAGGAACTTTCACAGATATCGCGCTTGTCGATGGTGAGATGATTGAATGCACCGGTAAAGTGAGAACTCAACCGGATGATATTCTTGGCAGTGTTCTGAACGCCCTGGATTCCCTGGCTGTTAAGGATGTTCAGAATGTGAAAAAGATTACTGTGAGCACGACGCTGGTGACCAACGCTATTATGGAGGAGCGGCTGCCGCGGGTGGAGACGATCCTGTTTCCGGGGTCGGGGCTGCTGCCGGAGTCTTTGCCGTGGCCTTTTGCTTTTCATCGTTTGAGCGGGGAGCTGGATTTTCGCGGCCGGATGGTTCGTGACGCGGATCGGCGGGAATGGCTGGCTCTTGTTGATACTCTCAGAAAACTGGATTTGCCCGATCCTCTGCTCTTTTGCGTGGTGGGCAAGTTTTCGCATATTAACAAGGTTTTTGAGGAGAATCTGACGGCTTTTTTGCGGGAGGAGTTCCCACGGGCTCGGTTTGCTTTGGGACACCGCTGGGGACAGATTAATTTTTTTCGCCGGGCTCAGACCAGTTATTTGAATCTGGCAGCCTCTTCGCTGTATGAGAATTTTGTCCGGGGGTTGCAGACCGCTGTGCGGGCACGAGGGTATAAGGCGCCTGTTTCGGTGCTGAAAGCTAATGGCGGGGTGTTGCCTATTGATAAGGCCAGCGCGGTGCAAACGATTTATTCGGGTCCGGCGGCCAGTGTGCTGGGGGCGCTGGCGCAGACGGGACACCGGGATTCGTTCTTTGTTGTGGATGTGGGCGGCACAACGACGGATATCGGCGCTGTGCTGGCGGGGGAACCCATGTTGGGCTCTCTGGGGGCGTGTATCGGAAAGTATAAGACCAATGTCCGGTCTCTGGCGGTGCGCTCTGTGCCTGTGGGCAGCGATTCGGCGGTTTCCGCCGCGGGAGGGCGGATCAAGCTGGCGGATTATCGTAGCGGCCCGGCTTTTTGTTTGGGTGGTCCGGCGCTGACGCCGACGGATGCTTTGTGCTATTTGGGGTTAGCGGATTATGGCAACCGGGAACGGGCCCGGGAAGCTTTGTTAGCGGCCTTGCCGCCGGAATCGGTTCTGCCGCCGAAACGGCGTTCCTCTAAGGCCGCCCTGGAGATGGCGGAAAACGCGGCCTTGACGACCTTCGCGGAACGTATTATTTCTGTTATGACGGCGAAGATCTCGGATGCCATGGGGAAATTGCGCCGGGATTGGGAGGATGAACCGGCGTACCGGGTGTGGGATGTGCTGCGGCAGGACTCCGATAGGCCTTTTTATATGCATTTGAGCGGCGGCAGCGCGCCGGCTTTGGCCACGGCTTTTGCGAAACGTATGCCTCTGCCTGTGGAACTGGCGAAGCACGCGGAGAGCACCAACGCTTTAGGAACGGCTTTGGCGCGGCCCTCTTTCACGTCGACGCTGCATCTGGACACCCGGGAGGGGGTTTACCGCATTGTGGAAACGGGGGAAACGGGTCCTTGGCGGGGCAGGGAACGGCGGCCTTATGATGAGGCGGAGGTTTTTTTGCGCGGTGTGATGATGAAGCGGGCCCGTGAGATGGGGTTGACGGTTCAGGAGATCGTGCAGGATGATTTTTCGTATTTCCCCCAGGTGGAGGATAACCGAACCGTGGGGCATATTGTCCGGGGGTCCATGCATTTGCCTGTGGGTGTTATGGGTAAGCTGAAAGGCGGCAGCCGGAATAGGGTACGGCAGTTGATTGTGAGAAACGATAAATCCGTGTGGAGAGAGATTTATGAGAAAAAAGGCGAAGGCTCCTGAGAAGGTTCCTGATAAGACGGGTATACTTTTTTTCCCTGCTTTTGACTGGTCTTTGGGTGAAACCCATCCGGAACGGGAGGAGCGGCTGCTGTATACCCAGGAACAGATGTTTGAGGAAGGAGTGCTTGATCTGCCCCGGGTGAGGCAGTTCGCGCCGGCTGTTTGTTCTTTGAACGCGGTGGCGCGAGCGCAAGCGGTTTTGCCTGAGCCTGGAGTGCACAGTCTGGAAGCTCATTTGATCGCGGCGGGCAGCGCTTTGGTTCTGGGGGAAGCTTGGCGCCGCAAGGAGATCGCCAACGGGTTTGCGCTGGTGCGGCCGCCGGGTCATCACGCCGGGGCGGTGGTCTGGGGCAACCGGGGGTTTTGTACGCTGAACAGCGAGGCTATTGTGGCCAATGATCTGCGGACGCGGGGTGTGCGCCGGATCGCTATTGTTGATACGGATGTTCATCATGGGGATGGAACCCAGGATATTTTCTACCACGATCCGAATGTGTTGTTTATTTCTCTGCATCAGGACGGGCGGACGATTTATCCGGGGTCGGGAGGCGTGGAGGAGCAGGGCGGCCCTAACGCTTGGGGGTCCTGCGTGAATATTCCGTTGCTGCCGGGTATGGGGGATGAGGGGTTTCTGTATGCTTTGGAGAATATTGTGCTGCCAAAAATCGCGGCTTTTGAACCGGATATGATTATTAACGCGGCAGGACAAGATAATCATTTCACTGATCCTCTGGCTGAAATGAATGTAACGGCGAAGGGGTACGGCAAAATCACCGAGGTCTTGCGCCCGGATTTGGCGGTGCTGGAAGGCGGATATTCGATTCAGGGAGCGTTGCCTTATGTCAATATGGCGATTTTCTTGGCTTTGTGCGGCGCCGATTATTCAGGGGTACGAGAGTATTATGCCCCGTCCTGTGAGGAAGTGAAAGGCGCGGCTGTGCGAGAGTATTTCCGTGACTTGGAGGAGGCCCGCAAGCAGGTTCATCATGAATGGCAGCGGGTAACGGAGAGCTTCTTGCCGTCACCGAATTGGTTCTACCGGGAAGTCGAGTTCTTCTATGATACGGATGATTTCATGGAGAAACGCCGGGAATATATCCGGCCTTGCCGGGATTGCGGCGGCACGGTGCTGATGATGACACGGAATTCTATGACGTTGGAAAGGGGCGTCATTGTGCGGATTCCTTTTGGGACTTGTGATGCGTGCCGGTTGGCCGCTGAAAGGATTTATGATTGCTTTATTGATGAGGATTCTCCTATGAACCGGGTTGTGCTTGTGGACAATGGACAATAAACTGTTTCACCCGAAGAAAAACGTCCTCCCGGCCAATATCATTGTGGAGCTCGTGGTACATATCCCAGGATTTGTATTCGATCCGGGTTCCGGCTTTATGCGCTAAGGCGTCTATGGCGGCGGGGGAGACAACCGTGTCAGCTTTTCCGCTCATGAGCAGGGTGGGTAGGTTGATTTTGTCTCCGTGGGCAAGGGCGTATTCTCCTGCTTGAATGATCTGGCAGATGATTTTGAGTCCTAACCGGCTGTGCAACAAGGATTCGGGGTCTATGTCGGTGAGATGCCGGGCGTCCCTGGATAAGCCGCTTATGCGCGCTTTGTAGGTGTAGTTGGGGAATATTCCGCCCAGGACCCGTAGGGGTTTGATAAGAAACCTGGGCGGCTGCCCGAACGCTTTGAGCCATGGACTGATGACCACGGCGCCGGTTATAGGAGGAAGAGAGGAGCCGTCGGCGCCGGTGTCGCCGGCGAATCCTTTAAGGATATAGTTGAGAACGATATTGCCACCCATGCTGTGGCCATGCAGAAATACGGGCAGTCCGGGGTGTTCTGCGGCGGCGGCGCGGCGCACACAGTCAATGTCTTTCAGAAAGAGATCGTATGAGGATACGATGCCTTGTTTCCCTGGGGTTTTGCCATGGCCACGCTGGTCGTGCACATAGAACGCCCATTGGTTTTCGACGAAATTCTCCGCCCACTTATGATAGCGCCCGCCGAATTCCCCAAGGCCATGGACCCCGAGGATAACCCGTGTTGGCGCATCAGGAAGGAATTTTGTCAAGTGGATTCTCTCGCCAAGGGCACCTTCGATGAATTCTTGTTGGACGTCAATAATTGTTCACACTCCTCACAGTTTGGACTAAAGAAGGAAAACAGACAATTTGTCGAGAATTATCTACATCCAAGTCTAAATGTTCCTTTCCCCATTGTCCATTGCTCATTGCCTCTTGTCCCCATTGTCCATTAGTCCACAGGCTGAAGGATATCAGCCTTGTCCATTGTCAATTGTTATTGTCCATTGCCTCTTGTCCCCATTGTCCATTGTCCATTGTCAATTGTCAATTGTCCTCGGAGGTATTATGTCGCGTATTCATTTCTTATCTGAGGGTTGTATCAACCAGATCGCAGCTGGGGAGGTCGTTGAACGGCCTTGTTCTGTGGTGAAGGAGCTGGTAGAAAATTCTATCGACGCCTTGGCGTCGCGCATAGATGTTGCGGTGGAAGCGGGGGGTGCGCCTTTTATCCGGGTGCGTGACAACGGCATGGGCATGACGGCTGGGGAGGTTGTTAAGGCGGTTTTGCCTCACGCCACGAGCAAGATTCAGGATTTTGAGGATTTGGTTACGCTGGATACGCTGGGGTTTCGCGGGGAAGCGCTGCCGAGTATTGCCAGTGTTGCTGAATTGGAGATTATCAGCCGACCCTCGGACAATGTGGCCGGAGCGCTTTGTCGTTGGGAGGCGGGTATTTGCGTTGAGCAAAAAACCTGCGGGAGCCCGATTGGAACAACGGTGACGGTTCGCCGGCTTTTTGAGCGTGTGCCGGCAAGGCTGAAGTTCTTGAAATCCAACGGGACCGAGTTTGGGCTCATTGCGGATATGATGGGTAAGCTGGCAATGACTCGGCCGGACATCGCTTTCACGCTGGCTCATCCCGAACGTGTGGTTTTTCAGACGTCGGGGAGCGGTGAACTGCGCGATGTTTTGGCGGAGATCCTGGATAAGGAATTGGCCAGAAACCTGATTCAGGTTGGAGGGATCTACGAGGGTCTGTCTGTCGGTGGGTTCATCGCGCCGCCGCATTTGGCGCGGTCCGCAAAAAACTTCCAAACCTTTATTATTAACAAGCGTGTTGTTCGCTCTAAGGTTCTGTCCCAGGCCCTGCGCGAAGGCTATCATACTTTTGTGCCGTCGGGCAGCCATCCCGCGGCGGTGCTTGTGCTTGCTCTTGACCAAGGGTCGGTTGATATTAACGTCCATCCGGCCAAGACAGAAATTAAGTTTCACGAGGAACGTCTCATCATTGAACGCCTGCGGGAAACCATTCGTCAGGCTCTGGGGAGAATGTGGCTTGGTACGGAAAGCCTGGCCTTGACTCCTGAAACGGCAGCACCTACCGGCACAGTGAATCCCGCTGAAACAATCGCGCCTGCCGAAGCAGATCCAGCGAAAACAAGCACGGCAGCCGAGAAGTCACCCGGCATAAGTCCAGCAAATCCCGGTCAGGCAAACGCACCCTCTGTAAGCTCAGACGCCACCGGCACAAACCCGGTAGATTCCGGGGAGGTCAACGCTACCTCCGACATGGCAAGCAGAGATGAGCCGGATATATCCTCGCCGCCTCCTGAAATGATTGCGGAAAATCCATCAGACTACCAGTCGTCTGGCGAATTACCTGTTTCCGATCAGTTGGCCAAAAAGATTAACAGCCTGACTAATAAAAAAAATCCGCGGGTTCATTTTGGCGAAGGAATTTCGATCACACAGTTTCTGACCGAGAGTTCAGATGGAGGCGCAGCCCGCAATCGCGCTCCCGGTGCCGGCAGGCAGGATTCCGGCACCGGCAAGCAGGATTCCGATTCCGTCAGACCGGGTTCCGCCAATGGGTCAGGTGATAATGAAACAGGAACGGCACATGGAACGGGCACCTTTGAAGCGGCTATGAATTGGACGGAACAGGAGCTTTTTTTGCCTGTCAACGAAAATGAAGTGTTTTTTCAAAGCTTACGTCCCTTGGCACAGCTGTTTTCGACCTATATTGTGGCTGAGGGACGCGACGCTCTCTATTTAATCGATCAACACGCCGCTCACGAAAGAATCCGTTATGAAGAATTCCTCGAACAAGCCAACAAGAGCGAATCAGCCAGCCAGATGCTGTTGACGCCGCTGGTTGTGCATCTAACGCTGCGGGAAGAACAAGCGATGCTTGAACACTTGCCCCAGCTGCGGGAGATGGGTTTTTTGGTGGAGGATTTCGGCGCCAAGACTTATCTTTTGCGCGGCGTACCTGTCGGTTCGGGCCAACCAGAGGCAGAAGAGGTTTTCCACCGCTTCTTAGACGAGGTTTTGACAAACGCGACAGCGCCGAGTCTGCCCGATCTCCTAGAAAAATGGATCTTCGTGTTGGCATGCCGCAACTCGGTTAAAGCTCACGACGCTCTCAGTCTGGCCGAAATGAGCGAACTGCTCCGCAAGCTCGGAAAGGTCAGCAATCCATACAGCTGCCCTCACGGCAGACCGCTGCTCATCCCTTTTCCCCGCCAAGAACTAGAGAAACGGTTTGGCAGGTAAGGGTGTCACTTCGAGGTGCCTTACCTTCCAAATCGTTTCTCTGGGGGCTAGGGGCTAGGGGCTAGGGGATAGGGGCTAGGGTGGTGAGAAATAAAAAGCCTTCATCTGAATCGTCAGTGGCCCATCGAAAGTATTCCCCAACATTTTTCCATAATGTCTGGGGCGTCTTCAGCGGGCAGAGGGTTGACTCCCAAGCCACACTCGATGGTGAAAGCCGGTTTGCCAAACCGCATGAGAAACCAGTCTTTGTAGCCGGCATCGCTGTCTACATTACGGATGGCGGTGTAACCGCTGGCTCTGGCCATTTTTTTTGCGAGACGCTTGGATTCGGGAGGTTCAAACTCCCTGTAACCCCAATAAATTTCTTCACCTTGACTGTGCCAGGCAATGGCCCTGTCAAACTCCTGCTCCAAGGTGAACTCGGCTAAAGCGACGGATTCGGGTTCGCTCAAGGGTTCGTATCCCGGATAATTGGCCGGACCGGGCCGAACAGCGCCTCGGCGCGCCACCTCTTCTTCCCAAAAAGCAGGGAACTGGTCGTTCAGATCAATACCCCGTATGTTGGCTTTCCACGTGTCAAAACAAGTATCTTGTTCATTGATTTCCAGCACTGTTTCCCGCCATTCCGGCGCAATGGCTTCCAGCCCGTGACAGACCAACTCAACGCCGTCAGGGTTCACCATAGGCACAATCCAAAGGGTCGCTTTGCGAAAGAAAGGAATCTTCCGGTCTGCGTCAGAAGGCCAGCCCAAAACCCTCTCTGCAAAAAGCATAAGCATTTTGGTGGTGACGGACTCGTTGGCATGCATGGCGCCACTGAAAAAAATTTGTTTCCTACCTTCTCCCAGCTTAAACATGTAGAGAGGGCTGCCCAAACAGCTGTTTCCTATGCTTCTGACTTGAAAACCAGAATATTGTTCGCTCAGTCGTTTCAAATCCTCTTGTAACTGGCAATAACAATAATGCATGGTATTCAGCCTCCTTTTAATCCATCCTATGTCCGGAGGAACGAAATATGATTGCCCCGATGCTCCCTACGACAACGCGCCCCACGGTAACGCTCCAGTACAAATTAACCCACAACGAACCCGCCCTCCGCTCCAGGCTTGATTGGTACACGCGGCAAGAGGGCATCCGTTTCGCGGGAGGAACGGATGGAGAAGAGCTTCTGAACCAACCGGCGAACAACGCCGAGGCGCCTCCTGTTCTCAAAATAGCGCGCAACCGCACAAGTGTGTTATGGCAAGGGGAAGAGCTTTTCTTTCATCCCGGCATGGCTCTGCTGCGCTTACTGGGGGAACTGCGGGGAGAGAAGGATCGATTCTTACAGGCGGCGGCATTGCCGGTCGGCGCCCAGTGCGTTGACGCCACTATGGGGCTGGCTGCCGACGCCCTCATGGCGGCTTGGCGGGCAGGTGAAGGCGGCCATGTACAAGCCTTGGAAGCGTCGCCGCTTATTGCGGCGCTGATTAAAGAAGGCCTGCTGAACCTGGCTCACTTAGCGCCTCCAGGCGTCCGGGGCCTGAAAGCCGAAGCTTGGCGCCAATTAATCCGAGCCGGGAGGCGCATCCATGTTGTCGCCTGCAATCATCTGGATTATTTACAGACCCAAGGCTCCGGCTCTCTGGATCTGGTGTATTTTGATCCCATGTTCCGGAACACCCGCGAGCAATCCGCATCTCTGCGACCGCTGAAGCCCTGGATATGCCAAGACCCTTTAAACGTGGCCTCTGTCCAAGAAGCTTGCCGGACAGCGCGTCGGGTCGTGCTAAAAGAAAGAAACGACAGCCCGGAATTTGCCCGGCTCGGCTTCAGGGTCTTGGATGGCGGACGTTATAGTTCTGTTGCTTTTGGGGCTTTGGAGAAGGGATCCTAAAAGGAGGTATCGATAAACATGCCGATGATCGTCATAGTCGGTCCCACAGCGGTAGGCAAAAGTGACCTGGGTCTCCTTTTGGCGCAAGCCGCGGGTGGCGAGATTGTTTCGGGAGATTCTGTCCAGGTTTATCGGGGATTCTCTGTTGGTTCGGCCAAGCCTACCCTGGCGGAACGGGCGGTTGCGCCTCACCATTTGATTGATATATTGGATCCGGATGAACCTTTCAGCGCCGCCCGGTTTCAGAGTCTGGCACGGGAGGCCGTGAAGGATATCCGCGCCAGAGGACATTTGCCTATTGTTGTGGGTGGTACGGGACTCTATATCCGGGCGCTGCTGGATCCTTTTGACTTTCCGCAGCCTGGCACGCCGGATCTTCAGGCCAAGTGGACGGATTTGGCCAGGCGTATGGGGACGCCGTATCTGCACGCCCGGCTCAGGGCCTGGGATCCTGAGTCTGCGTCTTTGCTGCATGTTAATGACAAAGCTCGGATTATCAGAGCTTTGGAGGTTTATGAGTCAACACGTATTCCTTTATCGCGGCAAAGGAGCTTTAATGAGCAAATCTATCCCCCTTTGGAGGACGTTATTCTTGTGGGCCTAGAGATGGATCGGCCTTTGCTTTACCAGCGTATTGAGGAGCGCTGCGAGTCTATGATCCGCCAAGGCCTTTTGGAGGAAACCGCGGAACTTTTGAACAGCGGTTGTTCTCCCGCGCTGAAGCCGATGGGGAGCATTGGCTACCGGCACGCGGTTGATTTTTTGCGCGGCTGCACGACCAAACCGGAGATGCTGCGGCTGTTCAAACGGGATACCCGGCGTTTTGCCAAGCGCCAGCTGACCTGGTTCAAGAGGGATCCCCGGGTGGTTTGGTATGATATAAATATTTTGTCGAAAAGAGAAATATTAAATATCCTTCTGAACGCTTGCATATATCGTAATTCTCCTGTAAAATTTTAAGATATAAAAGATTTGGTATCGGAGGGAAATTGATGAACAGCCAATCAGTTAAGTTGCAGGATCTTTTTCTTAATCACATTAGAAAAGAGAGCATCCCGGCGACGTTCTATCTCGTTAACGGATTTCAACTCAAGGGAATGGTAAAAGGGTTTGATAATTTTATCATTATTCTCGATTCCGAAGGAAAACAGATGATGATTTACAAACACGCGGTGTCGACGATTTCGCCTATGCGCCCCGTAAACCTCAATCCGCCTGTTGTTGAAGAAGAATAATTCTCTTGAATAGAAGAATCTTTCTGAAGTATAATTCCATAGAATCATAAGTATAATCTAAGGCGTTGATAAAGCAGCATAGCAAGCCCTGGATGGTTTTGTGCTTCTTTATATTAATCCTGTTAATCTTGATCCTCGATGAAGGAATACCTTGACAACCTTCGTGGTGAAGCGCTGGAAAGGTATTTGTTTTTTTGGCCGGTTCGGAGGAGGTTGACATGACGGTTCGAGTGATTTTTGATGAGTTTTCCTCTTCGAGAATTTGCCGCAAAGAGGATCAGGAAGACAGCGGCGTCATGAAGCAGCTGGATGATTTAATTGGGCTGCGTCCGGTTAAGACATTCGTTAAAGAGATCCGGGCTATGACTCTCATCCGCGCTCAACGCCAAGAAAACGGACTGGCTGTGGAACCTTTAGTTCTACATATGCTTTTCTCCGGGAATCCGGGTTCGGGCAAAAGCACAGTAGCTCGGATCATGGCGGATCTTTTTAAGGAGATGGGTATTCTGTGCAAGGGGCATCTGGTAGAGTGCGAGCGCGCGGATCTTGTGGGGGAATATGTCGGCCATACCGCGCAAAAAACACGGGGCATGGTGCAGAAGGCCGCGGGAGGCGTGCTTTTTGTAGACGAAGCTTATTCTTTGATGCGGGGAGGCGAGAAGGATTTCGGCAAAGAAGCTGTTGATGTTTTGGTTAAGGCAATGGAGGATCGCAAGAATGATTTTGTTCTTATTTTGGCCGGGTATAAGTCGGAGATGGAAGAATTCCTGCGAACCAATCCCGGACTGCGTTCCCGGTTCCCTTTGCACTTGGATTTTCCCGATTACACCATTAAGGAGCTGCTGTTGATTGCTGATGTTTTCCTAAAACAGCGGGATTATGTTTTTGACGCCGAGGCCCGGGCCGCTTTCGGCAAAACTCTTGATACCAAAAAAAACGAGCATTGTTACGCCGGCAACGCTCGTCTTGTCCGCAATTTGATTGAACAATCCATTCGCCGCCAAGCTGTTCGCCTCATCGGGCAAAGCCGAATGAATGCCCTAAGCCGCGAAGATCTAAAAATGATTTTGCCGCAAGACCTTAATGGCAGTTAACAATAGACGAGGCTGATATCCTTTAGCCTGTGGACCAATTGACAAACCCTTCCTCTCCTGTCTATAACCTCATATTTTTTTATAATGAAATTGTGAGGAGGATTTCTTCGGGTAGGGCAGAATAACAAAATGAAAGTCAATAGATATACGCCAATCAAGGAGCAACCATGAAAGCCGATTTTCATATTCACTCTACTTTTTCTGATGGATTGCTTTCTCCGGAGCTCCTCTTAGAGAGAGCGTATGAAAAGAATGTCGAATTGATGGCTTTTACGGATCACGAACATGTGACTGTAACTCCACGTTTGACGGCGTTGGCTGAGTCTCTTCATATCCGCCTGATTCCGGGGGTGGAGTTCCTGACCCGCTGTCAGGGTCGTGATGTTCATCTTTTGGCTTATTTCTCTGTTTGTCCGCGTAATTGCTTTTTGCGGAGGGTGCAGGAACTGCGTGAACAAAGGTCACAGGCCACTTATCATTTGGTTCAGCGATTGCGCCGGATGGGAGTTAATCTGGTTTGGCCGGATGAAGGGTCCTCGGATGAAGGGCCATCCCAATTGAGTTCAGCGACGAAGACGCATTCTCATGTTATGTATGGTTTGCGCAAAATTTACCCTCATTATTCGTCAGAGACTCTCAGGGAGATCGTTGCCTCGGCTTGCGATAGGGACTCTCTGGCTGTCTATGAGCCGCCGCTTTTTACGGATTTGGTTGATCTGATCAGCAGTGAGGGCGGTCTTCCGGTTATCGCTCATCCCGGTCTTTTGCAGGACTACATTTTTGTTGAGAAGTTGTTGACTCTGCGAAAGACGGCCCTTGAGGTTTATTACGGTTACTGGTATGATGCTGATGAGTTGATCCGGGTCTATGAGTGTTTGGGTCGCCGGCTGGCTCTGGCGGCGACGGGCGGAAGCGATTATCACGGCGGCTTCAGCCGCGTTGATATCGGTGATGTGGTTTTTCCGGAGAATGCGGTCCATGTTTTTTTGCGTGTGTTGAACGAATGCTGCGACAGAAACAGCAGCAAGTTTTCTGAGGGAGGGGAATGCCCTTGAGCAGGGTTTTTTTGCGGGTTTTAGCGGTTATTTATCTTGCTTTGTTTGTTGCTTGCATGCTCATGTCGCTGCGCATTCTGGAAATGATTCCTTTATATGAATTGTATATTCAGGCTTTTGGAAGCAAGGCGATTCTCGGTATTTTGCTTTTGCTGTTGTTTGCTGTTACCTGTTGGTTTGCCGCCAGGGCGCCAGGTGTTGAAGATGTCGAGGAGCAGAATCGCATTCAGATTCTGGATAAGCATAGCGAGAAATACAACGTTGACGACTCTCTTGTTGACGAACCGACTTGGATCATGAGAGGATCTTTGTTGGAGACATTAATGCTGGCTGAGGTCGCCGAGAAGGAAAAAGCGGCCATGACGGCTCAGGGAATGTCTCCGGAAGAAGCGTCTGCGGCCGGAAAAGCGGCGGCAGCGGCGGCAGCGGCAGCGGCGGCGGCGTCAATTGCGACGGTAGCGGCCAATATGCCGGCAGCAACGCCTGCGCCGGAAACAGCTGAACAGAATGGGAAGGCTCCTGATTTGATTGATTCGACAGATCGCGGCGCAAGGTTCGAGGGCCGAACCACCGAGCCGGTGAATTATGTGCCTTCAACTTTGACCGGCACAGTCCCTCCGCAGAAAGCTCCGGTTCATCAGAGAACCTCCGCTCATACCCAGGAGGAAAAGGCGCCAAAGGGTTTGCCGGAATCGGAACATAAGCAGAAAGGTTCAATACCGGATAATATTGGCGCGTTTATTGAGGAAGTTGCTACGCCGATGTTTCGGACGGTCTTTGAGAGGGGTTTTGTCAGAACCGGTTCCTTGATAGCAAATGGCGTTACCGCTATTGGCGGCAATATTCATGATAAGGTTGAGACGATATTAATCGGGTTTGACGCCAAAACCCGGGGTAAGGAGCCGGATTCTTCGACTGTTCCGCCTTATTTGTCCTGGAATGATATTTTACCGGACGCCGATTTGGGTCAGGTCTCTCAGCTGCGCGCACCGGATTGGTCGGTTGCGCAGGAGAACGCGGTGTACGATTCCGGCGGCGCCTCCGGACAAAGTAATACAACTATGGTATCGGAACAAGAGCAAGAAAGGGCAGCCGAAATACCTTTTCAAGATATTGATTCTTTGCTTTCCGGAGTTTTTGACGCTGATGATGATACAATCAATGAAATTGCGTTCATTGAATCGGTTTTCCAGAAGGCTGACACTTTATTGCCGGATAGTGATTCCCCGGACGCTGATGGTGTTCCCTCGGAGACTCCAGTCGCTGAAATTGCGGCTGCGCCCTCTGCCTTAACTGCGCCCGAAACGCCGGCGGAAAAGCCGGAGAAAACTGTCGAAATCCCCGAGGGGGCAGCTTTGCCCTTTGAGAAAACCGTGAGAATTTCGGAATCGGTTGCAACGAGTGTTCCTGAGCCGGAGCCGGAACCGGAACCGGATCCGGATATGGCGCCAGAACCAGGAGAGAAACCAGAAGCGGAAACAGAACCAGAAGTTGAGGCAGAACCGGAAGTGTTAATTGACCATGAGGTTGAGGCAGCGCCGGAAGTTGCGGCAGAACCAGACGCTGTGGTAGAACCGGAAGTTCAGGCAGAACCAGAAGCTGCGGCAGAACCGGAAGTTGCGGCAGAACCGGAAGCTGAATTAGAGATAGCGTACGAAGAGCCACTGGCAATGGAGTCATCCGTCGTGTTGGAAGCAGATGCGGCTGAGGCGCTGGAGAAGGATACCACTGCGGAGACGGATACAGTGCCGGAAATAGATATGATGGCTGTACCAGATGCGGATATGGATGTGGATGTGGCTCCAGAATCAGAAAGTATTATTGACGCCGGATCGGACGATGAGTCAATCGAACCGATTCTGGAAACAATAAATTGGCTTGCCGAAGACACCGCAACTCTGCTTGACGCTGCCAAAATGGACATAATCAGCGATGAGAGCATTTCTGATACTGGTGCTGAGAATTCATTTGAAGCAGAAATAGTGAGTTGGCTTAACGAAGATACAGCCTCTCTCCTCAATACTGCCAAAATAGACTCAGGTGATGTTGTTGAAACAAAAAGCGGCCTCGGCACGGTTCATGACGACGCGGCTGATGGCGGTTCGGGTGAAGACACAGCTGATGTTAGCGCCTCGGGTGAAAGCGCCTCGGGTGAAAGCAGTTCGGGTGAAAGCAGTTCGGGTGAAAGCGGCTCGGGTGAAAGCGGCTCGGATGAGAGCGGCTCGGATGAGAGCGGCTCGGATGACGACGAAGCGGATGAGGCTTCTGACGCTTATTCTGAAGACGAAAAAACGATTAGGATTGTACCTGAAAAAGCAATCACATTGTCCGCCCTCGAAGAGTCTTTGAATACTCAACACAGCCGACCCGGTAGTCCGAGCAAAAATTACGGCCATAACGCCAAGAGAAACTCTTCTAAAAATAGGAAAAGGAATACTAAGGGCAAAAGAAAATCTTGAACATGAAGAAACTCCTCTTGTTACTCATTGGGTTGATCATTCCTTGTCTGTTGGTCGGATTGTGGGTTTTGGCCGACCACATGAATTGGCTGAACACACTTATGTTTCCGAGTCCCCAGGCGGTTTGGTCTATGTTCGTCTCTATGCTGGCTGACGGCAGTTTGGGCCGGCATATGTCCGCGAGTTTTTTTCGTTTAGGCAGCGGGTTTTTGATGGCTCTGTGTTTGGCGATCCCGCTGGGGTTTTTGTTGGGACAGATTCGGTTTCTGCGCCGTTTGTTAATGCCGACGCTGGCCTTCTTTCAGCAGATTCCGCCGATTGCTTGGATTCCTTTTTTTATTCTCTGGCTGGGGTTCGAGGAGCCGGCAAAAATCGCCGTCATTACCTATTCGGCTTTTGCCCCTATTTTTTTAAATACTGTTCAAGGGGTGCAGAGTCTCGACCCGCTTTTGCGTGAGACGGCTCATTCTTTTAGGCTTTCTCGTTGGCAGATGATTTGGCGGGTGAATGTGCCTTCGGCTGCCGGTCCTCTGTTTGTTGGGTTTCGGTTGGGTCTGAGCAATTCGTGGCGCGCTTTGGTGGGGGCGGAGCTTATTCAGAAGTCTTCGGGGATCGGGGGACTTATCGCGGAAGGACGGCAGTATTCTCAGCCGGATAAGATCTTTTTGGCGATTTTTATTATTGGCTTGGCCGGGGCTCTGCTTGATAATGTGCTGCGTTATCTGGAAAAACGTTTGATGCCGTGGCAGGCAGCTGGAGGCCGCTCATGAATGCGCCGGGGGTGGATGTTCGTCGTCTTGATAAGACCTATGTGCGCAAGAAAGAAAGCCATGAGGTTCTGCGCGGTGTTTCTTTTGCCTGTTCCCGCGGGGCTTTTGTATCTATTGTGGGGGCCAGCGGCTGCGGTAAAACGACGCTTTTGCGGTGTCTGGCCGGGTTGGAGGATGTGAACGGGGGTGAGGTTTATGTTGAGGGTACCCTTGTGAGCGGTTCTGGTTTTGACCGGGCTATGGTGTTTCAGGAACCCCGTCTTTTTCCCTGGCTGACGGTGGCGGGCAATGTGGCTTTTGGGTTGACCGGGCGGAAACCGCGGGCGGAGGTTCGCGCCATTGTGAAAGAGAACCTGGATTTTGTTGGGTTGTCGGCCTATACGAAAGCTTATCCCCGTCATTTATCGGGCGGAATGGCCCAGCGGGTGGCTCTGGCACGGGCGCTGGCCTGGCAGGCGCCTGTGCTGCTGCTGGATGAGCCTTTTTCTTCGTTGGATGTCCGCACCCGAAGCAAGCTGCAGGAGGATGTGCTGGTGCTATGGCAGAAAACAGGAAAAACTGTTCTTATGGTGACTCATGACATCACGGAAGCTTTGCTTTTCAGCCAGAGGGTTTTGGTGTTGGGAGACCGTCCGGCACGGATTCTGCGGGAGCTGACTGTGGATTTGCCTTATCCCCGGGATCCCGGTTCGTCTGAGTTTGTTGAGTTGCTTCTGCAGGTGAAGGGCCTGTTGACAATGGAACAGCAGTTTGTGGAGTGTGGAATATGAGGCTTAATTCTTTTTTCTTAATTATGGTTTCGTTTTTGCTTGTTGTTGGCTTTTGTTTGGGGACAGGATGCGCGGGCAGTCAGGAGAAACCTTTGACTGAATTGCGTGTTTCTTTTGCCTCGCGGCCTATTAATGCGCCTAGTATTGTGGCGATTGAAAAGGGGATTCTGGAGGAGCGTTTTGCCCGGGAGGGGATTTCTGTTGTTTGGCACGAGCTGGCCGGGGCGGAGATTTCCGAGGCTTTGGCTTCGGGCAGGATTGATATTGCTACGTCTTTTAACTCTTTGAGTGTTCTGATTGCGAAGGCCGCCGGCATCGATATTAAAATTATGGCGGGGTTCTCTCAGTTTCCTGAAGCGATTGGGCTGGTGGCGGCGGAAAATGTCGGTTCTATGGAGGATTTGCGGGGCGGGAAAGTTGCCGTGACGAAAGGGACGATGCTGCACGAGATGATTGTTAAGGCTTTAGCGGAGGCGGGGATGACTGCGGACGATGTGGAGGTTGTAAATCTGGATTCTCCTGATGCTTTGGCGGCTCTTATTGGCGGCCATGTTGACGCTGCTGTTTTGCCGGAGCCCCTTTTGTCAAAGGCTTTAGCTTCAGGAAATGCTGCTCTGCTGAGAACGGCGGAGGGGCTTATTCTTGGACAAACGGTTATTGCCGCGCGGTCGGCGTTCTTGGAAAAGTATCCTGATTTGGCGGAGCTCTTTTTGCAGGCCCATGATGCGTGCCTGGATTATATGGCTGTCCATGAGGAGGAGGTTCTGATGTTGTGCGCGGCGGCTGTTGATATGCCGCCAGAAAGCGTGAGGGCTCTTTATCCGAAGTTTTCTTTCGCTGCAAGGCTGGAGGAGCGGGATATCTTGGCGATGAAAGCGTCGGTGGCGTTTTTGAAGGAACAGCATATTATTAATACTGACGTTTCGGCTGACGCCCTTTTGGAACAGTTGACTATGACAATGGACAATGGACAATGGACAATGGGGACAAGGGACAATGGACAAGGCTGATATCCTTCAGCCTGTGGACCAATGGACAATGGGGACAAGAGGCAATGGGCAATGGCAATGGGGACAAGAGGCAAGGGTATGATCGGTGGTATCAGTATGGGAAAAGGTGACAATTGTCAATTGGTCTTTCTTTCGGGCGTTGTTCAGGGCGTGGGTATGCGGCCTTTTATCTATCGTTTGGCCAGAGAGATGGGGATTTGTGGTTGGGTGAGCAATACGGGCGGCGGCGTACGGATTCATGCCGAGGGGGACGATCTTGATGGTTTTGTCCGGCGGGTTAGGGAGGAGAAACCGGCTTTGGCGGTGATTGACTGTGTTGTTGTGGAGCGCTCCCTTGGGCTGGGGTTCCAGGATTTTTCTATTGTGGCCAGTTGTGAGACGGAGACGCCGGATGTTTTGATTTCGCCGGATCTGGCGGTTTGTGCCGATTGTTTGAGGGAGATTCGTGACCGGAAGGATCGCCGGTTTGGGTATGCTTTTACCAATTGTACCAATTGTGGACCGCGCTATACGATTGTCCGGGATCGGCCTTATGACCGCGCCCGGACGACGATGGCGGCTTTTGCCATGTGCGGGGATTGCGCCGGGGAGTACCATGATCCTGAGGATAGGCGTTTCCATGCCCAGCCTGTGGCTTGCCGGTGTTGTGGACCGGAGTTGGTTTTTTGCGGTTCGGCTCAGGCAGCGGGGACGGCGAGGTTGCGGTTGTTCGGCAATGAGGCTTTGGCCCGGGTGGGGCGGGTGTTGCTGGATGGCGGGATTGTGGCTGTGAAGGGTCTGGGTGGGTTTCATTTGGCTTGTGACGCCGGCAATCAGGAGGCGGTGCGTTTGCTGCGGCGGCGCAAGGAGAGGGGAGCTAAGCCTTTTGCGGTGATGGCGGCCGATCTTGCGTTGGCGCGAAGTGTGGTTTATATGAATGATTTGGAGGCGGCTTGGCTGACGTCGGCGGCGGCCCCTATTGTTTTGTTGGAGCGCCGGCGGGATGAGCCACTGTTGCTGGAGAAAAGTCTGTTGGCTGATGATATTGCTCCGGGGTTGGATTCTTTGGGGGTTATGCTGCCTTATACGCCTCTGCATGTTTTGCTGATGCAGGAGGGGTTTTCTTTTCTTGTGCTGACGAGCGCCAATTTGAGCGGTCAGCCGCTGATTTATCACAATGAGGAAGCTTTTGATAAGCTTGATGGATTGGCAGATGGGTTTTTGCTGCATGATCGGGAGATTTTTCATCCTTGCGATGATTCTGTTGTGCGTCAGATTGGCGGGGAGATGACGTTCTATCGCCGGGCACGGGGATATGTGCCTTTGCCGTTGACCGTGGGTTCGGGGTTCGTGGGTTCGGGATCCGAGAGTTCGGGGTCTGAGAGTTCGGGATCCGAGAGATCGGGGTCTGAGAGTTCGGGGTTCGGGGAGACACGGGCGGCGGTGGTGGGCACGTTGCCGGAGTCTGGGTCTGGGTCTGAGTCGGCGTTTGAGGCTGCGCGGGTGGATGCCGTTGAGGACAGGGTGGTTCTGGCTGTGGGCGCGGATATGAAGAACGCTTTTTGTTTTTTTCAGCGGGGACAAGCTTTTCTGAGCCCTTATTTGGGGGAGATGTCCGATAAATTGAGTTTTGACCGTTTTGGTCAGGAGGTCGGTTCTTGGGGGGCTTTGCTGCATTTCCGTCCTGATCTGATTGTTCATGACGCTCATCCGGGTTATGCTACAACCCGCTGGGCTAAAGCACGGAGCCGGGAGAGCGGGGTTGAGATTCGGGAGGCTGCACATCATCACGCGCATTTGGTCAGTGTGATGGGAGAACATGGTTTGAAGGAGCCGACGCTGGGTCTTGTGGCTGACGGCACGGGTTATGGAACGGATGGCCGAATCTGGGGGTGCGAGGTTCTGTGGGGGGACGCTCGTTCCTTTGTCCGCCGGGCCCATTTGCAGTATTTACCGTTGCCGAGCGGGGATGCGGGCGTTAGGTTTCCGTTGAGAACAGCTTACGCTTATTTTCTGTGGCTGCAGCCGGATGCGGGTTGGGAGGATTTGGTTGTGTGGCGGAGGCTGAGTGAGGCGGAGAAAACGCTGCTGCGGGCTCAGGTTGCGGAAGATATCCGGATCGATCTGACTTCCAGCGCCGGGCGTTTGTTTGATGTGATGGCGGCTCTGTTGGGGGTGTGTTATGAGGTTACATATGAGGCTCAGGCGGCGATGGAGCTGGAGAATCTAGCCTGGCGGCGGGAATGGGAGCGACGTGAGGAGCGGGGGTTTGCCGGGGGGAATGGGCGGGATGATCATGATGGGCTAACGCATCTCGAGGTTTTCAGTGATTTATGGGAAGATGCAGAACATAACGATTATCGTCTCTATCCATTAAAACGCTACCGACAAGACGGGGAAGAAACGGATATCTTCGGGCTGCGGGATTTTTTCGCGGCCTTGTGGCGTGACATTTCGCGCGCTCATGAGGCGGAAGGGGCTGACGTTTCCCGTAGCCGTGACGCGTTAGCCTGGAAGTGTCACGCTTCTTTGGCTTGGGGTCTGGGGCGATACCTGGAACAGACGTGGACGGATAAAAGATTGGTTCTGGCTGGAGGTGTTTTTCAGAACAAACTGTTTACAGAAATGTTGGAGGCTTTTCTCGTCAGGAAAGGCTGGACGGTACATCGCGCGCGGCAGCTGCCGCCGGGGGACGGGGGAATCGCGTTGGGACAAAGCTTAATCAGTTGACAATTGGTATTTGATAGCTGAGAATAGGAAAGGCAGTAGGAAACGCTCTAACTGTTCCCCATTATCCATTGGTCCACAGGCTGAAGGATATCAGCCTTGTCCATTGTCTCTTGTCCCCATTGTCTCTTGTCCCCATTGTCCATTGTCCATTGTCCATTGTTATTGTCCATTGATTAAAAGGGGGGGTTCGTTGTAATGGCTGGGATTCTAGACGGCAAAAGCATGGCTTTGACCATTAAGGATGAATTGAGGCGGGAGGTCGTTGATTGGAGAGCCCGGGGATATACGCCGAAGCTGGCGGTTTTGCTGGCTGGGGCGGATCCGGCGTCCCAGGCTTATTTGGCAGCAAAACAGAGGGTTTGTCAGGATGTGGGCATGGTTTGTGATGTGCATGTTTTGGCCGATTTGAAGGATACGGTTGCTTTGCAGGCGGATTTGCTGGCGCTGATTGAGCGCCTTAATGCCGATGAGGCTGTGGGAGGCATTCTTGTAGAAATGCCTTTGCCGGCGGGTGTTGACAAGGGTCTGGTCTTGGCTGCTTTGGATCCGGATAAGGATGTGGATGGGATGTCTCCTGTTAATCGCAGCAGGATTCTTAGTGGTGAGGATGGACTTTTTCCGGCTACGCCGATGAGTTGCCTGGAGATGCTTCTCCGGGGCGGCGTGCGTTTGGCGGGTAAGCATGTTGTCGTGGTGGGGCGTGGGGAAACTGTGGGGAAACCTTTGGTTTTTATGCTTTTGCGTCACAATCCTACGGTAACGATCTGTCATTCTCATACGCGGGATTTGGGCACGGTAACGCGGCTGGGAGATGTTGTGATTACGGCTGTGGGGAGACCTGGGTTGTTGCGGGGGGATATGGTAAGATCCGGGGCTGTTGTGGTTGACGCGGGTACGACGCCCACAGACGAAGGGCTGCGGGGAGATGTTGTTTTTGACGAGGTGGCAGAGCGGGCTTCGCTGATTACGCCGGTTCCGGGCGGCGTGGGGACGCTGACGACGGTTTTGCTGCTTCAAAATGTTCTGAAAGGGATGCATAGGAGGTTTGGCTCATGAGTGTTATGCAGTGGACGCTTGAGGGATTTTTGCGGGAGGCGGCCGGCCCGGCGCCGACGCCTGGAGGCGGCAGCGCTTCGGCGTATAGCGGAGCTTTGGCGGCGGCGATGCTTTGCATGGCGGCGCGTTTGACCACCGGCGAGTCTGTGGGCGAGAAGGACTTACAGAGGGCGGCGTCTGTGGAGCGGGAAGCCGCGGCGTGTTTGCAGCGGCTGCAAGAGGGGGTATCTCGGGATATTGCTGTTTTTGACGCTTTTATGGAAACTATGCGTTTGCCGCGTGCCACTGAGACAGAAAAGCAAGAGCGTGCAGCGAAATTGCGTTTGGCTTATTTTGACGCGACTGAGTCGCCGCTGACGATTGCAGAAAACACGTTGCGGGTGATTGAACTGGCTTGCGTTCTGGCGCCGGTTTGCAATAAGAATGTCGTCAGCGATGTGGGCGTGGCGGCGTCTTTGGCTCTTGGTTCTTTTAACGCCGCTTTGTGGAGTGTGGAAATTAATCTGGCGTCTATGCTCCAGGACAAGGATTATGTGACTCAGGTTCGCGCCAAGTGCCGGGGATGGCAGGATACGGCGGTTAAGCGGAATGTTGAGGCAGCCACTCTGGTGTCAAGGAGGATTTAATCTTTGCGGGTTATTAACCGGGTTAGGAAAGCTTTTTCTTCCAGATTTCCAGCAATCCTCAAAAATATAATATCGTTTTTATTGAATTTATTGTCGAATTCTTGTGAATGGCCAAATGGCCATGGGAGACGTTTCATCGGAAGAATTGATTCCACTTATTTATATGGTTTATATTTATATTTTCCATCAGGTCGCCCTCCTTTTATATCAAGGGTTTGCTCTAATTTAACCGGGATTCTGGATTTTGATTAACCGAGCCTCTCAGACTTATAAATTCCATTAGTTCATTCATTGGTTTTTAATACTTATCTTATTCTTAATTTTATCTATACTATACTTGAAATTTATTGAATTTTGCTGTTATGGGAGAGTGTTGCATTTTTGCTTCAGTTATTGTTTAATTTAGCCAGGGTAAATTTTGTGGTCATTATGGCCCTATGAACCTGATTGATGAATTTCTTAACAAGTGCTATTGATATTTGAAAGGAGTGATGCTGACATTACAGTGAAAGAGTTCACTTTTCGGCAGCAGCCAAATGAGACGCCGACGTTGGTTCCCAAGAAGAACTGACAAGGCGGAACCAGGATCGCTACACAATATAGTCATAATATGATGACATGAGGAGAGGAAAAAGATTATGAAGAAATATTTAGCTATTATAACCTTACTGGCATTGCTGCTTACTTTGGTTATTCCTGCCAGCTTGTTTGCCTGCAGCGTAAAAGATTGCAAAATAGCTTCTCACAACCATCCCTGGAACAAGGTTGATACAGTTGTCAAAAACGCTGATAACTGTGGCGGCACTGTCTGCCATTGTAAAGAATGTAAAGCAGGGAAAGCATGCAGCTGTAAATTAGCTAATGGCAAAAAATGCAACGGCAATTGCGGCGGCGACGGCGGATGCACATGCGGACCGTGCAAATGCGATTGCAAAAACTGCAACGATGGCAAAGAATCAACATCGTGTACTTGCAAAGCAGCCGGTTCTAAGGTAACAAGGTGCAATGGTAACTGCGGCGGAAGCGGCGGATGCCTGTGCGGTTATGGCGCCACTGAAATCACCGGCACCAGCGACGATGGCGGATGCACATGCGGCGACAACTGCACATGCGGCACCGGCGGCACCGGCGGCGACAACGGATGCACCTGCGGCGACAACTGCAAGTGTAATGCTGATGATGACGCCCCCGCTGGCGTTGATCCCATCGGATTCTAAGATTATCCTTTTAAGTCAATTCACTTGTTAAGAAATGAACCCTTTA
>WRHI01000042.1 GCA_009783315.1 Peptococcaceae bacterium
TGATATACCGGAAGGCTGCGCCCCCGTTTACACATCGCGGCAGAAACCCAAGCGTAAGCGTGGGCGTCCGCCTAAGTCGAAGGTTGAAAAGGGTTTATAGTACAGAATCGTGAAAAACTCAGATGGTTAAAGACCAGGCTTGAACGTTTTGGCGATTGATTGAATGTGTCAGTGCCGTTAGACACCCCGGGGTGGATGGGTTGGCGCGGAATATCCATAACGACAGGAATTGACGGCTAAAGACTATTTGTGTAAAATATTGTATAGATAACCAGTCGCGAGACAAGGTACTTACACAAAAGACACAAAAGACACAAAAGACACAAAAGACACAAAAGACACAAAGGGAATCATTAGACAAACTCGATGATGAGACAGAGGAGGCGCCCCCCGATGAAACTAATCAGCAAAATACTTAAGCGCACAGACTGGTATGTCACCTGCAACTTCGGCTACCACAGAGTCGGAAGCCGCCTCGAATATCACTGCGGCACAGATTACGGCACAAACAATCAAAAATGGCATCTCTATGGTATAGATCAAGGCGTCGTACTCAGCTGCGGCACAGAACGCGACGGCTCAAAATATATTTGGCTTAACTATCCCCGTATCGGCAAAAAACTGCTGCACTGTCATTTGGACCGAATCGACGTCAAAGCGGGACAACAAATCCAAGAAGGCACATTGCTCGGCACTGTCGGCAACACAGGTTGTACTTGCGGAATCCATCTGCACCTGGGAATGCAGCCAAGGGGATCAAACTGTTATGAAGATCCCCATATTTATGAATACAGTCCCCCCGCCGACATCATGAACACGGACGCTACGGTTTACGGAGGCCCAAGCGCAACCCTGTACGCGCCCATCGGATCCGTCGTCAAAAACGGCACAATCAATATTCTCAACATAGAAAACGAATACTATTATATAAGCTATTGGACGAACAGCGGTCTTCTTAAACGAGGCTATGTTGCTGTTTCCCAAATCAATCGCAACACGTCGAAAACTGTTGCGGATGTTACAGAGTCGTTTCGGGGAAATAACAACATTGTTCACCCGCAAACAACCGTCTACTCCGGCCCCGACACAACAACCGCGGTTATTGGAACCGTATTTGAGCAAGAAGGTGTCACACAATTTACACTGGAAGAAAACGGACATCACTTTATCGAATACAGCACACCCGAAGGTGCCAAAAGAGGATACGTTCTTAGCAGTAACTTAATCCAGAAAGAAGGCGGCTTAGCCATAGCGTCAACGGCTGCCGACGTCTATTACACCTACAGCTTAGAAAGCAAAGCCGGCGCAATCTACGCCAACGAATATGTAACCATTCTCCAAAAGAACGACCAAAGATCCTATATAGAATACAACACCACAAGGGGCCGAAAAAGAGGCTATGTGTCCAACAGCTCTTTACAATTCCTGGGTGTCGGCAATGTTCCTGCGCTACCGAATTACTCGGAAGAGGCGCTGATGCCTACAGAAACAATGAATGTGTATTTTGGGCCAAGTGATCAATATGCTGTTGTGGGATCTATTAACAAGGGAGAACGGGTTACGCGGTTGAGTTCGCCGACGTTCAATACCGGCAACTATTCGTTTATTCAATATTCAACAGCGGAGGATCCCCAAAGAGGGTATGTGGCCGCGTCAGGGTTGATTCCTTATGTTCCTGGAGTTGTTCCGGATCCGGGCCCCAGTCCAGACCCAGATCCAAACCCAAACCCAAACCAAGATCCAGATGTTCTGGAACAATGGCCTGTTGGGAAGGTTGCCGGGAGTTTTTTGCAGGACTGGGGGGCCAATGCTTTTACGGAGAAAATGTGGGACGATGAACTGTGTGCCATGAAATATATGGGGATGAAATATTTGATTATCCAACAACCTCTCATGATCGAGGATCCTGAAACAAAAGAGAAAAGTTTCAACGAACCCGCTTATAAGGATTGTCTGCGAGCCGCTAAAAAACATGGAATCAAACTCATGCTCGGCTTATCATCCGACAAATACTGTAGTCCGGAACATGAATTTTTTACGAACATAGATAAGGCTAAGAACGCTGTTAAAATCGATGTTGAGGAAGCCAAAGAAACCTTAAAGAGCATCGCTAAGCAAGTTCAGGAACTTTCTGATGCTGAGGATATTGATTACAGTGAGCTCATATGCGGCTGGTATTTTATCCAGGAGTTTTATAACTCCAACAAATTCATCCCCTCACGCCTTTCCTCAATTCTTCCTTTCATCCAAGACAGTTCAGATCAATATCGGGAGGTGATGTCGTCACATCTCAACCAATACATTGAGGCTATTCAGGCAGCTTCATATGTTGACAAGAACGGAACACCAATATCCCTTGATCGGTCGCTTGTTTTAAGCCCGTATTATAAAATCAACCATGAAGCTCCCCATCTCTGCAATCCCGCCCAATACGCACAATTTTTGACAAGCATGTTTGCGGCGACGAAATTCCGCGGACAGGATATCCTTATGCCCCAAGATGGTTTTGGAACCAACAATATAGACCAAACTCCTGAATATAAACCGGAGGATGTGAAACCTTGGCTGGCCGTTTATCAAAAGGCTGCTGAAGAGAGGGGGATCTTCTTGTGGATTAATAATGAGAATTTTGGAGTGGAGGAAGACGAAGGAATCTACTTTCCTATCCCTGTAGAAAAATTCATCCGAAATTATGAGTTAACGGGCGAGTATGTCAAGGAACAAGAAGAGCATATTGTCTTTACATGGAACCATTATTATAACCCCATGCATGTACGCGAGGGTTACACGACGGAAATGATCAAAGAATATCACAAACAGTTCCGGAATTTCGTTGTGGATACTTACCTGCCTCTGGAGATATTAGTAAAGATGGTGGGCGCAAGAATTGTTGCTGACGACCGGAATACAAGGACTGTGAAGGTCGAGATGACGGTTGAGAATGAAAATGGAGATATACTAACCGAAATGATATATGCAGATCAAGTTGGAACTCCTTTCATAGATGAAACCGACCATAAGTGGTATGTGTGGTATCCAGAGTTTTTATCTGACTTCGATTTGTAACCTAATGGAACATTGAGAAAATGGAATATTGTGGAGGAAATTCATATGAAGAAAAGATACCTCATCCTGGCTTGCGGTTTCACCCTATTGTGCGGCTTGGTTCTTGGTGCCTGTAAAAATCATAATGAAAGTATTGATGAAAATCTTCTTGGGCAATGGGGGGGTGAATATGGCCCAAGATATGTGTTTTATGAGAACGGGACATATGAGGGGTACTCAGGCATAAAAATTGTTGGTAACTACACAACCAAGGACAATAAATTGACTTTGCAGCCTCCATTAAAGTACAGAACCAAGTATGACGACAAATTTTCATATACCTATTCAATTACAGACGACACGTTAACAATTACAACCGAAAGCGGTAAAATCTCTAGCTACACAAAGTTAGAATAGCAAACATCTATCATTTAGATTATCCTCTTCCAGAGCTTGACTTTCCTACAGTAATAGCACGAATCCGGACGGTTTTTTTGCCCCTTGGTCACTTCCTATACCCCAAGCCACTTGAGACAGAAAGCGGCGGCAGCAATATCAAGCAAGGTTGTCATCAGAATTATGGCGGCGGATTAACGAGTATCGGTTATGAGTCGTTTAGTCATTGCGATTCGCTCACATCAGTCACACTTCCCAGTAGTGTCACGAGTATCGGCTGGTGTGCGTTTCTTAATTGCGGTTCACTTTCATCAATCGAGATTCCTGATAGTGTAACTCATATTGCCAATGGGGCCTTTGGGGGATGCCCCTTGCTTTCCGATCAAACGAAACAAAGGATATTACAAATTAATCCTAAGGGGCTTTAAAAGTGTTTCGGTTTACCAAAGAGACCCCAAAGAGACATTGACCAGGCCTGGTCGTTTTGGCAATTGACTGCCGCGAAGCGGTTCTGTACAATGGGAACAACGAGGATCAGAAGCATTCTTTCATAGGGATGCTGTTTCTCTGTGCGTGCTTGGTGATTTGGGGCTGACACTGACGGATATTGTTGCGGAGTATAGTATGGTTATGATTAGGGAAGAGGCCAGTTGGAACGGATCTGTGCTTGCGGCTGAACAGGATATTCCCCTGCGCCTGGGACCGCGCCTGGCGGCTTTGGCGGAGCTTGTCACACAGGAAATGGCCGCTGTGCAGGGCGAGGGCGGGAATCCATGGCGGACTTTGGCCGATATCGGCAGCGACCACGCTTATCTACCGGCTTACCTGCTGCGGCAGGGTGTTGTGGATAAGGGTATTGCCACGGATGTGAATGAGGGACCTTTTCGGAATATCCTGCGCACTGTTGAGATATGTGGGTTGCGTGAATGTCTGGAGGCTCGGCGGGGGGATGGGTTGACTGTCTTGCGGCCCGGCGAAGCCGGGTGTATTGTGATGGCAGGCATGGGCGGCGCGACCATGGCAAAGATATTGTGCGACGGTGCGGCGGTGACCGATCAGGCTCTCAGTCTGGTGTTGCAGCCGCAAAATGCCTTTGAAAGGATCTGCCGTGTGCTTTTGGATGCCGGCTGGCAGCTGGCGGAGGAAACTCTGGCGGAGGAAAACCGGGAAACCTACCGGCTGATGGCATGGCGGTGCGGGACTTGGTTCTGTGAACACGCGCCGGGTGGCGTGGCCGGTGGGGAGGACAGGAAAAGCGGGGAAGACAGGGATGCGCTTGCCCGGCCATGGAATATGGCTGATATTGATGAATATATAACGCGATGGCGGGAGCAGGCTTGTCCGGCGTCTGACGCCGGGATTTTTGCCCGGTGTATCTGGCATTTGGGTCCCAGAAACATCGCGCGCCGAGATGAAAGCCTGAGGGAGCCGGCGGGCCTGGAATTAGAACGGTTGGTGCGTGCCGCAACGGGGTTAGGCAGGAGTGAGCGCAATGAAAATGAGGGCAGGCGCCGGGAGGTTGCCGCCGCAATAACGGTATGGGAGGGGTTGCTGAAATGGCTGTTTCCGTAGGATCGATTGCCCAGGCTGTGGAAGAAAAAGCACCGCGTTCCTGGGCGGAAGAATGGGACAACGCCGGGCTTTTGGTGGGGAGTTATGCTCAGCAGGTGGACAAGGTTCTGATGGTGCTGGACGGAACCCAAGAAGTGGTGGAGGAGGCTGTGGAGGTGGGCGCCCAGCTAATTATGGCCCACCACCCGCTTATGCTGAAACCGCTGCAGAATTTGCGCAAGGATAACCGGCAGGCGCGGTTGCCGCTGGCGCTGCTGCAAAACCATATCGCTTATTACGCCGCCCATACCAACCTGGATCAGTCCGAGTTTTCATCGAGTCTGAATCTGGCGAACCTTGCCGGGGTGATTCAGCCTGAATTGCTGAGTGAGACAGCGGAGCAAGTGTATAAAATTGCCACCTTTGTGCCTGTGGCGGACGCGGAGACCCTGCGCTTATCATTGGCGCGGGCGGGTGTCGGCAAAGGGTTTGCCAGCGGCGCGCACGGAGAGTGTTATGAGGAGTGTTTCTTCCAGGTGCAGGGACAAGGAATGTTCCGGGCGGCGGAGGGAGCGGATCCGGCAGTCGGCCAGGTGGGGGAATTGACCCGTGTGGAAGAGACCCGTTTGGAGAGCATCGTCACTGAGCGCAATTTGAAACGGGCGGTGCGGGTTTTGTTGCAGGAGCATCCATATGAAGAACCGGCTTATGATGTGATCCGGCAGGAGACGCCGGGTCAGTCTCATGGGTACGGCGCGGTTGGGGAGCTGCTTGAGCCGATGCCGCTGGGGGTTTTTTGGGAGGAATTTTTGCGCAAGCTGCCGGGGCTGTTTGCCCAGGATTACGATTTGTCGGCGGTTCGGGTGACGGGGGATATGCGTCAGCGGATCAGAAAGATCGCTGTTGCCAACGGATCCGCCGGGTCGATGCTGCCTAAGGCGCTGGCCCGGGGAGCGGATTTATTCATCACCGGGGATTTGAGTTATCATCAGGTTCTTGACGCTTTAGAAGAGGGTATGGCGGTGATTGAGCTGGGGCATTTTCTTAGTGAGATTCCGATGATACAGAGCCTGCGGGACTATCTAGCCGCCCGCAAGGAGATGTCTCAGGTAGAGTGGGTAATCAGTCAGAAGAATAAGGGGTTGTGGGCGCGGATATGAATGATGTGATCGGAGTTTTGATCTTGCATGGGTTTGCCGGATCCCGCCAAGACATCATGCCGCTGCACGAATACTTTGACCAACGTGGCTATAGGGTATCATCGCCGGTCTTATCGGGACATGAACGGGCACGCAAGGATCTGGCCCAATCCCGATATACTGATTGGATCCGAGAGGCAACTGACGCGGCCCGAGACCTAAAAAACCGTTGCGACAGGCTCATTGTAGCAGGATTCTCCATGGGAGGGCTGATCGCTGTGCATATAGGCCTGGAGGAACCTGTTGAGAAGCTGGTACTGATCAATACGCCCGTATATTACTGGAATATAAGACGGATTGCGTGGAATTTAGCAAAGGATTTCAAGGCATATTCCAAAGAATATTTCATAGCCGGTACAGACAAGCCATTGCCGGCGCTTCTGGAGTTCCAGAAAATACTTGGCAAAACAAAGCCCTTGTTTGCCCGGGTTCCGTGTCCGGTTCTGATTATGCAAACCCTTGATGACGATACGGTGCAGCCGAAAAGCGCCGACTATATTTATAGCCGTATTCAGAGTGAGAAGTCGCTGGTGAAGTTGGAGCGGGGCGGGCATTATGTTCTGAGGACGGATGTCGCGCCGGATGTTTGCTTAGGGATTCAGACGGCGATTGACAAGTAGAAAAGCAGCTTCCAGATATCCAAGGAAAAGCGGAGTATTTGGCGGCCAGGGGAGGGAGGCGGCGGGAGAGGCAGGGGGAGGCGGCCACGGAGGCCATACCCCGCGAGCCTTTGCGAGAGGGGAGACAGCTGCTCTTAGGCTTTGAAGCGAAGCAAACGCAAGGCTGCCTTATTTTGCGTTTGCCGCGTAGAAGCCATAGAGCAGCGTCGCCCCGAAGCAAGGCTCGCGGGGTATGGCCTCCGTGGCCGCCTCCCCCTGCCTCTCCCGCCGCCTCCCTCCCCTGGCCGTGCCAAAAAAGTCCGATTGACTTTTCCCACCAGATCCTGTACGCTTTTCATATCGAAGTCAGTCAGATGGTCGCGGGAATAAGCAATCAAAGAGCAATCTTGTTGTTGTTCCTGAGGAAAGTCCGAGCTCCACAGGGCAGGGTGCCGGGTAACGCCCGGTAGGGGTGACCCTAAGGAAAGTGCAACAGAGATATACCGCCGCGGTGATCGCCGCGGTAAGGGTGGAAAGGCGAGGTAAGAGCTCACCGGCGGTCAGGTAACTGGCCGGCCCTGCAAACCCCACCTGGTGCAAGACCAAATAGGGGAACATGGGAGTGGCCCGCTCCGTTCCCGGGTTAGGTCGCATGAGGCCGGCGGTAACGTCGGTCCCAGAGAGATGATCATCGCTTCGCGCCGAACTTCGGCGACGAGGAACAGAACTCGGCTTATAGACTGGCTTCGATTTAATTCAATGTACGATTATATTGTGCATTGAATTTTATTTTGCCAACGGGCAAAGCTATTCAAGGGTGAACTCGGCCTCACATAACTGACGAGAAGGGTATGGTGGGAAAAATTAACATAAGCTTGTCCAGAAAAACCGAAGGACCCGGTTATCGTATTGTTGCGTTGATACTGTTTGTGCTGTTCTTTCAGCTTGGTTTTGCGGGAGTTCCTGAGGCCGCCGCGGTGGCCGCGGCCGGCGCGGAGAACGACGCGGAGAGTGTTCTGGCTGATCCGGCGGTTGTGGAAGAGGTGCGTGATATCATCATTGCGGACTATCCTATGGAGATTTCACAGGCAGTGATGGAAGCCGCTACCGTTCCTGAAATGCTGGATGCTTTGGGTGATCCTTACGCCCATTATCTGCAAACCCGTGATTTCACCAACTTGATGAATGTTATCAATATGTCCTTTGTGGGGATAGGTGTGGTTTTGGATGATCACAGCGAGGGCATTGTGGTTTCACAGGTGATCCTGGGTGGCCCGGCGGCGGAAGCAGGGATTCGTGCCGGCGATATTCTTGTCAGCGTTGACGGTGTGGATCTAAAGGGGAAAAGCTGTCAGGAATCGGTGTCGCTGCTTAAGGGAGAAGCGGGAAGCATGGTGGAGCTTTGTTATTGCCGAGGTGAAGAAACGCTGACGGTGCACTTAGAACGCCGGGCCGTGCAGATCCCTCAGGTTGTTGGTGATGTTTTCGACTCGGTGGGCGTTGTCACCGTATCGTCCTTTGGGATGGGCATGGAATGGGAGTTCGCCGGGACAGTACAAGCGTTGCGGGAGCAGGGCGCTCGATCTTGGGTCATTGATCTGCGCGGCAACGGCGGCGGTTTGGTCGATACGGCTTTGGAGATGCTCGGGTTCTTTATTGGCGGCCAGGATGCGGTTGTTTGGCAGACGTCCAAAGAAAAATCGTCGGAAAAAGCCGTTCCCCAGGTTTTTACAATTGATGAGCCGGTGATTGTCCTGGCGGACGGCATGACAGCCAGCGCGTCGGAGATTGTCATCGGGGCGTTGCGGGATTACGAGAAGGCGGTTATTTTGGGCGAAAGAACATATGGATCGGGGCGGTTCAAACAGGTGTTTCCGCTTTCCAACGGGGATTTTTTTATGATGACGATTAGCCGATTTTATACGCCAAAAGAAAACCCGGTGGATTTTATCGGTTTGCTCCCTGACTTGCAGCTCTCTGAAGATGAGGTGTTGACAGCGGCCAAAATGCTTTTGAGAAGCCAACCCGTTGACAGAGATGAGGTTACAGGCGATGGCGAGGCGACCAATACAGACGGGAATATCGATGCGGGCGTCCTGGGTATGGCTGTAAGCCGGGATGAAACGGGATATCTCAGATGGCAGGTGGGCACCCAATCCTTTCGCGTTTCCCTAAGTGACTGGCATATGGAAGAGAATTGGTCTGCCGGCCAGGAATTGATTGATCAATGCTTGGGCATTACGTCGGTGAGCGTAGGAACCGAACAAGGTTGGCAGGAGGTCAGTGAAGAGGATTTGCTGCGGAGGTGGCCTGTTTATTTTCCGGGTTATCAGCCCTTAGATATTCTGGATGTGGCCTGTCCGCAGGATATGATTTCGCGGGAGATAGTGAGCTCACAAGATATGGCGCCATGGGAAACGGTGTTTGTCCAGGCGGTTTTACCAGATAATTTGCTGCCCTATATGAGTCAAGCCGAACTCATCGACGCGGCGAACGGACAGAGAATAGAGGCGTCTTGCTGTCTCCGCGATCAAGGCATGGAGCTTGCTGCCTCAAGTTCCTTGTTGCCGGATCATCAATATTGGCTGGTGATCGCTGACGGCGACGGAGGAGGAACGGTTGGGCAATTGACCATTGACAGCCCTATAGTTGAGTAACCACGACAACGATAAACATGAGATAAAACAGTCCGCACACGATAAGCTGTCCGGGCATCAATTTTCGGGAGCGACGCAAACAGAAATAAAGCCATATGGCTGCCGACAAGGCCAGGGCGGCGCTCAAAAGTCCCAGGGCTTCCAGTTTCCATGGTGTCATGAGCAGGCCAATGGCGGGAATCAGCGAACTCTGGAACACCATGGCGCCTGTGATGTTGCCTAGGGCCAGTGTGTCTTGTCCGCGCAGCACCCATAGTATGCTGTTGAATTTTTCCGGCAGCTCAGTGGCAATGGGCGTGACAATCAGAGACAGCCACAAGGCCGGCATACCCAACGCCGCCGCCACAACCGTAACATTGCCGATAAAAATGTGTGCCCCTAAGACGATAACGCCAAGGGCTGCCAGGATCTGCAGAGTGATAGCCCCCATAGGGGGGTTAGGGCTGTTACGCAGCAAATAGAGAGATTTAAGCTGGTGGGTTTGGTCATGCTGCCCCACACTGCTTCTTACCGTCCGATAAACATAGAACACATAAGCGCCAACAAGAAATACCGCCACGACGATCTTGCCGGGTCTGGTCAAAAAAGACGCCAGGATGGCCACTGTGTACACGATGATAAAGAATCCAATATCTCTGCTCATGACAACAGTATCCAGGTTGAGAGTCTTCACTTGTCGTTTTCGGAGGCGGACGATGAGGGCCGTCAGGCCTGTCAGAAACATGGCCAGAGTCACCAGCATAAATGGTGCGCCTAAGATAGCGCCGATTCCCACATGGAGGCTGTCTTCGCCCCCTCTGAAAATGGCGATAAGCGGAATGAGGGTTTCGGGCAAAGCCGTTCCCACCGCTGCCAGGACACTGCCGATCGCCCCTTCTCCAAGATTGAGTTTTTTGCCCAGCCATTCGACGCCATTGGTAAAAAGCTCTGCGCCGGCTAAAATAATGGCCAGACTCAATACGAGCCAGAGAATATCAACAAACAAGTTTTACACATCCCGATCAAACATCGTTTTTGAGTTGTTCCGCCATATATTTGCCCATTTCCAGATACCCTTCCGTGTTAGGATATTTGCCGGTGGGCGAATACTGTTTCTTGATGCCGTTTTCCCCGTCACACAGCATTTCCTGGAAATCGATCAGTTTTATGTCGTTGGTTTCAGCGTACCCGCGAAGCCAGTCTCGGTATTCGGTAATAAACGGTAGTATATCGGCTTCTGAAATAAAAAACGGCATAATCAAAACGGGCTTAATGTCGTGGTCTTGGGCCTTCTCAACAAGACCGACGACATTTTTCTCAAAGGTGTATGCTGAAGCCGGTGTTTCACCCAGAGCGTCCCCCATACCCGCAAAAATGATGACCATAGCGGGTTTGGCTTTGTTTTTGCCAACAACATCGCTGTCAAAACGTTCCAGCAAATCAGCCGATGTCTGCCGCAGTTTTCCCTCATTCGCGACCTTGACGCCTAGAATTTCCTCCATGTGGTGAGGCCACGATGAATCTGCTTCAGGGGTTCTGTCAGGATAGCCGTAGGTGTAAGAATCGCCCAGACAGACAATGTGGGGTGAAGGATCTTCTTCTTTCTCTTCCGTCTTGGATGCGGGAGAACCATTGTCAGCGGACTTGGTCTCATGACCATACGCTTCGAATAAGAATACGGCGGCGACGATGACTAGAATAGATAGAGCGGATGAAATTTGTATGAGCCTCATTTCGGTTCGAAAAACGCGCATAGCTATAATCCTCCTAGACTAGCCATCTTCTACATCTATGTAAATATTCCTCTTTTTATTCAAATTGAATCAAGCGCATATTCCCAACGGCAAACCGCGCGCATAAAATATACGGAATACCCACATATGGAGGTTGTCAGATGGACTATTTAGAAAAAGCGCGCGATCTAGGCGCGTGTCTTGCTTCATCAGAGGAATTTCTTCGGCTTAAAACCGCTGAAGAAGAGATTAAAAAGGATGAGGCTGCCTGGGGGGCTTTTCAGGAGTTTCAGCTAAAAGAGCAGGCTTTCACCGCCGGCAAGATGTTCGGCAAAATAACTTCTGAGAAGGAAAGTATTGCCCATATTGACCATAAGGTCCGGCTCATGAACCGATATCCTATTATACGCAGCTATTTCAATCATTTACAGGTTTTCGAGAAAATCATCGCTACAGCCAACCTTGCTATTACGACATCTCTTTACGGTTTGCCCAACGCCGGCGATTTGCCCCTTCCCGACAGTCTCAAAGGTCTTGCGCAACAAGTTTTGGATCAAATCAGCGACGGGGCGGAGCTGGATATCATGGAGATACCGAAAAACCTTGAACTGCCCTTTGACTTGAAGAACTTAACCAAGTAAAGCGTTTCTGCGATTCAGATTTGTTCGCAGAAGATGATATGTGCTCTCTTCATGATCGTCACGTCTACCCTGATCCTCGGTTAAACGTATAATCGAGGATCAGGATGAGCCAATTGTCTTAAAGGGGGAGATTAGCATAGCTATTCAGAGAAATCCGTTTGGACAATCTTCATTAACATCTTCTATGGCTTTTCAGCCAACGCAGCCGCCCATGGGTTCGGTTATGGGTTCTCAAATGGGTTCTGTGGGAGGGCAAATGCCGATGGGCATGGGTATGGGTATGGGTATGGGTATGGGCATGGGAGGTACGGGAGTCAGACAATACGTTTTGGAGGCAGCCCAGGGTTTTCCCGGCAGCGGCGTCGCCACCATATCCGGTGAACTCCAATTGGTTATCGTCGCCTGTCTGCCTCCGCCAACTGCCGTGATCAACACATCCACAGCTGTTTATGTGATTTACCTTGTCGATAAAAAAGGGCAGCAAGGGTTTGCCGCCGGCAAAATGACACCGAATAAAGACGGAGGCTGCCAATTCTTGTTCCAAAGCCCGGTACCGCTTAGTTTTTACACACGGGTTATTGTTTCGGTTGAGGATTCCCGCAACATTCTGGCTTACCCGCGGGGTCCGATCGTTCTCAAAGTTAGAGATGATTTCCGGTCCCGGATCACCCAGGGGGATTTTGCTAAAGGTGCTTTTGACAAAGCCGGAAACGCGGCAAAAAGGTTCGGGGGTTTTGTCCAGGAAAAGGCCGGAGGATTATTTCGCGGCCGTGGAGGCAAAAAACCTCTGCCGGTGGAAGGGGTGGCGGCAGGGATGACGGCGGCGGGGCTGGCGGGAGGCATGGCAGCTGGAGGCGCGCCCGCGGGAGGTATGCCCCCGGCGGCGGCGGACCCAGGTCTTTTTCCAGGCGCCGGCGCGGCTCCGCCACCGCAGATGCCGCCACATGATCCACAGAATCCTTATGCTCAAACCGCCTGTCCAGAGAGTCCGACTGTGCAGACAAATCCGTCGAATCTTGCGGGAACGTCATATCAACAGGGGATGCCACCGATTCAGGGAACCCGATACCAAGACATTCCGCCGAATCTTGTGGGGTATCAGTATCAGCGGGGCGCGCCGGGAGACTATGCCACGCCGGCGCCTAGACAATAGATTCCTTGAGTTTTAGGAGGTAGATTACGGGGAAGGATATGTTTGGAAGCTTGTTCAAAAGGGCACAATAGGGACGTTGAGTGTTTATCCTGATCCTCGATTAAAATCGTGTAAAGATTTCTGGTCTGTTTTGCATCGGGCTGATATCCTTCAGCCAATCAAGAGCAGACGACCCAGGCGGGCTGGTTGCCCGTCAAGGAGGATAACGCAGCCAGATGTGAAACAGACCGGAAAGATTGCACGATTTTGATCGAGGATTAGGATTAGGATCGGAGGAACGATATGAAAAAACTGACGTCCTTTTTCTTTGAGATTCTTTTGCTGAACCGCCTTAGGATCATTGGCGCGGTTCTCATAGGGATTGTTTTGGCGGCGGGAGGCTGTACCGGTTTTGGCGTGTTTTCCGTGCCGTTGAAATCAGAAGCGCCAGCAACCTCCTCGGGGGCTGCTTTCGTGGAGGAGGTCGCGGATTCCGGCGGAGGGCCGTCGGCGTTTTGTGATATGGAAAACATGGGGCCGGAGAATTTGATCCGGTTTCATATTTTGGCCAATTCGGACAGTGTTCAGGATCAGGAGCTCAAATATGCTGTACGGGATGCCGTGGTGGCGCTTGTGGGGCCCCGGCTGGTCAGGTTGAGCAATCTTGACGAGGCGCGCCGGGAACTTCAGGCCGCGGAAGAGATGATGAGAGTCTGCGCTCAAGAGGTGATTCGGCAGCGCGGTTTTTCGTATCCGGTTGTATTGGTTTGGGAAGTAAGGGAATTTCCGACCCGTGCTTATGGCAACGTGACTTTGCCGGCGGGAGAATATGAGGCGGTGCGTATTCTGATTGGTGAGGCTGAGGGTGCGAATTGGTGGTGCGTACTGTTTCCGCCGCTGTGTTTTGTTCAGGAAGCTGATCCGTCGCCAGGATCTGGTACAGCTGGGATCGACGCGGCCGAAGGGGTTTCCACGGTCGGCGGCGAGGCGGCAGCGAATGCGGAAACCAGCGTGGGTGTGGGCCGGAATGCTCAGGCGGATGGGTACCAACCGGAACAGTGTCAAAAGAAGTTCTTCTTTATAGAGTTTGTTAAAGGCCTTTTTGAAAGGTAGAACGTGTTTGGAATAACTTGTACTAAATAACTTGTCCTTGCATACCTTCTAAGGGATGGCTAGACGATGCAAGGAAGAGCCTAATTGTCCGTTGGTCCACAGGCTGAAGGATGTCAGCCCTGTCCACTGAAAAATGAGGGGGTATGGATATGAGTGTGCATTTAAGCAAGGGTTTGCTTGTGTTGGCGGTTTTGGTGGTGATGGTGTCGATGGCGGGGTGCGGCATTCTGGAAGAATTGGTGGGACAAGACCCGGTGGCGGCGGGGTTGTCTCAGTTGCTGGATTTTTTTACGCAGAGTGAAGCTGTGTCATCTCAAGGCGTTCTTGAGCAGCCGGACGGGCGGACTCAAAGCGTCAAGCTTTATTATGCCAACGCCGAGGGGTCGAAGCTTGTTCAGGAGACTCGCGAGATTCCTCATACATTGAGCTTGGGTCGCGAGACTCTGCGGCAATGGTTGTTGGGACCAGCGGAAAAGAGTTCTTTGCAGAGGACGGTGGGTGCGGCGACGGCTCTCAAAGATATTGATATTAAGGACGGTGTGGCTAAGATCGATCTTAGCAAGGGGTTTTTGGAACTGAATGGCCCAATGAATGCCCAGATGGCTCTTTATAGCTTGGTAAATACAATGTGCCAGTTTTCGACAGTGAATCAGGTGGTTCTGCTTATTGATGGCGTACCTATCAGTTCGTACCATGGCATTTCTACGGCGAATCTGCAGTGGAGGAGTGAGCTGATTGATTTGACTGCCGAGAGTGCGGTGGTTTCAAACGACGGGTTTCGGGTTGATACTGATTTGGAGGGGAGTTCGGATTCGGGTTCTGATTCTGCCGGGGATTTGTCGCCCAGCAGTATTAATATTTTTTATTAATGTGAAGGGTTTTTGCTGTTCTGAGCCGACGGGCGTATAATGGAGGCAGTTGATAGTTGACAGACCTCTGGGAAGGGTTTGGGAAGAGTTTGGATCCCTGCCTTGACAATTTATACGACTAAGGAGAACGGAATGCGGCCTAAGATTGGCATGTTTGATTCGGGTGTTGGGGGGCTGACTGTGGCGCGGGCCGTTAGGGAGCGTTTGCCGCAGTCTCCTCTTATTTATTTTGGAGATACGGCCCGGGCTCCTTATGGCGGTCGCAACAAAGAGGAGTTAAGAGTTTTTGGCCAGGAGATTGTTGGGTTTTTGATGAGCCGAAAGGTGGATGTGGTTGTTGTGGCCTGCAATACCAGTTCCGCCCATGTGCTTGATGAATTGCGCCAAATGTGTTCTGTGCCGGTGATTGGTATGATTGACGCCGCGATTGCTTTGGCCGGTCGGCGCGCGCCGGGCAAAAGAGTCGGGTTGCTGGCGACGGAAGCGACGGTGGCCAGCGGCGCTTTTGAACGGCGGGCCATGCTGTGGAATGAGGGACGGCCGGAGACGGAAAAGTTGGTTTGGACAGTTGCGCAACCTTGTCCGCGTTTTGTACCGCTGGTGGAAGCGGGATTGTCTGATTCGGCGGAAGCGATGGCGGCGGCTCAGGTGTATGGGGAAGCGATTTTGCGGACGGGGACGGAGGCTGTGATCTTGGGGTGCACCCATTATCCTTTTTTGCGGGGAGTGCTGCGGGCGTGTTTGGGGCCGGATGTGCTTTTGCTGGATCCGGCGGATGAGGTGGCGAAATTCGTGGTTCGAGAGACAGGAGAAGCAGCGATAGGCGAGGTTCGAGATCCGAAGTTCGAGGTTCGAGAGGCAGGAGAAGAGGCTGGCGGGGCGGACGCACCACTTTCTGATGAGGTGATGGCGGCTTGTGCGCGGGGAGAGTGCCCGAGTGCGCAGTACTATGTCAGCGGAAGCGCGGAGTTGTTCTGGCAGGCGGGGCGCGTGTTGATGGGGGAGGGTTTTGAGCGGCAGATGGTTAGGCAGTGGCCGTTGGACAGTGTTGTCGACAAAACTGACTGACAGATGAACAATGAGGTGTTGAGGGAGCAGAGCGATACAAACAATCAAGGGATTTGCGATGTTAGGGCCTGACAAATCAATTCAAGATTCTTGTCCGTAAGCGCCCCAATATTACGGGGTTCGCTTAAATGCTCTGATATAGAGATAACCATATTCCCCAGGCGGATGCAGGTATAGAGGCTTCTTTGGGAGTCGTAGCTGTAAAAAGTGTCGACGTTTCGATACATGACGGCATGGCATAACATGACATCGATGGTTTCGGATACAGTCACAACTCGTTTTTGTTTTTCCGGGTGGGAGCGGTTGAAGCTGTTCATAGCGTTTGTCGGATTATCAAAAATCCAAAAATAAACGCCGATACTGGCGGGAATGTCCCGGTCAGACATGTCATAATGGTAAACCCACACACGACCCACGTCACCGGCCCATTGATGGCCGTATAATCTTTTGACGTCTTCAATGTTTTGGAGGCCCTCTATTCTGTCTTTCAAATCTTCTAAGCTGTAAGCTGGGTATTCTGCCATTTGTTCCAAAGGCGCAAGGCTAACCTGGGAGGGGCTGCTGAAATCATACATCAGAGCGCGCGTGGAGGTTATGCAGACGAGCAAGAACCAGGCCAGGCAGGATAGGCATAAAGCGGTTTTTAAGGCGGCTCTTTTTGGGCCGCGGCTGCGCCGGCTTATGATGGCGGCGACAGCAAAAGCTGCAAGGAAAAACGCGTTTGCTGAAATTAAAATGACGCCGAGGGGGCCAAATAATAATGTCGTCATTTGATCGCTCCTTGTTGGTGCTGCGGAACTTTATGACATTTCCGCGTGTACTTGTCAAGTCAAATAATGTATTTATAATAGTAACATGGGGGTGTGTCAAAAATCAATGGCGGCTCAAGGCAAGGGAATGTCGACAGGGGAGTGGAAGGGCGTGAAAAACAATTCTATGGATAAACAAGTGTTCAGCATCAGCGGCATGACCTGCGCGGTCTGCGCTCAGAGGATAGAAAGCAGCCTGAAAGAATTAGCCGGCGTGGAAAGCGCCGCCGTTAATTTCGCCACGGAAAAAGCCAGTGTTGTTTTTGATCCCAATCACATCTCCTCATCGGCCATACGCAATACCGTCGCGAAAATCGGTTATAAAGTTATTGAACCTCCGAACGCCAAGGTGCTAAACCCAGGTGCCCTAAACACAGAGGCTGAGATAAGAATCCTTTGGCAAAAATTTGCGGTCGCGGCTGTGTTCGCTATCCCGCTGCTCTATATCGCTATGGTTCCAATGGTCAGTATGGTACGGCTGCCGTTTTCATCGGAGCTTCATCACATGATGAGCGATGCTCCGCTTATTTACGCTTTGCTGCAGCTGTTTCTCATCCTGCCCATCATCGGTGTGGGTTACAAGTTCTATACTGTGGGTTTCAGAGCCCTTTGGCAAAAACATCCTAACATGGATTCACTCATCGCGGTAGGGACGACCGCCGCGGTGTTATACAGTGTTTATGGCATATGGCAGATAGCGGCAGGGCAACCCTCCGGGGTGGAAGCCCTCTATTTTGAATCGGCGGGCGTCATTATTGCGTTAATTTTGTTGGGGAAATCTTTGGAGGCGGTTTCAAAAGGTAAAACAAGCGCGGCGATTAAGAAGCTGATGGGGCTTGCTCCTCAATTTGCTTACGTTAGGCAAGACGGGATAGAAAAGCAAATTCCGATTGAAGATGTGCGGGCAGGGGATGTCGTTGTCGTCAAACCTGGGGGGAGCATTCCGGTTGACGGGCTTGTTCTGGCGGGGAGCACTTCGATTGACGAGTCGATGCTGACCGGGGAGAGTATGCCTGTAAGCAAAAAGGCTGGTGATCCCGTTTACGGAGCCACGCTGAATACCACAGGCGCCATTCAATTCAGAGCCGAGAAAGTCGGTGGTGATACCGTGCTGGCGCAAATGATTAAGCTGGTGGAAGAGGCGCAGAACAGCAAGGCGCCTATAGCAAAAATGGCGGATATTGTTTCAGGGCATTTTGTTCCAGTGGTTTGCGCGATCGCATTGTTGGCCGGAATGGCGTGGTTTTTTGGCAGCGGCGGCGATGTTAAGTTCGCTTTGACGGTGTTCATTTCGGTTCTTGTGATGGCGTGCCCATGTGCTCTAGGGCTGGCAACGCCCACAGCCATTATGGTTGGCACAGGCAAAGGCGCGGAAAACGGTATTTTGATTAAAAGCGGTGAAGCTTTGGAAACCGCGCGCAAAATTGACCTGATACTGTTGGATAAGACGGGGACGATTACAGAGGGGAAGCCGGAGGTTGTCGCAGTTGAGGGGGAGGTTCTTCAACTTGCTGCTTCCCTGGAGCGGTATTCCGAGCATCCTCTTGGCAAAGCGATTGCGGAATACTATGAAGGCGATTGTTTGCCTGTTCAGGATTTTCGCGCCGTCGTCGGAGAAGGTGTGGAAGGGGTCATCGAGGGTAAGAAAGTCAGAATTGGTCGTGGTGTTGAAATATGTGTTGACGAAAACTATGTGGGGAGAATCTTGATTTCCGATAGGCCCAAGGCTTCCAGCCGGGAAGCCGTGACCCGTTTGCGCAAGATGGGCATTGAGGTTGTTATGATAACCGGGGACAACCGTGAAACGGCGGAAGCCGTCGCGGCGCAGACGGGTATTGATCGCGTGCTCGCGGAAGTGTTGCCCCAGGATAAAGCCGGAGCAGTCAAGGCGCTGCAAGCTGAGGGCTGCCGGGTGGCCATGGTTGGTGACGGCATTAACGATGCGCCGGCGCTGGCCCAGGCGGATGTTGGTATTGCGATTGGTTCGGGAACGGATGTGGCCATGGAATCGGCGGATATTGTGCTGATGCGTTCTGATTTGTTGGATGTGGCGACTGCCATCGATTTAAGCAAAAAAACCGTTCGCAATATTAAGCAAAATTTGTTTTGGGCTTTTGGTTACAACATTATTGGCATACCTATCGCGGCCGGGTTGCTGTATCTTTTCGGGGGGCCACTGATGAATCCTATGTTTGCGGCTTTGGCCATGTCTTTGAGTTCTGTGTCCGTGTTAAGCAATGCTTTGCGTTTGAAACGGTTCAAAGGTGAGGGCTTGATTCCTTGAGAAAGCTTTTTGTTCATGGTATTATAGCGATTGTGGACCGGCCTGTGGGCCGAATGTGGATAGGATTACGGGTCGGATCTCGTCGGGGAAGGTGAGAAGGAAGCTGTGGCTGCAAAGGGGTATCGGAAATGGGTGTTGAGAGCGGCAGGGGCGTTAATGGCTCTGGCGGCTTTTGTTGTGGTTGTCCTGGGGACGATTCTTGTGGTGTCTCAGGACAGGAGTTTTTTCGCGCGGGAATATGAGAAGCTGGGTGTTCATGAGTATGTTGGTATGAATGAGGCGGATCTGGCGCGGGTGACGGAGGCTTTGTTGGTGTATTTGAGCGAGCCGAACCCGGTTAAGGTGGAGGGTGTCCTTGAGGTTGAGGCCAGTGTTTTTGGGGAGTGGCGGCCTTTTTTGAACGAACGGGAAATAGCTCATATGGTTGACGTCAGGTGGATTTTCCAGCTGGGGTTATGGCTGTGTGCCGGTGCTGCCGGGGTTATGTGTGGGCTTTTGCTTTTTTTGGCGGTTTGTTTGTGGCGGCGGCGCGGCGACGGGGTTTGGGCGGGGATTTTGAGGTCGGTTTTGGCGGGGTTCTGGGTGGGCAGCGGGGCGGCGTTGGGGTTTTTGGTATTTCTGACCCTTTGGGCTTGCTGGGATTTCAATGGGTTTTGGACGATGGTGCATCTTGTGTTGTTCAGCAATGATTTGTGGCTGTTGGATCCCAGGGAGGATCTGTTGATACGGATTATGCAGGGTGAGTTGTATTTCAATATGTCCATCCGTATCGTGGTTTGGGCTGGGTTGATTTGGCTGGGGATTTCCGGCGGTATGGGTTTGGGGCATTTCTTTTTGCGCAGAAAATCCTTGCGGAGCCAGGTTGGAGCCGGGAGGCGGCCAGAGCCGTAGTGTGCTGAAGGCTATAGGTTGAAGCGGTTTGGGTGCGGACATACATATTGGTGAGTGTGGATTTTGGAAAGGATGGCCGGGCATGGTTGGCGAGAAGGATTTTCAGGAGCGGACGCGGCTTCTGGTTGGAGAAGCCGGTGTTGCGTGTTTGCAGAAGGCCCGTGTGGCGATGTTGGGTTTGGGGGGTGTGGGGTCGTATGCTTTGGAGGCCTTGGCCCGGGCCGGTATTGGGGCGTTTTGGTTGATTGACGGGGATGTGATTGAGCTGAGCAATCTGAACCGTCAGTTGTTGGCGCTGCGGTCAACGCTGGGGGCTGCCAAAACGGAGGCGGCGCGGGCGCGTGTGGCGGACATCAACCCCCGGGCCCTTGTCCGGTGTGAGCAGATGCGTTATACCGCGGAAAGTGGCCTTGATTTTACCGGGTGGGATTATGTGGTGGATGCTATTGATGAGATGAACCCGAAAGTGGCGTTGGCGTTGGCGTGCCGGCAGGCGGGAACGCCTTTGATAGCGGCTATGGGTGCCGGGAGGCGTCTGCAGACCGCGGGATTCTCCGTGTGTGATGTGGGCGTGTCCCGGGGTGATCCCTTGGCGCGCCGGTATCGGCGGCTTTTACGGGAGCGGGGTGTTGCGGAAGGCGTCAAGGTGGTTGTGTCGGCGGAACCGCCGCTGCCGCAGACGCCGGGGGAGGCTGTGGGGAGTGTTTCCTTTGTGCCCGCGGTTGTGGGGTTGCTGATGGCGGGAGAGGTTGTGAGGGAGTTATTAGGCAAAGGGAAGTTAGGAGGATGATCAGATGATTCGGTTGGATGGACGCGCGGCCAATGAGCTGCGACCGGTTCGGATGGTGCGGGGTTTTACGGAGCCGCCGGAGGGGTCGGTGTTGATGCAAATGGGAAAGACGATGGTGCTTTGTACGGCTACCGTGGAGGAGAAGGTGCCGCCTTTTGTCAAAGGTTCAGGGAAGGGTTGGGTGACGGCGGAGTACGCTATGCTGCCGCGGGCGACGGATGTACGAACCCAGCGGGAAGCCAATAAAGGGAAGTTGACGGGTCGCACAATGGAGATTCAGAGGTTGATTGGGCGGTCTTTGCGGGCTGTGATGGATTTGGAGAAGTTGGGGGAGAGGACGGTTTGGCTGGATTGCGATGTTTTGCAGGCGGATGGAGGTACGCGGACGGCTTCCATTACCGGGGCGTATATAGCGTTGGAGGAGGCGCTGAAGGTTGTGCTGGCTAAGGGGTTGATTAAGACTATGCCGTTGCGGGAGCGCGTGGCCGCGGTGTCTGTGGGGCGCGTGGAGGGAGAGATCCTGTTGGATTTGGCTTATGCTGAGGATTCCCGGGCTGAGGTGGATATGAATGTGGTTATGACGGAGTCAGGGCGTTTTGTGGAAATTCAGGGAACGGCGGAGGCGGAGCCTTTTGATCGTGAGGAGCTGGGGATTTTTTTGGAGTTGGCTGAGCAAGGGATCCGGAGTTTGTTTGCGCACCAGTTGGAAATGTGAGATGGGAATGTGGGAGTTGGGATGTGGTCTGTGGTCTGTGGGTTGTGGGATGTGGGATGTAGGATGTAGGTTGTTGGGAGTGAGAAGGGCTTATGTTAGAGTTGGTTTTGGCTACGGCCAACTGCGGCAAGGTGGAGGAGCTGCGGGAGCTTCTGCGGGTAGCGGGACTCATGAATGTGGTTGTTCGATCGTTGGCCGATTTTCCTGATTTGCACGTTGTGGAGGAAACGGGAGTGACTTTTGCTGAGAATGCATTAATGAAGGCGCGGACGGCTTGGCAGGGGACAGGGTTGCCCGCGCTGGCAGATGATTCCGGGCTGGAGATTGATGTCCTGCAGGGCGCGCCGGGTGTCTGGTCGGCACGATTTGCCGGGAAGCGTGATGATGAAGCCAACATAGATAAGGTTCTGTTATTGATGGAGGGGGTGCCGGCGGCTCGGCGCGGTGCTCGGTTTCAGTGTGCTTTGGCGTTGGCAGGCGGAGTCGGGGCTCGGGATTTGGGGCTCGGGGTTCGGGGTTCGGGGTCTGAGGTACGGGGGGCTGATCAACAAGCTGAGAACAGGGATAACAGGGATAACAGGGATAACAGGGATAACAGGGATAACAGGGATAACAGGGAGACCAGAGAGAACAGGGGGCAACGTTCAACGGATTGCGAACCCCGGCTTGAAGTCGGGGAATTTTTGGTTGTGGGGAGTGTTGAGGGACAGATTGCGACAGAAAGGAAAGGCGATAGGGGGTTCGGATATGACCCGGTTTTTTATTTGCCTGAGCGTGATTTGACGATGGCGCAGCTTTCCCCCCAGGAAAAAAATGCGATCAGCCATCGCGCGCGGGCTTTTGAGCGGATGCTGCCGATATTGCGCAGCTATTCTGAACGAGTTTCCATTGAGCATTCATAGCTGGCATGAGCGCTTTTTTCGTCGAAGAGAACCCGGTCATCTTCCATGAACCGGAAACGGGTGGGGCAGGAAAGACTCTCGTGAATAACACGTTTCATGGCGCCGACGTGGGGGGCAGCTAATGTGTGGCCTGGGTTCTTGTCAATTGTGATGATCAGCCGGTGCCGGCCGCGTTTGATGTCGATACATTCCGGCTCGCAGCGCAGTATTTTTACGCCGTTGTAGGTAGCGAGGCGATATTCGCGCCCGTTTAGCCATACGATGCAGATACAACCCCAGAATTCCAGGCCGTAAAAGGGGATTCTTGCTACTGAGGCCATAATTGACAGATCGGATGCTGTTTGAGAGTGTTCAAAATGGTTGCACTGGACCCATATGTAACGGCTTGGGAAGGACCGGCCGCTGTCTGATTCAATGTAACCGACGCCGTCGGTAAAATCATACACTTCGCCGTTGAGCGTCACGACGCCGCGGAGCCGGTGCTTCATGCTGGCGACGCCGTGTCGGCATTCCATGGGGAAGAAGCGGAACGGTCCCATGATGTCGCTTTGAATGGGCGTTAGACCTGAATATTTTATCTCGCCTGACAGCGTCAGATCCGGGTGTTCGATCGCCAGCCTGAGTCCGGAAGAGGCAAATGTGTTACCGCCAACCTGAAGGAGGCTGCCGTGATGAAAGTCAGATAACGAATAAGGGATGTTGTATGAGCGATTGTTGGTTATAACCTGAACAAAGGCGCCGGTTTCCGCCCGGCCGGGGATGACCGCCAGCGACTTGTCCTCAGATTGGTGTTTGAAATACCAGCCCTCAAAGCGTCCTTTTGGCATGTGAATCGCGACCTTTCATGATTTGGATGCGAGTTCGCTAATCAAGCTTATTTTGGCTGTAAAAGCTCTGTTTATCCAAATGAGAAAAATTGACGTGAATTGATGGCTAAGATATTCTGTCAATGGTCATGGGAAACGGCGAGTTTCATTTTTACCTGCTCCTTATTCTGTGGATTTTTCACATCGTGATTACAACGTTCCCTTTCTTCCGTCCGGTCTCGACATAAGCATAGGCATCCGCAATCTTTTCAAGGGGATATATTCGGTCAATAACAGGTGTGAATTGGCCGTTTTGCATCAGTTCACCCAGTAGCCGCAAATCCTCAACGCGTACACTTGCGGGGTTTCCGTTTACGGTTATGCATGTCCCGTTTTTCGCAAGAGTATTTTTGCATGAAGTCTTTGTGATCTTACCCACCGCGTCAAAGATAACATCATACTTTTCGCCTGTTTTTCTGAAATCCTCGGTGGTATAGTCGATCACACGAACGGCACCAAGAGACTTCACAAGCTCCATATTTGCTCCGCTGCACACGCCGGTCACTTTGGCCCCAAAGTGTTTAGCGATCTGGACAGCGCTTGTGCCTACCGCGCCGGACGCGCCATAAATGAGAATCTTCTGGTCTTGCCGCAGATTGGTTTTGCGGAAAAAATGCAGCGCCGTCGTCCCGCCAAACGCGATGGCAGCGGCTTGTTCGTAACTGATATTATCCGGTTTTAACACAATTTTATCTTTTTCAGCCAGTGTGACATACTCGGCATGGGCCCCCATCTTAAGTCCAGTCATGGCAAACACCAGATCACCGACCTTAAATGCCGTGACATTTTGTCCAACGGCTTCAATTTGGCCGGACAATTCGGTTCCGAAGATTGGCTGTCTCGGTCTGCCAAAGCCGTATATCAACGGAAAAACAGGTTTATACAGTGAGGGAACATTCGCGATGCGAACTCGGCAGTCCCCGGAAGCGACCGTTGTGGCATGAACGCGAATCAAAACCTCGTTGTTTTTTGGCGTTGGCTTTCGCCGTTCTTCGATCCTCACCACTTCGGGCGGACCGTATTTTGTACAGATAGCGGCTTTCATTTTGACTCCTCCTCCTTTTTATATTCAAATACTTCACAGATCGATACGCCGAAAGCATCCGCGATCCGAAACGCCAGTTCCAAAGACGGCGTATATTTACCCGCTTCCAACGCCATTATGGTTTGCCGTGAAGCCCCCGCCTTTTCAGCCAGTTCGAGTTGCGTCATTTCATTGGCAAAGAAGCGAAGCGTCCGTATCTTATTCGTAATCAGCAGTTTCTTACCCATTGGGAACGCCCCTTTCATGATGGTAAACGCTCACACATCCCTCGATAATCGAGCCAACGGCGAATGCTCCCGCCATGATATGCAAAACGACAACAGCAGAACTCCCCACCGCTAATGCAATGAGACCGGTCACAAAGCCAAAACCGGAAAAGGCATGCCCGATATGAGAGGATTTTAAGCTGATCAGTTTTTCCCTCTCGTCCTCCAGCATTGACGATTTGATGATTCGCTCGACTTTTTTGTCGTCACCGGGTTTTTCTTTCACAGCGATACCGATTGCAAGGGCGATATGAAATAGTATTTGGATCACGATGCCCGCAGCGATGCATGCGCCTATATAGACGAGCAATGCCAGCGCCCACAATTTCAAATCATCCGGAGCGGGCGAGGCGTCTCCAAGCGCATAAATAACATAGACGACCAAAAGCAAGATACCCACACCTATGCTGATCAAGGTTCTTTTACTGGGATATGTCATGTTTTTCCCTCCTTTTGTAGTTTCGTGTATTTGACTTATAGTATCACGTACAGAACATAATGACAATAATATTATACATGATGAAAAAGAAATTTTTCATCATGTATACCGTCGACTGGAGTACTCTATTCGACGGTACGTGGAAATCTTCCGGAGCGGGATCGATCTGTAGCGGATTTGCCGCACTGGGAGTATATGTACTGGGGGTGCATATTTAAAAGTGCATGAACTGACGATAAGGATAAGCAGAGCTTTCTGCCGCGATGTTTTCCCGCAACTCAATGGTGAGTTGGAGGCAGATACCGCGCTGGCCAGTAACAGTGCCACGTCAGGGGTTGGGGAGCGCCAGTCTTGGGGGCCTGTTGCTGACGACTCAAATCACTTCTTGAATATCCTTTCCTGATGTGCCAGTCTGTAGCTGTCGCCGTCCATGTCAAACACCTCGCACTTGTGCATCA
>WRHI01000043.1 GCA_009783315.1 Peptococcaceae bacterium
AGGCAGATACCGCGCTGGCCAGTAACAGTGCCACGTCAGGGGTTGGGGGGTATTCATGGGGCATATGTATACAGTTCAATGAGGCACGAGGTAGGGTTTGGTGAGCGGGAGAATCCAAGCGCTTCTCTGCCTGACGCAACCTTACAAGGTGAAAAAAGTTCGCGGGCTTTTGGAGTCTCCCGCTCACCAAACCCTACCTCGGGACTGTTACGAGCCCATATAATATCCATCTCCATTCACCATTCGGTTGCGGGAGAACCCCGCAGTGGATATTTCTATTTATTTTTTTGTCGCTTCCTGCACTTTTAAAATATGCACCCTTGTGTTGCTCTTCACCCTTGTATAAACCTCGCGCTAAGCGGAGAAAATATGAACAAACAAATCCGTTATCTATAAGGAGCACGCATGTATAGGGTTTCTAAAACGGTTCTTCATCTTTATCGCGGTATAAACCAACCTCAAAAGATATCTTGCCCGAATCCTGAATTTCTATTGTTCCATATCACGAACAGCGCCCTGCCGGAGCATCTCCAAGAATATTTTCATCCCAGACTATCAACATCCCCGCTTTATTTTCACCATGAAACTGTTTTAAACCCCTTCTGCTAACCTCGAATCAGCTCTCCCACATAAGGGGCTGTAACGAATATACAAAAAACTTCCAGCTATAATTGGGCAATATGGTTCAAATACTAGAGACATGATAATGACAAGAGAATTTGTCAAAGGTCAACACTAATTTTAAAAGGAGGCTCTCTCATGGCCAAGCAGAAAGGTGTTATGTCCGAAGAATTGAAATACAGTATTGCCCGGGAAATGGGCGTGGACAAAACGGTGACGAGCCAAGGCTGGGGTGCTGTTTCCGCCAAAGATTGCGGAAATATGGTCACCAAAGCGATTGAAATCGCCAGCCGCTCCACCAGCCACAACTCAACAATGAGATAAAGGAAGGGGGAAACCCCTTCTTTTTTCATTTCTCGCATAACTCTCGCATAACACTTCCCTCTTCCCGCTGTTTTGTGGTATTATATTGATAAAGAAAAGGGGGACATGAAATGGAAAGAAGAGTCACGAAGAAGAACAAATGGCTATTTCCCCTAATTGTTGTATTTAGTTTCATTGCGGCTGTGATCATTGGCACTTTTGTTCTAACACCGATCATTCTCAATATGGATTTTGCGCCAAGCGGACAAGTCGTCGGCGGGGAACCTCCCGTTGAAGAACCCACTTATACGGATATAGAACTGGTCTGTGTCGGCGACATTCTGCCTCATTCCGAGGTCTACAACGGAGCCAAAACAGGAACGGAATATGATTTCCGTCCGCAGTTCTCCTATGTTAAACCCATTATCGAAAAAGCCGATCTGGCCATCGCTAACCTGGAAACCACGCTGGCCGGCCCCGAACAGAAATACTCGGGATACCCGACCTTCAACAGCCCGGACTCCATTGTGGACGCCCTTAAAGACTCCGGCTTCAATGTGCTGATCAACGCCAACAATCATAGCATGGACAAAGGCCAAGCCGCTTTCTTTCGTACCATCGACACCGTGCGGGCACGGGGCTTGGATTTGACCGGCACGCGCAAAACCGAAGAAGAAAAACCTTATCTGGTCAAAGACGTTAACGGCGTGCAGGTCGGCATCGTCAACTTCGGCTGGGCCGCCACCACATCCACCGGTGTAAACGTTAACGGCATACCGATGCCCGCATCCATGAAAAATCTGCTGAACTACATTGATTACTCCCGCCTCGGCAGCGAACTGGGCAAGCTGGAAACCCTTGTGGAGGCCGCCCGGGCGGACGGCGCCGAAGTCATTATCGCCTGTATGCATTGGGGCGAAGAATACGAGATCAAATCCAACGGTGCCCAGCGACAGACAGCCCAATATCTGGCCGATTTGGAAGTCGACATTATTTTTGGCGGTCACCCCCATGTGCTTCAGGAAGCCGCCTATGTGACAGCCACATCCTCGGATCATCAGACCCTCGTCTATTATTCTCTTGGCAACTTCTTGTCAAACCAGCGGATCGAAAGCCTAACGTCCGTAAACAAAGAATACACTGAACACGGCCTCATCGCCCAGGTTACGTTGCGCCGCCATAAAGACGGCCGCAACGAAATTATCCAAAGCGGGTACACCGCCACCTGGGTCAACAAGAAATCCAACGCGGAAGCGGTCTACGAAATTATTCCCGCCAACGACGCCCTTGATAATCCCGACCGCTTTCCCAACATTGTCCAAGCTGACCGATCCCGTCTGCTGGCTTGCCAGAAAAGTGTCGATGGGCTTATGACGGCGCTTGACAATGGACAATTGACAATGGACAATTGACAATGAAATGCAGGCGGTGTTTTACTGTTTTCAAAAATCTTTCTTAAGCTGCTTACAAGATACCTTATACATCACACGCGGTACCGAATACTTCTGTACTGATCAGGATGCGCCACGATTCGCTTACTGTCCTGCGAGGGCCGATACGTAAGTTGGTGTGCGGCGTATCCAAAAGCCCGCGGGTTTTCTTGGGCTTCTCTAAGGCTTCGTCTGGCTAAAGACAGATTGGATACGCCGCACCCCAACTTACGTATCGGCCCTCGATGAAATGAGGTCGTATGCGTTCTTTGTGTGCCCCCGAATTTGGTTTCTCAAGAGAGAGGCGGGGGCCTGTCTGTATCGGCAATTATGCTTACCTATCTTGGTTAATGTTGTATTGTCCTATTATCTTAGCGAACATTGAAATCCTCCTGTTCCAGAGTAACCCTCCTCCTAATATACTGATAACAAAAGTCTTTCTGGAGGAGATGACAAAATGGGCAAAGGCCTTTTAAGAGTTCAAACCGTCGCGGGTAACGGAACCGCTGCCCTTTGCGGCGCATTGATTACCATATCGGATGAGCACAACCAGGTTCTTTATGAATTAAGCACGGATGTATCCGGCAACGCCCCGGATGCGGAACTGGCAGCCCCCGACAAATGGCATACAGAAGATCCCTACGCTCCGGGGCCTCGGTACAGCGTATACAATGTCTCCGTGCGCGCCGACGGATACATAACGGTTATTTATTCGGGCGTTATGATATTCGATACGAGCACATCCCTGCTGAAGGTGGAAATGGATCCGGTTGTTCCCGGCCAGGAAAACGCCGCGAAGCACATCCATATCGGCGGACACAACCTCGACCCGACAGAGGCGAATATGCCGCCATTCCCCGGCGTTTCTCTGAAAGTCGGCTCAACAGGGCAGAACGTCCGGTATGTGCAAGGAGCTATAAACAAATTGGCCAACACCACTCCGGGACTATGGAAAATCGTCGAAGACGGCATTTTTGGCAGCGGAACGAGAGACGCTGTTTTGGCCTTTCAAAGAATCTTTGGCTTGACCGTGGACGGGATTGTCGGTATCAACACATGGGGCAAACTCATGGGAGAAGCTTATAAAACGCCGGGAGCGCCGGCGATACCACCGTTCCCCGGTGCCGATTTTCGCATGGGGGCAAGGGGCCCCAACGTCCTGAGCGTGCAGCGGGCCATCAATAAGCTTGCGCCCCATTATCCGGGCCGGCTATGGATTCTTGCGGAAGACGGTATTTTTGGTGTCATCACTAGAGACGCTGTCTACACTTTTCAGAATCTGTTCGGCCTGCCCATTTCAGGCGTCGTCAACCAGGCGACATGGATCAGGCTCATGCAAGCATCCGCTTAAGGGAGGCTCCGCATCCACGCCGCGATATCCTCACAAACAGCCGGATCAACACGGGAAGGGACAAGGTATTCATCCGTATTCGGGTTGTCGCCGCCGGTAGACGGCATAAACAGATGATTGAGCCCGGGGTAAAGCTTAGTCGTCATCAGAGGCCGCGTCATTGCCAACAGGACGTACTCGTCAAAATCCTTCTCGCCGATCTGAAAATCTTTCGACCCTTGCAGCACAAGCACAGGGTACGCCGAGCCCTCCAGGAAGCCCTTCGCCGGATATCTGTCCATCTCTGTAATATACCACGCCGGTAACGTAAAAATCGTTTCCTGTTTCGCTTCTGTTTCGCTCATGCCCTGCACAGCCGGCAAACGGGCGTATTCGTCTTCAACTTCTTTGAGCAACGCCGCCCTTTCTGTCAGAGGCATTTGCTTAATAAAATGCTGATTCTGATCATAAATGACATCCACCAGGCTGCGCAGGCTTCCCGCCAGAATAATAACACCCGCCGTCTTTGTCTCATCGGCGATCCTGGGCGCAAGCATACCCCCTAAAGAATGACCGAGCACATAGATTTTTGCCGGATCCATGCGGGCCTCCCTGTGCAGAAACGCCCACGCCGCCACGGCATCCTCGAGGGTTTCTTGAACCACGGTTAGCTCAGCGCCCACTGCGCTGATTCGTTCTCCGTAACGGTATGTCCTCTTATCATACCGCAAGACGGCGATGCCTTTTTCCGCCAACCCATAGGCGATATCGCGAAAGGGTTTGTTGCTGTATATCGTTTCATCCATATCAAGGGATCCCGAACCTTGGACAAGGACTACCGCCGTCAGAGGACCGGTGGGATGGGCCGGGAGCGTCAGCTTGCCGCTAAGAGGAAAACCCGTACCCGCGTCTATAATAACATCTTCCTCTACAACGCCTTCCGGCAGCGCCACCCCTTCCGTACGCGCCGTGTAGTCGAACCAAAGTCCATCAACCCTTTTCTCCCCATTGAGCACCACTCGGACGAGCATACCCTGCTTTTCGTGGTTAACTGTGAATGTATAAATGTAATAATCTTCATCTTGGGCACACTCCGTTCTGACGATTTCCTGATAGGCGCCGGTTTTTCTCAACATGCCTTCATAAGCCCTGCGCATCTTTTTCTCTGGCAGGGCCTTTTGCATGGTTTCACTAAAGAACGTCATACAGGCGGCATAATGATTCCTTGTTAAATTGGTAACAAGCTTCTCGGCAATCAGCGCCATGGGGTCTTCCGCGCTGTATTCCTCATAGGGCTCTGGGTTGACGGGGGAGATTTCTTGACACCCCGCGAACAGGAACAATAGGATCACCCCAGGGAGCAGCCATTTTCCGAAGAGCCTTTTTTTCATCATAGCACCTCCTCATACGAATGAATATTTGTCATGTTTACGGAATATCCTGCCTGTCGAAATATTTTACATTGTGTGGTGGCGACGATCCCGGACAGGCTCATGGAAAATAATACCGGTTGATCTTTGGCGTTTGGTTTCGTAAAATTATATTCAGGGCTACTGTGGAATCAAATTGTATAGGAGGAAATTTCTTTATGGTTTGCGGAAAATGCGGTATGCAAAACCGCGATGACAATCAATATTGCAGTTACTGTAATCAACCTCTAACCGATATCTACAGCAACAACAACCGCTCCGCCGGTCAGTCTTCTGAGATGCAGCCGGATTACGGGCAGCAGGGCATGCCAAACAACGGACAAGCGGGCTATGGGCAACCCGGTTATGGACAACCCTTTGCCGAGACCAACACAAGCGAACACGTTTCGATGAAGAAATGGGTCGGTATTTTTATCCTGGGTATGATCCCTGTCGTCAATTTGATCTATCTTATTCTGATGTTTGTTTGGGCTTTTGGCAACACACCGCAAAAATCCCTGAAAACTTATGCAAAAGCGAATCTGTTGCTTATGCTAATAACCGTCGTTCTTTCATTCATCGTTGGACTCATCCTCGGGCTCATTGGTTTCTCCTTGACTGACTTTACCTGATTTCAGCCAATTCCTCAATAAACATACTTTGTCCAATATCGGCATATGCATTATCCGGAACGAATCAATTTGCGCAGGAGGGAGAACAATGCGCATTCTTGTTGAGCGTCCGGATTTTGAATTGTCACGCCCTAGGAAGAACGGCGCGTTTAAAACGGCGCGGGCTTCTATGATTGTCAAAAACAGCGGGCCCGCTCCCGTCAAAAAAACGATTTCTTACTCCGGCCCGGACAATCACAATCTTCCCATCCGGAACCGGCCGGCCTTTCAAAGCCGGTCAGCCGATCCCCAACACGTCGCCTCAAATCACCGGCGTGCTACCCCCGACCGGCAACAGACCCCCCCGATAAGACACCGCACCAGTCAAGCCGGCCGTATTGTGTTGATTATCTTGTTCCTGATCGCCGTTCTAGTCGTCTTGATCCCTCTATGGGGGAAAATGAAAACCGATGACGTTATAGCCGGCGAAACCATTCGTGTGCTGATGCCCTCCGGCACAATAAGCACCATGGTTCTGGAGGAATATCTGATCGGTGTGGTGGCGGCGGAAATGCCGGCGGCATTCGAAACGGAAGCCCTCAAGGCTCAGGCCGTCGCTTCCAGAACTTTTGCGGCGAGACGCACCGACAGCGCCTTAGCTAACGGCGACGCCTATGATGTTGACACAACCACAGCCACACAAGTCTGGCTTTCGGACGCGCAGCTGCGTGAGCGCTGGGGCGTGTCCTACGGGGAAGACCGCGCCAAAATCGCCGCCGCCGTCCGTCAAACATCAGGAGAAGTCCTGATGTTTGACGACACTTTAGCAACCACGGTGTTTTTCAGCAACACCGGCCGGCTTCCCACCGAGAATTCAACCGATGTTTGGGGAGGCAGTTATAGCTACCTAAGCAGCGTTTCTTCCCCGGAAACAGCGGCGCCCGACGAATATGTACGCCAGAAAAGCATGAGCAAAGAAGCGTTTCTGGACGCCCTCAGCCTTAGCCGGAAACAGAACCTGCAAGCATCCGATCTCAAAGTCCTTGAACGTACCAAAGCCGGCCGCATCGCCACCCTGTCCGTAGCCGGAAAAACCATAAAAGGGACAGATTTTCGCCGGGCTCTCGATCTGGCCTCCACGGATATTGAATGGAAGATCAGCGGTGATCAGATAACCTTCACAACCTATGGCAGCGGCCACGCTGTCGGGCTATCCCAGTATGGCGCTCAGAACATGGCCCTCAGCGGCAAAGGATACCAGGAAATTCTGGCACACTATTATCAGGGCACTCAGCTGGAACCGGCTTATTTTCTGTGAGGCTGTGAGGGGTTGGCGCCTTTGCCGCCTTATCCAAATCAGCTTCAAAAATTCTTATCCCGCACAGAACGTTCAATATCGCGTTTCGCGTCGCGCTCGGCAACATCCTGGCGTTTATCATAGAGCTTTTTGCCCTTGCACAAGCCAAGCTCTATTTTGGCCATGCCGCGGGTCAGGTAAAGCTTCAGCGGAATCAGCGTCATACCCTGCTTTTGAACTTTGGCTGCCATTTTAACGATTTCTGAGCGGTGCAACAACAGTTTACGGCGCCGTAGGGGCTCATGGTTGAACCGGTTCCCCTGCTCATAGGGGCTGATATGCACAGCGTTCAGCCACATTTCCCCCTCCGCGACCTCGGCATAGCCATCTTTAAGGTTAACGCGCCCAGCCCGAATCGATTTAATCTCCGTCCCGGTCAGCATGATACCGGCTTCCACTTTTTCCTCAACAAAATAATCGTGGCGGGCACGACGATTCTCGCTGATCACTTTAATCCCCTCAGCCATAACGCGTTTCCCTTCTTCGCACCAATAATCACGATAAGAACCAAGCCAACCTCGGACGAAACCCCACACGCGGCAACCTCGATCCCCCTTGGCCCTAACCTCTAACCCCTAACCTCTAACCCCTAGCCCCTGATCCCTAGCCCCGACCCTGGTCATCCCCAGGTTTATGCCGGTTCCCCGACTGCTTTTTAGAATTGCGGCTTTCGCCATCAAACTCACTTTCAGCCAACGTGGAACCCCCACGGGCTTTTCGTTCCCGAACCTCTTTAGGATCAATCTGAGAATCCTTCGCCATACAACCGCCCCCACAAGAACAAATTACCGATTATGGTTAATCCTATCTTTTCCAAAGGGGCAATCATTATGCACCGGTCAACCAACGACAAAGCAGACACACTCAAATGTCAAACAAACCCAACAACCAGCCTAAGCCCTGGACACATAACTTCCTGTACGCGTATCAATAATCAACACATCGCCCTCATTGATAAAGAACGGCACTTGCACAACCGCTCCTGTTTCCACAACGGCCGCCTTCGTTCCGCCAGTCGCCGTATCGCCCTTGACACCGGGCTCGGTTTCTGTAACGCGCAGTTCAACCGAATTGGGCACATCCACCCCAATAACCTCACTGTCATGAAGCAGAACGCCCAGGTTCATATTCTCTTTGAGCCATTTGACCGAGTCGCCAATCTGCATAGCCGTTAACGTCATCTGCTCATAATTTTCATTATCCATCACAACATAAAGTCCGTCTTCCTCTTTATACAAATACTGCATCTCCCGGCGATCCAAATGCGCTCGCGCCACCCGCTCCCCGGCGTTAAACTTCTTCTCCACAACGCCGCCGCTTTTAACATTGCGAATTTTGGTGCGGACAAAAGCAGCGCCTTTGCCCGGCTTAACATGCTGAAACTCAACAATCTGATAGACCTCGCCATCCAATTCAATGGTTAACCCCGTTTTAAAATCATTTGATGAAATCATGACATCCTCCTGGAAAATGGTGTTATGTTTAAATAATGCCCCAAGGCTCTGAACCGCTTACTCAATAATAATGAACTCCTTCGCCGCTCGTGTCAAGACCTCAGCCTCTTTTTCCGTCACCAAAGCCATATCTTCAATACGAACACCGCCCCACCCAGGGATATAAATACCCGGTTCTACCGTCATCACCATACCCGGACGCAGCACCGTCTCCTCCCGCGCGTTCAAGTTTGGCGTCTCATGCACCAATATCCCTACCCCGTGTCCCAACCCATGTCCGAATAACGCCTCATAACCCGCTTCGGCAATAACAGCACGCGCAGAAGCGTCGACTTCGCGGCCGGTTATCCCGGCGCGCAAGGCACGCAGCCCCGTTTCCTGAGCCGCCAGCACAATCTCATAAATCTCACGCTGCCGCGCTGTCGGCTTCCCCAAGCATACCGTCCGCGTCATATCCGAGCAGTACCCGCCAATCTTAACGCCAAAATCCAGCATCAAAAGATCACCGTTGCATAAAACCCGCTCTGACGCTGTCCCATGAGGCATGGACGAGCGCGGCCCGGACGCCGTGATAAAATCAAAGGAACACCCTTCCGCTCCCCACTCCCGCAAAGCAACCTCCAAAGCCAGCGCAATCTCCCTTTCCGTTCTCCCCGGTCGTATCTGCTCCAATATAAAAGCAAACCCCCGGTCCGTCAACGCCGCCGCCTGCCGCATCATTTCCAATTCCCCATCGTCCTTAACCTGCCGCAACCGCGCCAGTTCCTCAGAAAACCCCACAGCCTGGCCCTCCGGCAACAAGTCTCTATACTCTTCAAAAAGCCGCCAACTCAAATAATCCTCTTCCAGCCCCAGCGGGAAAGGGGAAGGAGGCAGCCAGCCTTTCTCCCGCAAGAACTCAACCACCGACACACCGTGAACCGAAACCAATCTATGGCACTCACACCCAACCGCTTGGAGCTCCGCCTGCTCCACATAGCGAAAATCAACAAACAAGCACACATGCTCCCGATTTACAAACATAACCCCCGTCGAACCCGTAAATCCGCTCAGATAGAAAACATTCTCCGACGAACAAATCAACAAAGCCTCCAAACCTTTCTCCGCCATCACCCGGCGCAGCCTCTCGTGCCGGAGGGGTTGCGCCTCCTGCCGGTTGCTTATTGTCTCCTTGATGTTATTCATAAACCCAGTCCTTTCGCCACCAATGGCGACCTCCTCAGAATCACGTCAAACCGTTTTCAACAACTTCAACACTTTTTTATAAAGAGGATCAAAGTCGCAGCCACAACTGCCACAATCTTTGTCGGCTTGTTCTATTGCTTGTAACAATTCTGCTGTCGCATCGGCTGCTCCATGATTATAGCATAATATATGTGAACTCTGTACAACACAAAGCAAGGACATTCGCATATTTGCTATAATCGCTTTTTGCTTTTTGCTATAAGCGAGCCAACACGACCCGAGCCAACACGACCCTTGACACCGACGCCTTTTCATCTTATAGTAAATTGTCACGACTTACGACTTGCGAATCACAAATCACAAACCGGAACTGACCCATCATGTTGGAGGGAAAAACCATGCCAAGCACCGGGGTTATCGCCAGAGGGATCGTAACACAGATATTTAAACAGGGCGACGATCTCATCTCGCTCATCTGCGACAGCCTGTCAAGCGCAGCCACAAGCGGCGGCTTCACCCTGAACGACGGCGATATTGTCGCTGTCACTGAGGCCGTTGTTGGCCGCACCCAAGGCAACTACGCCACCCGCGACCAGATTGCCCAGGATATCCGCGCCAAATTCGGCGGCGGAACCCTCGGCATCGTGTTCCCCATACTCTCCCGCAACCGTTTCGCCCCCGTCCTCTCCGCCATCGCCCGGGGCTGCGACAAGCTCATCATCCAACTCTCATACCCCTGCGACGAAGTCGGCAACAAGCTTGTTGACATCTCTGTCTGCGACGCAAATCAAATCAATCCCCACACAGACAGCTTTACGGAACCAGAATTTCGCGAAATATTCGGCACAGACACGGTTCACACTTTCACAGGCATCGACTACATTGAGTATTACAAAAGCCTCGCCCCCGGTTGCACTATCGTTTTTTCCAACGATCCCACCTTTATTCTGCAATATACAGACAACGTCCTTGCTTGTGACATACATACAAGAATGCGGACACAAGCCCTGGTCACAAAAGCGGGCGGACGCTGTCTGCGCCTTGACGAAATTATGACGGCGCCGGTGGCCGGCAGTGGGTATAGCGAATACGGGCTCCTGGGTTCAAACAAAGCAACGGAAGACTCCGTCAAACTCTTTCCCCGGGACACCAAACCCTTCGTCGCGGCCCTCCAAGCGGAACTCAAACGCCGGACAGGCCATACCTTAGAAGTCATGGTTTACGGCGACGGCGGCTTCAAAGATCCTGTGGGCGGCATCTGGGAACTGGCCGACCCCGTTATATCGCCGGCTTACACAGACGGTTTGGCCAGCACACCCAATGAACTGAAAATAAAATACATCGCCGATAACGACCTGGCTGACGTCAGCGGCGACGAACTCACCGAAAAAATACGCCAACGCATTCGCGACAAAGACCAAAGCCTCGTTGGCCGTATGGCCTCCGAAGGCACCACGCCGCGCAGAATACACGACTTGGTCGGCAGTTTGTGTGATCTCGTCTCCGGCAGCGGCGACAGAGGCACCCCGGTCGTGCTGGTTCAGAATTATTTCAAGAATTATGCCGACAACACATAGGGGTTCATGTTCCGCCACATCAACATCGCATACTGATCGTATACTTTTTTATGGGGTTCACTTCCTCCCGACAACCCTCTCCAGAAACCGCAGAATCCTTAAAATCGGCAGCTCCCCACCCGGCAGCGGCGTCACCAGAATTGTCTTAACCCCAGCCCGTTTACCGCCCAGGATGTCTGTGAAGATCTGATCTCCCACTATAGCCACTTCCCGCCGCTCCAGCTTCATTTCTTTGCGAGCGCGTTCATAGCCGCCCCGACGGGGTTTCTTCGCCCACGCGACACAAAAAATCCCCAGATCATCCGCAATCCGCTGCGCCCGCGTCGGGTGACGGCTGTTGGAAAGCAAACAAGTCTGTATCCCCGCGCCGCGCATACAAGCGAACCATTCCTCAGCCTCAGAGGACAACTCCTTGCGCCAAGGGGCGATCGTATTATCCAAATCAACCATCAGCCCTCTGATCCCGGCGTCACGTAACATCTCCGGAGTAATCTCACGGAAATGGGCCAATTCATAATCCGGCAACCAAAATCGCACACAAACCACCCTTTCAGTGGATAGTGGACAGCTCCCTTTCCACCCGTTGCAGAAAAACATCCATTTCTTCATCGGTTCCGATGGACAATCGTATATAATTCTTAATACGCGGTTGGTCGAAATGGCGCACCCAAATCCCCTCGGCGCCAAGACACTCATAAAGCTGACGGGCTTCCACCCGCTCATGGGTGACAAACAGAAAATTCGCCGCGCTTGGCAAAACCATGAACCCCATCCGCGCCAGACTCTGGGCCACGCGCTCCCGGGTCGCCACAATCCGCGCCGTCATAGCGGCGCAATACCCGACATCAAGCAAAGCCGCCACCGCTGTTTTTTGGGCGAGATAGCCGACCGCGTAAGGATTGACAGAATTTTTGATGCGCGTTAGACCTTCGATCAGGTGGGGATGCCCTAACGCATACCCGACGCGCAAGCCGGCCAAAGCGTGGGATTTGCTCAGTGTTCGCACCACAAGCAAGTTGGGGAACCACGGCAACAACGTCGCCGCGCTGACGCCGCCAAAAGCGATATAGGCTTCATCCACAACCACAACACTCTTATGCAAACAATAGGACAGAATTGGCTCGATCTCCGCCAGCGGCTTATAAATACCGGTGGGCGCGTTGGGGTTGGCTAGAAGCACCCCCCCGTTCGGCCGCAAATACCCGGCATTGCTCACGGCGAACCCTTCGTCAAGAGGCTCTTCCTGATAAGCCACTCCATACAGCTTCGCGTAAACCGGATAAAAAGAATAGCTGATATCCGGAAACAAGAGGGGCTTATCCTCCGCCCCCGCCGGCGGAAAAAAGGCTTGAAAACACATGGAAAGAACGTCGTCGGAGCCGTTCCCCACGAAGACATTTTCCGGCGTCAACACAACACCCGCGGCTTTTTCCGCAGCCACAACGGCTTGCCGTACCTCCAGCCCATCGGGATCAGAATAAAGCCTGAGCGCCGAAGGGTTGTCCGTAGAACCGGCGGCCTCACAGGCCGCGGTCAGCGCTGCCGGTGAGGGCGGATAAGGATTTTCATTGGTATTGATTTTAATGAGCGGCCGCTCCGGCCTTTCTCCCGGTGTATAGGGGGAAATGCCGGCAGCCGTTTTCGAATAATACTCCAAGGATCCCCCTAATCCGGGCGGGTCATCGTCTCAGCAAAATCATCAAACAACCGATCGAGGAACACCTTCTCCTCCGGCTCAGGGTTCGTTAAGGGCAGACGACAGCCGCCGACATGAAAGCCTAACTTGTTCAGCAAATATTTAATCGGAATAGGATTGGTCGTAACAAAAATCCCTTTAAACAATGGCATAAGCTCCAAATGGATTTGGAGAGCCTCCTGGCTCTTCCCTTCCCAAAACAGCTCCAGCATGCGCTGCGTCCGCTCCCCAACCAAATGGCTGGCCACACCGATAAGCCCATTGGCGCCGAGAGAGACCAACGGATACAACAGCGAATCCTCGCCGCTGTAAATCGTGAAATCCGGCGGCAGAACGCGTCGGAACTCACTCATTTGATCCATATTCCCGGTCGCCTCTTTCAAGCCGACAACATTGGGAACCTCCGCCAAACGCCCCACCGTCTCCGGCAGCATATTAACCCCGGTTCGGCTCGGAATATTGTACATAATCAGAGGCTTGCCCCCCGCCTCGGCAATGGTTTGGAAATGCTTGTACATGCCTTCTTGAGGCGGTTTGAGGTAGTAAGGTACCACCGCCATGAAACCCGCGATATCATATTGCGCAGCCTTCTTGGCCAGGGCCGCGCTCTCCGCCGTAGAATAGCTGCCCACATTCGCCAGAACATTGCAGCGGGATCCCACCGCCTTGCTGACAACCTCAAACATTTGCAGACGTTCATCCTTCGTCAGTGTCGCCGGTTCACCCGTCGTCCCCGTCACAACAATCCCGTCAGAACCGTGGTCGGCTAAATAACACGCCAACCGCTCAGCCTCAGCGTAATTGACGCTCATATCCTCGCGCATCGGCGTCACCATGGCCGTTAACACTTTGCCGAACATAGGTCTTTCCTCCTCCCCAAGATCCAAAATCCAAAATCCATTGCATAAATCCAACTCATTTAATTGGTAGCAAAAAACCTTATTCCACTCTGGAAGTTTAGAATGCAATTATAACACAGTGTGGCCTTCACCCACAACCAAAGTCAGACGAGGGGGCACATATTGAAAAGTGCGTAGGTTACTGTTACTTCCCAAGCTGAAACTTCCGATGCATAGCCTGAACCGCCGCGACCATCTGCTCCTTCTCCACCAAAACCCACACCGTCGTATGAGAGTCCGCCGACTGCAGCGTTACCACGCCGCACTCCTCCAAAGCCCCCAGCACCGTCGCCATAACCCCAGGCAGATCGGCAATACCGCCGCCCACAAGACTGATCTTGGCGCAATCCTGCTTTGCCCGTGGCGTAAACCCCATGTTGCGCAATATCTCCACCGCTTTTTCCGCCCACTCACCGCGCACTGTATAACAGACGCGCTCCGGCTGCACGCTGATAAAATCAACGCTGATATCCGCCAGGGCCATACCGCGAAAAATCTTCGTGCAAATCTGGGGTTTGTTGTTGACTCCAGAGGTGTTGACGCCGCCGTCCAGATCAACCTGAATCTGCGTCACATTGGGCGTACAGGCAATCCCCGTAATGACCCGGTCGCCGACCACATCGGCCCCCACAGCCGCGTCGGGTATGCTGTTGGTCACCAACGTTCCCGGCGAATCGGAAAACGTTGAACGCACCCGCAGGGGCACATTGCGCTGCATAGCGATCTCCACAGCCCGCGGGTGAATCACCTTCGCCCCTTGATGGGCCAAATTGGCAATATCATTATAGCTCACCACCGGCAAAATCCTGGCATCTTCAACCATCCGCGGATCCGCCGTCATAATGCCTTCTACATCGGTAAAGATCTCAATCGCTTCCGCACCCAGAGCTACTCCCAGCGCCGCCGCGCTCGTATCGCTGCCCCCCCGGCCCAGGGTTGTCAGTTCGCCGTTCTCGGAGACGCCCTGAAACCCCGGCGCTACCACAACCCGTTTTTCTTTTAGATGGGCTACAATACTTTCCGGTTCCACACGCAGAATCCGTGCGTCGCCAAAAGCTCCGTTCGTAACAATTCCGGCTTGAGCTCCCGTCAGAAGCACGGCTTCCAGCCCCAGGCTTTGGAGTGTCATCACCATAACAGCCGCCGAAATAATCTCGCCGCAACTCATCAGCATGTCCATTTCCCGCTTGGGCATCTCTGGCGAAACCGTTTTGGCCACAGAAATCAGCGTATCCGTCGCGTAAGGATCTCCTTCCCGGCCCATAGCGGAAACAACAACAACAACGGCATAATCCTGCCCCACCGCCTGCAAAACTTTGTTTGCCACCTGCAAACGCTTCTCTTGAGACGACAACGAAGACCCGCCAAATTTTTGCACAAGAATATTCATAGGAACAGTTCAGCGATCTGCACCGCGTTGGTAGCCGCCCCTTTGCGCAGCTGATCCCCCACCGCCCAAAGACATAGCCCCCGTTCCACCGAGTTATCTTCCCGGATGCGGCCCACGTACACCTCATCCGAATCCGCGGCGTACAACGGCATCGGATAAAGATTCTCCATCAGATTATCCTGCACGACAAGACCCGGGAATCCCAGCATGGCGGCCCTTGCCTCATCGGCGGTCATTTTCGAGATGGTTTCCACATTGATCGACTCGCTATGAGACCGCCAGACAGGCACTCGCACAGTGGTGGCCGCGATGCGCAAATCGGGTCGATGAAATATCTTCTGGGTTTCCCGAACCATTTTAAGCTCTTCGTTACAGAAACCGCCCTCGCAGAATCTGTCAATATGGGGAATCAGGTTAAACGCGATGGGATAAGAAAAAACCATCTGGCCCACGCTTTGGCCTGCTTTGTACATGTCTTCGACACTTTCGCCGCGGGCCCAGCCTTTCATCTGGTTCTCCATCTCAGTCAGCCCCGCGTGACCGGCGCCTGAAACCGCCTGATACGTTGATACAACAATCCTGTCAATCCCCACCGCGTCTTCAATAGGTTTCAAAGCCATAACCATAAGAATGGTCGAACAATTAGGATTGGCGATAACCCCCTTATGCCATTTGACATCATCGGGGTTGATCTCCGGTACAACCAATGGCACCTCCGGATCCATGCGAAAAGCCGAACTGTTGTCGATAACAATAGCGCCGCTGCGCACCGCCGCCGGCACAAACTCCGTGCTTGCCGACCCGCCGGCAAAGAACACAAAGTCCATACCGGCAAAACTGTCATCGTTCGTCAGCCGCACCTCAATCTCCCGAATCTTGCCATCAGCAAGATTTGCTTCGTCACCGGCAAGATTGGTTTTATCACCGGCAGCGTTTTCTTTGCCCCCGCTTCCCTCAATCCAGCGAACAACCTTCCCGCACGATCGTTCGGTCGCCAACAGACGCAATTCATCTATCGGAAAATTCCGTTCGGTGAACAGTTTGAGAAATTCTGCGCCCACGGCGCCCGTCGCTCCCACCACAGCAACATTCGGCATGTAATAATCCTCCAAGCCATTTCGACTCATTAGTTGTCTAATTATAGTTTATTTAGCTTCCTGTGTCAAAAAATCCTCCAACACCGGCTGGATTTGTTTACGCTGGCAGGCAAAAAAAATCGTCTCCGGTATCTTGTGCATATGAGCAATAAGAGAATTGGCTTTCTGCCAAGGATTATCCTGTCCAAAGGGTACAAAATATATGTTCTTCTGTCCCAGCAGCAGCCCAATATTCTTGGCGTTAGCACCGAGACCGTCGTTGGTCGCGATGGCCAGCACAACGGATCCCGCATTGCGCAGCTGAGCCTTCGCCGCCATGAGCACGGGGCTGTCTGTAATCCCGCCGGCCAGCTTAGCGACGGTGTTCCCCGTGCAGGGTGCGATCACCAAACAATCAAGCTCCCGGGCAGGCCCGATCGGTTCCACATCATTGATGGTGCACAAAGCTTCCTTACCGCAGATATCAAAACACTTCTTTTTCCATTGATCCGCTTTACCGAACCGAGTATCCGTCGCGTTCACAACATGGGACATAATCGGGACGATCTCAGCGCCTTCCTCCACCAGGTTTTTCATCACGCCAAAAACCTCATTCAAAGTGCAATGGGAACCTGTCAAAGCGAAACCAATCTTCACCCCTTCGAACTTCAACATGCTTCGCCCTCCTTTATGGCCACACTTCTTTGCCAAGAAACATCGGGCAGGTATTCTGCGAGTATGGAAGGATAGACACGCGCCAACATATGGCCTGCGGTCTTCGGCGCGACAATACCGGGCAGCCCGGGGGCCAGCATCGCTTTGACGCCACGCTTGCGGGCATATTCAAAATCCGTCCCGCCGGGAATCGACGCCAAATCGATAATCACCGCGTCCGGCGCCATATGATCCAGCACCGGCCGAGACAACACCATCGCGGGAATCGTATTAAAAACAATTTGCCCCTTGGCGATTTCTTTTTCCAAATACGCCAAATCCACAGCACGAGCACCCATTTCCTCCGCCCTGGCCCAATCACTCGGCTTGCGCGCCGCCACACTGACCCGCGCGCCCATACCCAGCAGCGTCCGCGCCAGGGTAAGGCCAAACCTGCCGAATCCCAGCACGAAACTCTCGCTACCATGAATGGTGATCGCCGTGCTTTCCATCGCCATCTGGATTGCCCCCTCCGCCGACGGCACGGAATTCATAATCGCCACCTCGTCACGATTGGCTACTTCGATCAGGCGGAGTCCGCGTTTTTCCGCCGCCGCCCGCAGCGCCGGCCGCGCCCAACCAATAAAAACCGGCACATGCTGCGGAATGATGTCCAGGGCCTCCTTGTTTAGAATGATGGGCTGTCGCGTGTATTTTGCCTTAACAAGTCCGCGCTCGTCGGTGCCGAACATGGGAAACAACAACGCGTCCGCTTTTGCCGCGATCTCGGCAAAAGAATCGGCGCACTCGATGGTATCGGCGACCAGCGACTCTTCCAGTCCCAAGCCGATTATGTAAGCCCCCAGCTTCTGCAGCTCCGGAATCAGGTAAATCTCCCGGTCGTCTCCCCCGATGACAGCCAGAACCATACGGTCGAAAACACCTTGCTCTTGGCGTTCGTTCTTATGTTCCTCCATCGCCGTCTTTCCTCCTCCTCATCATTATTCAAATATCTGCCCATCCGCAGTATATGAAAAATGAATCGGAAAGGTGAAAAACTCTTGCCTCCCGCGCAATGGTAAGGTTATTTCGTTACAGCCCCTAAGTGTCCAGATACTTTTCTAACCCCACCACAAAACCTTTCAACCCGCGAGAGCGCCGGATCGCCATCAAAACACCGGGCATATAGGTTTCCCGCGTGTATGTGTCATGGCGGATAGACAGCGTCTGGCCCGCCCCGCCGAAAAGAACCTCCTGATGGGCCAGCATGCCGGGCAGCCGCACCGCATGGACTTTGACCCCGTTATAATCCCCCCCACGAGCGCCGGGGAGTTTCTCGTATTCGTTGGGATGCCCCTGGAACATGGATCCACGGACTTGAACGATTTTCTCGGCTGTGCGCAGAGCGGTACCAGAAGGCGCGTCCAACTTCTGGTCATGATGATATTCAATAATTTCCACATGGGGAAAATACTTAGCTGCCTCCTCGGCGAATCTCATCATCAACAGGGCCCCCAAAGCAAAATTCGGCGCGATAAAAACCCCCACACCCGTTTCTTCCGACAACTCTCTGAGCTCACGCAGATCCTCGTCGTCAAGCCCCGTTGAGCCAATCACAGGCACAACGCCCGCGCGCAAAGCGTTTTTTGCGTTGCTGAGAACCGACTGGGGGTTGGTAAAATCCACCATGACCTCGGGGGCCATTTGCCGCATGACCGCTTCTTCCGCGGCGACGATTGTTACCCCGAGAGGTTCCGTGCCGATAATCGGCCCCAGATCGTCACCCAAACAACAAATATCAGCCGCCCCCGCCAAAACCATATCCTTCTGCTGCAAAACCGCGCGCGCCGTTTCGCTGCCCATCCGTCCGCACGCGCCGGCAACCATGACCCGTATGCCCGCCAATGTTCCGACTCCTTCCGCGACGCCGCTGCTACCTGGTTCTCGCCAACAACCGTCTCATGTATAATTTCAATTCTTTAAACGCGCTGCGCGGATCAATTTCATCCAACGTCTCAATCAACGCGTCGGTTTGTTCGTCCTCTAAAACCTCTTTCTTGCCGGCCAACTGTCCCACTCTGTTTTTAACAACAAACCGCACCATCTCATCCACATCGACTTTCTCAGCCACCATTTTCTCTACCGTTTTGCTGCCGCTGGTGAACTGAATAAAATCCTTATTCATCAGAGTATAATTGATCTTCCCTTTTTCATCGGTATAGCGTTCAATCAGCGCCCGGTATTCCTCGCTGTCTACCATATCTATTTTCTCTGTCTCGGTCTCCAAAACATCCACATCTTCTATAACCTCTGCCGCTTCTTTTGCCGGCGCCCCTGCGTGACCCTCCGCCAAAACCGAAACCTTCAGTTTGCCCCGTGCCGAAAAAGGCAACCCGGTCGTCAGCTCCAACGCCTCGTAAACGGCTTCATCCGGAAACAAAGCGGTGTCATAAGGCCCGTAAGGCACGCCCTCGCCGCTTCTCTTGTCAACGGTAAAAACCGCGACGGCCTCTTGATCAAGACGGAAAATTCTGATGCCGGCCCCACCGGAGGCCAGCTTCTGTTTGTAAGCAATCGCCGGGATTGTCGCCAATTCGATTGCCGTGCTGCGGATAATATTCATGCACAAACTCCTTATCTGTTACTCTTTTTCTGTATAATACCTAAAATACGGACTTTATGCAACTCTCCCCGAAACTAAATACCCCTCCTCAACGCCTCCGATAAAAATCTCTTAAGTCTGATGTACATTTCTGTACAATCAAGAGGCAGCGCGGTACCGTTGCTCTCATGGATGCGCATCTCATTTCCTGACAGCACACTGAACATCAGGATGCTGGCAATTATTTTGCTGTCGCTTCGCGGGATAACACCCCTGTCCATCAGCCTATCAAAGTCCGCCTTCATCCAGTTGATGCTGTCTTCGTAAATAAGCTTAAACAGCCGATCACGTACGGTATGGTAATTAAATTGCTCCCTCATGATCAGAGAAATTCCGTAGTAGGTGGAAAGCTCCCGCACATGAAGCAACTCTACAAACATATTGTGCATAACTTCGTCCAGGGTCTCCGCCTCGGCGTTCTCTTTGATAAGCCAGTTAAAATAATCTTTATACTCAAGTTCGAAGCGTTGCAGGACTTCCTCCATAAGGGCTTCTTTTCCTGAATAATAATTATAAAGGGAACCCGGCCTTATTCCGACAGCCTCCGAAATATCCCTCATGGAAACGGCGCTATAGCCGTTGAGGGCAAAGAGTCTTGTCGCCACATCAAGGATTTTGTTTTTTGTTTGTTGATCTCCATAGAAATAACTGATTACTCTCTCTGCCATTTGTCATAGCCTCCAAGGACACTTTCTTAAAAGTTACTCTTTTCACACCCTTCAATCAAGGAACAATTATAGCACCATATTTCATGGTTTTCTACACACACTAGACCTGTGAAATATAGAACAATCATGGAATCGTTCATATTAAGCCGCTGAAAGACTCCCAGCAACAAGAATAAATATTTAATATTGATATCAGAATAACCGTTCATTTGATTTTCGGCCTGTCTTTTCAGAAATCATCTCCCTTGTTAATTGAATTCTACTTGATGGATTACTCATTTCATGTTTTACATAATATTAACCTGTTTGGCAGAGGTAATCAACTTGTGAATTCAGGGACAAGCACCAATTTGTGCCTATTCCTTGAACAAACCCCTTAAAGTGGCCTTCGCCCACAGCCCAGGGGTTAGTACTGCGCCAAGTCAAAAACACTTGTTGCGTTGCAAATATTTGGGCACCAACAACGTCCTTCCATGGTTACAGATCAGACCGTTCAGACCGCTCAGACCCCAACCAGGGCTGCCCGGGGAGAGAACGGAGCAGGACAGACGCTTACTGTACTGGACTTTCCGCGCTACGTACTCCTCTATAACGGTGTAAGAAACCTTTCTTCCGGCGACACTCTTATTGACGGAACTAATGGACGCGACTTTCCCGTGCTGACTATCAATGAATACCGCTCTGGAGAGGGTGGCATCAGTGATGGTAACTGGGCTGTTATCATAAAATTGTATGACGGTATAAGTCTGATCAGCGAACAGCGTGTTGATTATCGCTGTGACCCCGCTAATGTCGATCAGCTGTATGGGAACAGAGATTTTCAGAGACAAATCGACTACTATATCGATTACAAGGAACTCCGCTTCACACGAGACTATGGGGAGACCTGGATAAAAACTGATATCACAGAAGCTGACTTGGCGAAGACTTTAAATTTCTACAGAAACGGTTTTATCATTTCTGAAGATAGTTATTCTATCCTCCGTCAATCCGACACGATCGCTTTCTTTTATGGGGAAAATGCCGCTTTGCGGGTTTCTTATAACAATGGCGCAACCTGGTCGAATTGTGAGTTTGGTATCGATTTAATGAATGATCATTCTTTTACGAAACGGATCGTATATTTCTTTGATCATGAAGCCGGGTATGTCGGTCTCGGTACCGATTGGCGGATGGGCATCGGCATCATAAAATTCGGCCTGCTCACACGAAACGGCGGCAAAACCTGGGAACAGTTCTCTTTTCCTGAGATTAAAAGCAGCAGCAGCACCCTGAGCGGACTATCCTTTTGCGGCACGGAAATGACAAACGGCGTTGTTTCATTGATGTCAACTCAATCCGATGTCATGTATCCAAACATTTTCTTTACTGACAACGGCGGGAAAGACTGGACTGAATGTTTTTTCGCTTGGGATCAGCTGCCTGATGAGATTTCTTTTCTGCAAAAGGTGGATTCTCTAACGTTTGAAAACGGCTTCTATACTTTGATCCTTTCAGCAGGAAACAGAAAGGTCTGTTTTCAAAGTCAATCCCTTTTCGATGAATGGATTTATGGGACGAACTGGCAAGAGGTTGATCATTATAATGGGTAGGCCGTGCGTTTTTTACATCCCATACAGCCAACCTCCAATTACATTTAAGCGTTTTGCGGCATTTTATTATTCCAAAAATAACTATTGACTTTATGTTGTCATATATGATACCATATATGTGGGTCATTCCAAAGGAGCGGTAACATGAACGATAACGATATGAAGACATGGCGGCAAAACATCGTCAAACAAATAACGCAGGCGCGTATCGCAAAAGGGCTTTCGCAGGCACAGCTCGCGGCGCTCTTGGGCACGCACCGTTCTAACATATCCCGTCTGGAAAGCGGCGGGCATAATCCATCGTTGGATTTTTTGCTGCGCGTCGCCGCCGTGCTGGATATGGAGCTGGGTATGAAACCGTCAGAAAAGGAAGCTGTTGTCACGGATAACACATACGAACTGCGGCTGTACGATAAACATTTACTTACATTCACCCTTGAGGAACAGGGCATCGCCGGTCTGGTCGCGGAAATCCTGAATACTGACGAACGGCAGAAGAAGCTTTTTCCTCTGGATCTGGAGCTGACAAGCGGAGGGATCGTCAGATGGCTCCAGCACCGCGTCATCCCTAAAAACCGGGCATTCGTGGACGAAATCCTGAAAACACTGGATTTGTCAGTCGGCAATACGAAAGGGATCATCGATGTTTGCAAAGGATTATCGCTCAACGACAGCTATTGGATTGTCCCCAAAGGTTTTGACAGCAGCTTCGCACAGTACAATCTCTATGAAAACCGTTTTTCGGAGATCCTCTCCCTTGTCGCGTATACCGGCGTCGGGCAAAGCGAGGGAGCGTTTTCGACGTCGCCGGAGCTCACCACAAACGGTATGTTGCCGAAAGCGTGGCGTTTGATCGAGGGCGAAGGGATTTACCTGTACAAAGGCGGTTCAAGCGGTGCGGCGAACACCGGCAATGAACCGTACAGCGAGTATTATGCCTGTCAGGTCGCGCAGACAATGGGGCTAAATGCCGTGACCTACGGTCTGGAAAATTGGAAAGGGATTCTAGCGTCCAAATGCAAGCTGTTCACCGACATTGACACTGCTTTTATCCCTGTGGGCAGGGTCGTGCGTACTGGTGGACTAAAAGCTTGTCTGAATTACTACGCCGGATTGGGCGAAGATTTCACGGAAAATATGCGGAGTATGTTGGTGTTTGACGCGGTGGTTTACAACTCCGACCGACATTTCGGCAACTTCGGCATCCTGCGCGACAATCACTCCGGTGTCGTTCTCGCGCCCGCGCCGTTATATGATCACGGGCTTTCGCTGTTTAACTACGCCGTAAAAGACGATATCGCCAACCTCGACGAATACGCCGCGACGCGTTTCCCTGCTTACACCAACGTCACCTTTGAAAGCATCTGCTCGGAGGTTATGGGGAAAACCCAGGCGCAGCAGCTCAGGAAACTGATCGGCTTTGAATTTAAGCGGCATCCGTCCATTAACTGGCCGGAGGAACGGCTCGTTGCGATAGAAAACCATTTACAAAAACGTGTGAGGCAGTTGCTGGGATTGAAGATGAAGAAGTAAGATTGCTTACAAGAAAAACGCATTTGTAGTGCGTTTTTGTTTATTGGCGGAGAGGGTGGGATTCCCCTCCGGGCCGGGGCCTAAAACCGTCCACCGGACGATTTCTTAACGGCCCTTCGAATCCCACCCTCTCTTTTATTATAGAAAAACGCATTTGTAGTGCGTTTTTGCTTATTGGCGGAGAGGGTGGGATTCCCCTCCGGGCCGGGGCCTAAAACCGTCCACCGGACGATTTCTTAACGGCCCTTCGAATCCCACCCTCTCTTTTATTATAGAAAAACGCATTTGTAGTGCGTTTTTGCTTATTGGCGGAGAGGGTGGGATTCGAACCCACGGAACCTTGCGGTTCACAGCATTTCGAGTGCTGCACCATCGACCACTCGGACACCTCTCCATAAACAAGCTGTTTGCTTTTTCTCTCTTGGATTATAGCATAAGGCGGCTTTCACCCGCAAGAAGTCAGACATCCGGGGTTACGCAAAACGAACGAACGGTTACAGATCAGACCCCAGGCGGAGGGGCAGGAGGGGGCGGCACGGAGAGGGGGCGGAGGTTGGGCGGGGTGTGAGGCGCGTTCGCCAAGCCTTTGCGGGTGGGGCGGCAGCAGCTCTTGGGCATCGGAACAGAAAAAGAGGGTATGCGGCTTGCCCAAGCTCAATCCCTCTGGGTTCTCAGCTACTGATATGGGTCAGTTGCGAAATATCCAAGGCGACACTAAAAACCTTTTTTCTGGCAATCCAGATAACAAAGTGTTTATATAGTATGAATAACTTCTTTTGTGTTCATTTTTGCAAGACGCTTTGTAGGCACCCATTAACACATCCAATAATTGAATCACTTCATAATCTGAGGAGTTAACTTCCTTCATGTCAGGAAGGTTCCTTCTTTGTAACCCTCGCTCGTGTTTCCGTTTCATGTTCAGTATATAATTGATCTTTTTAAAAGATTTCCCATAGTCATGAAATAACTGATCACTATATATGTTGTATCTGAAATATGATTTTGTTATCCTGCCCAGAAAACAATAATAGCACTTTGCCATTCTTGCATTATTGTTTTTTTCCCATTGCCTCCACAATCTATTTTTTGCAAATGGCATTAACCTCAATTGCACAGAGTCGTTATCAAAAAATATATTGATAAACTTAACGTAAATTTTATAGTTATGGGCTTTAAGCTTAGTCTATTTGAACTCTGATGTATAGTTATGCTTGACTCTTAAATCCTTAATCTGATTCTCGAGGATTCGTGCTCTTGCAGGCGAACAAATCAAAGCACCAATCCAAAATATATTTTGACCATTTGTATCGCTTTCATCGCAATACATATTGTATAGGGTAGTCATTCCATTCTCTCTATTCTAGATATTAGGCTTGAAACATGGCAAGAGACTTTTACTGTGATGAATGTCGGGCGGCAAGGATGCCGCCCGATCTGTTAATTACGGCTCTGTAAAATCGGCAAGGCAGTTCTCTACACAAGTTTCTTTTCGCCCCACATAGGATTATATGGCATTGCACTGAGCTTCTTAATGTCTTCGGCAGTATAGTAAAAATCATCACTTGCGCTGTCATGCCACAGGTAATCATCCGGGTTATCCTCAAAATAGCTGACCACAAAGCGGAAAATGAACTCGCCTTCGTCATAGCTCCAAGGATTATTAATACGAATGGCCTCAAAATAGTTTGGATCGTTCACCAGCCAAGTAAAGCTGTCATAATCCGATTTCCCAGGCACGTTAACCCCATACAAAAATCTTTTTATCTTTTGGGAATCGAAGATATCAAACGTCATTAAAGTTGCGTGATCCATCTCGCATAAAGCTCCTTGGCCGCCTTTTGCTATGTTTGTCTCATCGTATTCCATATCAATCTGAGTTTTTCACGATTCTGTACTATAAACCCTTTTCAACCTTCGACTTAGGCGGACGCCCACGCTTACGCTTGGGTTTCTGCCGCGATGTGTAAACGGGGGCGCAGCCTTCCGGTATATCA
>WRHI01000044.1 GCA_009783315.1 Peptococcaceae bacterium
CGAGGTAGGGTTTGGTGAGCGGGAGAATCCAAGCGCCTCTCTGCCTGACGCAGCCTCAAAAGGCGAAAAAAATTCGCGGGCTTTTGGAGTCTCCCGCTCACCAAACCCTACCTCGGGACTGTTACGAGCCCACATAATATCCATCTCCATTCACCATTCGGTTGCGGGAGAACCCCGCAGTGGATATTTCTATTTATTTTTTTGTCGCTTCCTGCACTTTTAAAATATGCACCCTTCATAGGGGAAGCACCTTCATAAGGGAAGCAGTTGAGAATTTTGCGCTTTTCTGCTATGCTGTCTGATAAGGGCTTTATGAGAAAGAGCTTGCCCCTAAGACAGAATACTCGAAATCAAAGGAGAGAAAAAAATGGATCGCGTTTATAATTTCTCAGCTGGGCCGGCGGTTTTGCCGGTTGAAGTGCTGGAAAAAGCTCAAAAACAATTGATTGCCTACGAAACTGCCGGCATGTCGATTATGGAAATGAGCCATCGCTCGGCTGCATTTGGGGAGATCATTGAGAGCGCACAAGAGATGCTGCGGCGTCTTATGAATATACCGTCAAACTATCATGTGCTGTTTCTCCATGGCGGCGCCAGCTCGCAGTTTTCGATGGTTCCTATGAACCTGATGCGCCAAGGCAAGGCGGATTTTGTTATCACCGGTCAGTGGGCGAAAAAAGCTGCTGAAGAAGCGGCCCGTTACGGTCAAGTTAATAAGGTTGCTTCCTCGGCGGATCGAACTTTCGCTTATATTCCGGAATTGGATCCGGGCACGTTCGACCCGGATGCTGATTATTTTCATATTACGGTGAACAATACGATTTATGGCACGCGCTTCACGAGCCTGCCTGACACAGGCAAGGTTCCTTTGGTGACGGATATGTCCAGCTCCATTCTTTCTGAGGTTTATGATGTCAGCCGCTTTGGGTTGATCTACGCGGGGGCGCAGAAAAATATCGGCCCGGCGGGGGTCGCCATCGTAATTGTTCGGGATGATCTGATTGGCGCCACGCTGCCGGGGACGCCGACAATGTTCGATTATAAAGTGCATGTGGAAAATAAGTCCTTGTACAACACGCCGCCGACTTTTGCTGTTTATATGGCGAAGCTGGTCTTTGAATGGTTGTTGGAACGGGGCGGGGTGAGCGCGATTCAGCAGCATAACGAGGAAAAAGCCGCTCTTCTCTACGATTTCTTGGATATTTCGAAACTCTTTCGGGGCACTGTCGATAAAAAGGATCGCTCTTTGATGAACGTTTCTTTTGTGACGGGTAACCCTGATGTGGACGCCAAGTTTATCAAGGAAGCTAAACAGGCAGGGTTGGTCAACTTAAGCGGCCATCGGTCTGTGGGCGGCATGAGAGCAAGTATTTATAACGCTATGCCCAGAGAAGGCGTGATGGCGTTAGTGGATTTCATGAAGACCTTTGAGATGCAGAATTAATAATTTATGCGGAGGAAAAAGCATGTATAGGATTGTTACGTTAAATAATATAGCTAAGCAGGGATTGAATTGTTTTTCTGAAGGGGATTATGTCATTTCCAATAAGGATGATAATCCGGATGGGGTGATCCTGAGAAGCTTTAATATGCATGACATGGAGCTGCCTTCAAGCCTCAAGGCGGTGGCCAGGGCTGGGGCGGGCGTCAACAATATCCCTGTGGAAGTTTGTTCGGAGCGGGGTGTTGTTGTGTTCAATACGCCGGGAGCCAACGCCAACGCTGTTAAGGAACTGGTGCTGGCGTCACTGCTGCTATCGTCCCGTAAGGTTACCCAGGGGATTGCTTGGGTGCAGTCTTTGCATGGGCGGGAAGATGTGGCCGATGCTGTAGAAAAGAATAAAGCCCAGTTTGTGGGACCGGAAATCCTAGGCAAGAAATTGGGGGTCATTGGGTTAGGCGCTATCGGCGTTCTTGTGGCCAACGACGCCTATCGGATGGGGATGGAAGTCTCCGGTTTCGATCCCTTTATTTCTGTGGACGCGGCTTGGAATCTGTCCAGGCGAGTGGCAAAAGCGGCTTCTCTGGATGAAATCTATCGGGATTGCGATTATATCACCATTCATGTTCCCTATAGCGCCAAAACAGAAAAGATGTTGAATAAGAACTGTTTTGCTTTAATGAAAGAGGGAACGCGGCTGCTTAATTTTTCCCGGGCCGGGCTGGTTGATAACGATGACTTGCTGTCAGCAATTGCTGCGGGGACAATTGGTTGTTATGTGACGGATTTTCCTGTGCCGGAGCTGCTGGGGAATGACGCGATTATTCCCATTCCTCATCTGGGGGCTTCTACGCCGGAATCTGAAGAGAATTGCGCTGTGATGGCGAGCAATCAGCTGAAGGATTATCTTGAGTTTGGCACGATTGTCAATTCGGTCAATTTCCCCAATTGTTATCTACCCTACAGTGGGCGGAAACGATTCTGCGTTATTCACAAAAACGTGCCTAAGGTGATTGGGGCGTTAACCGAGCTTCTTGGCGACAACGGCATCAATATCAGCGATATGATTAACAAGAGCAAGGATATGAACGCGCTGACCCTGATTGACGTCGATATTGACCAGGCCCAACAGGATGACGAGGTTGTGGATGCTTTGAAAGCGAAAATGATGACCGTGGATTCAGTGATTGATGTGAGAGTTATTTAAATTGTGAGGGTTTTATGATTGTCAGAGCTTTTTCGGCGATAAGGCCGGCGCCTGAGTATGCCGCCCTTGTGGCGGCATTGCCTTATGATGTTATGAGCTTGGCTGAAGCTAAGCTCATGGCGAAGGGTAATCCTTATTCTTTTTTGCGTGTGGACCGGGCGGAAATTGACTTGACGGATGGTGTGGATCCGTATGGGGAGCAGGTGTACAAGCAGGCCCAAACCACGTTTAATGAGATGATGGAGCAGGGTGTTTTCAAGCAAGATGAGGAGCCTTGTCTGTATATTTACCGGCTGACTCGGGATGGGCGTTCCCAGACGGGCGTTGTCACCTGTGTTGGTATTGACGACTATTGGGAAGGGCGTATCAAAAAACATGAACTGACGCGGGAGGACAAGGAGCGGGATCGTATCCGACATGTGGATGCCTGTAACGCCCATACCGGACCGGTGTTTCTGATTTATCGCGCTCAGGCTGATATCGCCGCCCTTGTGGAGACATGGCAGGCGCAGAAAGCCTGTCTGTATGCTTTCAAAGCCGACGACGGTGTGTATCATGAGGTGTGGCGTATTGACAATAGAGTGGTCGTTGAGCGATTGGAGGAGGCTTTTGGTTGTGTGGAGGCGTTTTACATAGCTGACGGGCATCATCGCATGGCTGCGGCGGCTCAAGTGTGTCGGCAAAGGCGGCAAACCGATCCGGATTATTCGGGCGAGGAAGGGTTTAATTACGCTTTAGCGGTTGTGTTTCCGGATGATCAAATGCGCATTATGGCTTACAATAGGTTGGTGCGGGATTTGAATGGGTTGACGACGGCGGCGTTTTGGCGTCAAATTGAAGAAGCCCTGTGCGAGGGGCCGCGGGGCGGCCGGTCTTGTCAATTGTCGATGGATGGGGATACTTTGGACACGATGAGCGCGGGCAGGCCCTCTCAACCCCGCTGTGTTGGTATGTATTTGGCAGGGACCTGGTCTATGTTGAATGTGCCGGCGCCCTCTGTTCCCAATGATCCGGTGGAGGCGCTGGATGTTTCGTTGCTGCAGAATAGGATCTTGGGACCGGTTCTGGGAATTCATGATCCGCGCCGGGATCAACGGATTGATTTTGTTGGCGGCATACGCGGGTTGCATGAGTTGGAGCGGCGGGTGGATTCCGGTGAAATGGCTGTGGCCTTTGCTCTGTATCCTGTGTCTATCGCTGAATTATTGCGGGTGTCTGACGCCGGGAGGCTGATGCCGCCTAAGTCAACCTGGTTTGAGCCTAAGCTGAGAAGCGGGTTGTTTGTTCATGGATTGGCGTGAGGTCAGGGTGATTCTTTCAGGAAAGGGATCGCGCCGTTTTTGTTAAAGTATCGTATCGACATATTGGAGCCATTGGTGTCGCAGCGTCCAATGGCAAAGATTTTTAGACCAAAAATCGGGCCAAGTTTCGCCATCAAATAATCTGGCGATGATGGTTCGACGTTGCCTTGGTGAGGATGAGTGTGCAAAAACCCAATGGGCCGATCCAGCAGCCGTGGTTTCATAATATAGCCCAACAGTAATCCATTGATAACAGTCCACCATTTTTTTGTTCTGAATCCTTGATAGGTCCGTCCGCAAAAGTATGTTCCGTTACGTCTAAATAAAACAGTTCCATATTCTTTGTTATCGCTGAGGGGGGCATACTCTCTCAGCCAATTTTCAATGACACATGAATAGTCTTGGGTTGTCGTGGAAGTCAGGGAATTTGTGTATTCGCACAAATCCTCAAGGGTACAAACGCTTTTGGCGGCCTCTTTCGCCGCGTTTTCTGAGGTGGGCAAACAGACTGAGTCAGCGAAGTATTGAAGCATAGGGATATCGTTTTTGCTGTTACCCACAACAGTGACAAAGGGTTCAAATAGCTGCAGACGTTTGCAGATTTCTAATATTCCGCCAAGTTTTGAAGCCTCTTTGGCGACGATACCACAGGTATCATCCTCGTAAACACACTGAAAATCAGACAACGGATGCTCTAAGGGGGCTTGATTTTGAAGGGTGATTTTATGCAGAAGGCCGTCTTCCCGGTATGGAATGTATGACATGGTTTCCGGGAGCAAAGATGCCACGGATTCATCAAGAGGTATGATCTTCTTATAGTCCTCGGCAAAAACACGGATGTCGGAGCCTTCCGCAAAAACGCCTCCGGCGATATGCCGCCATATGCTGTGGCAGGTTTGTTTGGCAAAACGAAAGGGAAGGGAGGTGGCCAAAAATATTAGGTTTTTTTGGGCGAGGCGTTCTATGGCTTGAACATGTTCGTCGGGAATCGTGCCCGAAGCGTTGGTAAGGGTTCCATCAACATCAAAAAAGTATGCTCTTTGCCGGTTAGGAACGCGGAAAGCGCGTTCTTCTTGCAGCCCAGGAACGTCAAACACATCAGTTCGGTTTGAGTAGGCCAGATAACAATGGCAGCTTGCGGCCCGGCAGGGGGAGTGAGAGCTCATGGTTCGTGGTTCGTGGTTTGTGGGGGCCGAAGATGGGAACGCTGTCGGCGGTTCAAGATCTTTGGAACTGAGTGTCGCGCCTTCAGGGGTGCTGGGGGGTGTGTTGGCGCGTGAGTCCGTTTGCGGGTTCGTGTTTGCGTCTGGGGAAAAATCGGTATAGATGTTGCCGAGATTTTTTCTGCTGATGGGACAGGCGAAAGCGTCGCCGTTTCCTTCGACAAAGAGGGTTTCTTTGCCGCCGCGACAAAAGGCCGGTCGGGCCGGATGGTCTTTCAGCTCGTAGGAAAACAGCGGGTCGATCGCCAGGAAATCATCGATTTCAGTTTGTGTGTAGGTGATGTTCATACCTTCAGCCGCGTTGATCCAAAGATAGATATTGCGGGGCAGCCGGCGGCGCAATTCATGGAAGAGCCCAGTGTATTTGGGGATTCCCACCGCCCCGACAGAGAAACTGATGTTGTTCTGATAGAGTTCGAGGCACCGCTCAAGGAAGGGGTTGACGGATGTTTGGGTAGGATGGAATGTACACCACAGCTTGAGTTTGGTGTGAAAAGAATGGCTGTGGTCATGCCGGCTAACATCGTTGCCGCCCACATGGGAATTGAGACGTGCCAGGAAATCCCTGACGGAAAAACTGAGATTGGTCTGGCAGCCGACTTTAGTTATGGCTGCCGCTTCGCAAAGCCGGGCGACGGCCTCTTGATAATAGGAATGAATAAGGGCTTCTCCGTATGGAACCAGCATGACGGACAGGTTGTTTCCCAACTCGGGCGCCTTGGCACAAAAGCGCTCCAAAGCGTGCCGGTCATTGAGCAAAGGTTCTGGGGTCATGTCTCCGAAAATGTTCGTGGTATGAGCCGGGGGGTCTTTGTGGAGAAAACGCCGGCGCAGCGAGGTTTTGCGAAACGGACAGTAAGGGCAGCTGTAGTTGCAGGAACGTAAATAGCCCCGGTAATATATCAATTGAAAGTTTTTGGTTTGAGAGCACGGTTGGGTGTTGTTGGTCATTGGTGTCCTCCCATGCGGCGACGGACTGCCGGAGAGATCAGTTTAGGGCCGATAGAGTCGGATAAGGATAGTCCCAGAGGTGTCAAGCGGATATGGTTGTCTATGGTTTGTGTAAAGCCTTGCTGTGCCCATTCATGGAGTATCGGAAAATCATGGGGAAGATCGGTCTGAAACACTTTTAGATATTCGGCGAGAGAAATGCCGTGAATGTGCAGAAGGTTCTTGATAAGAAAGCGGCGCTTGTGCTCATTCTGATTCAGCAAGTATCCGTGGGTGATTCGGGTTTTATCGGGGGTATCAATATAGGCCATGATGATTTGTTGGCAGGCGGAGGGGCTGAGGACGAAGGGATGGCAAAAATGCAAATCTCCCAGATAGCTGCGGCCGCCACAGCCGATGGCCAGCATGGGCTCGAACCCGCAGCTTGTCGGGGCGGGAGAGGGGTGTTTGACAAAACGTCGCATGGAGAGCTGAGTGTAGCCTGCATTGGTGAGGAGATCCCGCGCCAGCCAATACATATCGCGTAATAGACAAGGTGTGGGATGCTGATCAGAAGCGTGGCGCGTGTCGGCTAGGCTGGTTCCTTTGCGGATATAGAGGGGGTAAATAAAGAATTCGTCAGGCGCGAATTTGAGTCCTTCTTCTAGGGAGGTTTGCAGGGAGGAGAGGGTTTGGCTTGGGATGCCGTAGATCAGGTCAAGATTGAGGGTCGGAAAGTCGTGTGCTTTGAGCAGGTCAAGGGCATGGTAAGCGGCCCGGGCCGGATGTTGGCGCTTGAGGGCGGTCAACTCGCGGTCTATAAAGCTTTGAACGCCCAAACTGACTCGGTTTATACTGTATGCTTTGAGGATGGCCAGTTTTGTTTTGGTGGTTTCGTTGGGGGAGGTTTCAATGCTGCTGTGGGCTTGGTTCATACCGGGCAGCAGCCGCAAAAGCCTGTCAAGCTGCGTTTCGGACAGGATGAGGGGGGTACCGCCCCCGATGGTGACTGTCCGCTGTTTCAACGTTTGGTTCGTCAAACCGTATTGGGCGATTTGTTGTTCCATAGCGCCCAGGTAGCGGTCAAGGGTTTCCCCGGGCTGGCCGGTGATTGAGAAAAGGTTGCAGTAGCCGCATTTAGACGTGCAGAAGGGAATATGGAAATAGATCTCCAGGCGGCTGAGATCACAGGAGGCCAGGTGGTCAAAGACATTAATACCGCGAAGAGGGCCATAGGCCGTTTTGTGGGGATAGCTGTACATGTATCTTTGTGAGATTTCTGGAAGGGCTATTTTCATGGATTACGCTCGCGTTTTGTCATATGAATGAATAAAGTCTACATCCAAGTCATTTGCTCGATTACCGATCCGTCCATACCGCTTTCCGGCGTCTTTCCTGACGCTTTTAGGTGGACAGAAAGAAGTGTTTATACGGGACTGTATTCGTAACTTCATGATTGAACCCATGGAACACATAACCGTCGTCATGTTCGGGGTAGCAGGAGCCATGATCCGAGCAAGCGATAACAAAGACCGGGCCGCGTCGGCTGAAAGCGTCAAAGAGTTTCGGCAAACGCTCGTCAACATAACGAAGGGCCGCCGCGTGGGTTTCCAGGGAATCCTTTTTGGCACCATTCACATAGAAAGCATTGGGATAGTGAAGGGCGCAGATATTGATGTACATCATGACACGTTTTGTGGAAGGAATACCTTCCAACACCTGAACGGCTTTGGCAATCTGGTGATCGGGGCTTTGCTTGACGGTGCAGCCGAATTTAGGCGTCCAATAACTTTGACGGAACATAGCCGGTAAAACCTTACCGATGTCGGAGCGGTTGTTAAAAAAGGCGACGCCGCCGATGCATATGGTTTCGTAGCCGACTTTTTCCAGACCCTGAATAAAGGTCGGGCCATCAAAAGCGAAAGATTTGGGCGGAGAAACCTTGCCCATGCCGACACCTTTGGGGAAAAACAGCATTTGTTTCTTGGTCATCGGCGTTGGCTCCAAGGATGTGGGCAAAAACCCCGCGAACATGGCGTGGTGGGACGGATAAGTGAAATTTCCCGCCGCTCCGCGTTTCTCCCAGGGGCCGTATTGGTTCAAGACCGGCGTGCCGCCTTTTTCTTGTTCCTGATAGGCCACGTCCCAACGCAAGGTGTCCAGGCACAAGAACAAAATGTCCGCCGTTCCGACAACATCATTCATGTTCAGGTTGTCTTTGTTTTCTTTCATGGCCTTAAGCAGATCCCGGGGGGACGGCAGCGGGATTTCTGCCGGCAGCAGAAGTTCCTTAACACCCATGGCGCCTCCTATTCTGTGAGCATCGGGGACAAGTATGTCTCGTCACCATCTTCGTCGGCCTCCTGCTGATTCAACACAATGACCTCGAAGGGCAGGGTTTTGAGTTTCTTCATCATATCTTTGGTCCTTTCTTAAATTAGGATTTTTTTGGGGCGGACACTTTATGCGGCTGGCTGAGAACGTTCCCGAACCCGTTAACCAGCGGATTTGGGCTTGATAAATGCGGTTTTCCGTAAAAATATCTTGGTATATGAGGTCGCCTTGTCCGTTGATTTCGATGATCAGGGGGTTCAAAGGGTGTGTACTCGGGTAACTGTTTTGCCGCAATAAGATATCGAGGCCCGCCACATTGAGGCCGGGAAACAGAGCGACCGCTTTGCGGCAAAGGGTTTCAATGTCTGAGAGTTGAGAGGGGCTAAAGGCGAGATCAGTGGCGGCCAGAGCGTTGTCGTTGAGATGAAGGTTGGTGATGGCGCCGCCGGACTGTCGCGCCACAAGAAATTCCAACCGGCCAAACTGATAGACGGCTCTTAAATCGAAAGTTTTACCGTTGAAGGAGGCTTTGGGAATCCATTCTTCCACAAGGGCACCTTGAAACAATACGCGATTGATAACCGAGGCAATCTCCTCCGAGTCACCGGTTTTGCGGAGTTTGTTCGTGTTATACAAACGGTTGTCGCGCAGCAGAGCGGAGGTTTCCATGGTTTCCGCGCCGGTTCGGGGGTTGAAACGATAAGCGGCGACACCCGCCGCGCCTGAACCCAGCCGTGGTTTAATAAAAACCTGCCGGATGCTATTTTCAACCATGATCTCCCGCAGCTGACCTAGGGATTCAATCCGGGCCGGAGAACCGTTTGCGTCTGTCAGGGCAGGGGTTGTGGGCAGACCTCCTTTTTGCAGTATCTGTTTGCAGAGCGTTTTGTCCAGAGTGTGCCAAAGGGCATCGCTGCTGTTCAAAAGTCTGATGCCAGGAACTTGTTGCAGCTTGAGCAGAAAAGTGTGATAGCGGTTCATGACGGTATCTAAGCCGGGTCTGGTATCTCCGGCTCGGCTGAGACTGGCGTCCTCAGCCCGGCTGTCAATAGGATAGGAGAGGGGGGGTGGCGGGTCGATTTTGACGAAGGCATCTTCCAGGCTTGAATAATCGAATTCGATTGTTCGTGGTGCGAGGTTCGTGATTCGAGAGGCGTGAGTGATGTGTGTTTCGTACTCTGAATCATGGGGACAAGTCAAGAGAGGGAGTGGGATGAGGGTTACGGACACTCCAAGATCGTGGGCTGCTTTGAGAAAGTATTCGGTTCTTTTGGTTTCGGGGTGTCCCAGAAGGATCAGGCTCATATCCATCCCTCCAAAGGCGCTGTTCTGCTACTATAACTTTCAGTATACGATTTTCTGCTGCAAAAGCAACAGGTGAGCATAACCTGTTCCAACCTGTTAAAAAGTCTTTGTATGTCCTATGGCGTTATCATTGTTGCTGTTGCTTTTTAATATAAAACTCGATAGCCGAGGTTTTGTGTTCCAGTGTTTCTACGCGGTTCTCAACATTTAAAGCTGAATGCATGTTTTCGGTTACTCCTGCGAGACCTTCCATAGTTGCCTTTAATGCGCTGTCAATTTTGTGCTCCACTTTGATCTCAAGTTTTCTTAGTCTTGTATCTACGGCATCAACTTTTTCTTTGACTTCTGCTATATTATTTTTGATAGGCTCAAGCTTTGTATCAAGACTTGAGTTTACAACGGTTTCAATCATGGATTGCAATTCCAACATTTCTTCTCTAGTCAAGACATTCCCTCTTTTTACACACATTATGAATCACTCATAATCAATACGCCGTTGATCATCTCTTTCCTGCCGGTTCCAAAAAGAATTTTGCATTTAGAACGCGAGCTTTAGAGAAAGCGTGTGGCAACGCAAGCTTGAAACTCCAGCATTTATCTGCTAATCTGAACCTGCGTTCTGATCTTGACCATCTCAAGATTAATAAGAACGGATAAGCAGGAGACGGACAAGCAGGAGGGATATTCCTTATGAAACCCATCAAATCTGTGGCGATCATCGGCGCCGGTGCCCTGGGCGTCATGTATGGCTGGCAGCTCACCAAAATGCTGGGCAGGGAAAATGTCTGTTTTGCCGCAGACAAACAGAGGATTGAAGGTTATAAGAAACAAGGGGTTCTCTGCAATGGCGAGCGATGCGATTTCCGGTGGGTTGACCGGGATCATCCCGATCAGACATATGATTTCGTTCTGTTCGCGGTTAAATTCACAGCCATGGAGGCGGCGGTGGAGACGGCCAGAGGGGTTTGTCGTGAGGATACAATTTTTCTTTCGGTTCTGAACGGTATCGAGAGCGAGAGGGTCATTGGCGACGCTCTGGGAACGGAGCATCTGCTCTATTGTGTCGTGCATGGCATGGACGCCACCAGAACGGGGAGCCATGTGCGCTTCCAGAATACGGGAACCATTGTTTTTGGCGATAAGAACAACCGGCTTACGGAAGATGTGAAAGCGGTGTCCGAACTGTTGGAACGGGCGAAGATGTCTTATCAAATCCCTGATGATATCCGGCAAAAAATGTGGAGCAAACTGATGCTCAATACAGGCGTCAACCAAGTGTCGGCGGTTTTTGGTACGGGTTACGGGGGAATCCAGAAAGAGGGGGCAGCCCGGCAGATGATGATTGACGCCATGAAAGAAGCTAAGGCTGTGGCCGCTTGTGAGGGCGTTGTCCTGACTGATGAGGATGTGGATCAGTGGTTGGCGGTTCTGGATGCGTTGGATCCGGAGGGATTGCCGTCTCTCTATCAGGATATTTTGGCGCATAGGCCGACGGAGGTGGAGCTTTTTTCCGGCACAGTCAGGAAGTTGGGCCGAAAATATGGCGTGCTGACGCCGATTAACGATTATCTTTACGAAACAATCAAAAAGCTGGAAGCTGAGTGAGGAAGCGGGGAAGCCTGTCTTGGGCGGGCCACACAGGGTTTAGAAATCAAGGGCCAGGAGCTTTTCGAATGCCGCCAGTGTAAAGACATCGAGAGAAGTGGCTGAACCAACATAGAAGGTGTCGTCCACGTAGAAACCACGGGCGCTTGTATTGTAAGGGGTGCTGCCGCCGTATTCCAGATTGGCCCGCTGATAGAACCCTCTTTCAGCGCTGTAACCGTAGATGGCGTAGGTTGAAGAGGCACCGTTGGGATTGATGAGTTTAAACCCGATCAGGTCACGGGTGGCATCGACGATAATTGCCCGGTGATTGTAAGCTGCTTCGGCATAAGTGCTGTCCAGCAAAAGCGTACTCAGTTCCTTAACATTGAAAGGATCTGAGATATCGAACATGCTGAGTTTGAGTTTGCCGCTGCGGATGCCGTCGCTGTCGAAACCAAGACCAAACAAAAGCCCGGGGGCGTAGGGATGCAGGTAGGTGCTGAAACCTGGTATTTTCAAGGCGCCTAGAACTTTGGGATGAGAAGGATCCGAAAGATCCAGGGAGAAAAGCGGGTCAACCTGCCGGAAAGTGACCATATAGCCGGCTTGGCCCGAGAAGCGGACGCTGTAGATGCGTTCGTCCTGGGCAAGCCCCTCAATGCTGCCGAGGACCGTCAGGCTGGGGCTCAGGACATAAATCCCGTTGCTTTGCGGCGGGCCCCCCACATACTGATAGCTGACGACGTCGTGGCTTTTGTCAACGAGCTTTCGGGATTGGGAGGTTGTTGTGGTCAGCGCCAAACGGAGATTGCCTTCATATTCGTCGAGGGAGAACTGATTGAGCAGATTGCCGTTGATCGTGGCGTTGGCGGCAAAGGTGAGAATACCTTGGTTCAGGGAGAGTTTGGCCAAATGGGTTTTGGTTGTTGTGGTGAGATCGGTAATGGTGTAGACGCTGTCTTGGTAAGGCGCACTTTCTTCAGTTACGGTTTGGGACGCGGCCAGATAAAGGTTGTTGTGACTCATATAGAGGACATCGCCGCCGCCTAAGACGGTTTTTTGGCTGATAACCGCCGGGTCAGCAAGATTTATTGCTGAGATAACCGCGTAGCAGGGTGACTGGAGCGCCGGAAAGATATGGATGTCTTCCGGGGGCATCAGGTGAGTGGTTTGGTCAACGACACAAAGGGGCACGAAGGTTTCTGGCGTGTCCCGGCAAATGTCGTAGTGATGAACATAGTAGCTGCTGACCAGGTAGAGCACACCGTTTTGGAGCCGGGCTGAGCGGTAAGAGCCGCTTTGGCTTATCTGGGTGAGCAGGGTCGGATTCATGGGGTTGGAAACGTCGTAGAGGGTCGCTGTGGCTAAAAACACAGCAGGCATGATGTCCATCGTTGGCGTTGCTGCCGTGTCGGTCATGACCTCGTCCGGCGGCGTTTTGGTTGAAGTGTCGGGAACCGGGGAGGAAGGTGAAATCCCTCTGAGTAAGTCTTGACCATGATGGTTGCTCAAAACCACCAGAATGTTGTCGGCAATGAAGATTTCAGTGGGATAGCCGTAACCGGTATGGCCTGATTGTTCGGAAAGATTGATACGGGAGAGCTCTTTGCTTTGGGCGCCTTCGGCGGAAAGGATGACAATGCTTTGATTAGAGAGGATGTAAATATGGTTGCCATCGGTTTTGATCATGTCGCCTTCATCGATACCGGCTACCTGGACGTTGGTGCCGGCGTAATCGGGGGCGCTTTTTGACGTCGTACCGCCGTCAGAGGGTGTGATGTCGGACGCGTTGGGGGCGGCTAAGTCCAATGTGGGGGCTCCCGATAGGCTGTTTCTGGCTGACTGGGGTGACCGTACGGAGGGCTCGAAGTCGGGGGGGGCGGAACCGCCGTCAAGGAAAGACTCTTGAGCGGTGTAAAAGGACTCGATGGTGCTGAAGAGTTCATCATAAGAGGAGGGGTTCGCCAAAGGGATGTTTTCGGAGTCTTTTGTCCCGTTGTTATTCTGATAACCAATGTGATTTGACGAGAGGAACAGTGCCGCCACGAGCAAACAGGCGGCTAAGGGAGCGCCCAGTTTGAGCCAAAGGGAATTCCCTTTTGTGTGTGGGGGTTTGTTGATGCCGGCTTTTTCGTCGGTGAGACGCGTTTGCAGATTCCGGAGGGTGCTTTCGTCCGGTTTCATCTGTTCCCGCATTTCCTTAATCATTTTATCAGTTGTTTTGTCATTCATAGAAATAGGCTCCCTTCAGTTCTTCGCGCATGAGTTGGCGTCCCCGGGTCAGCTGAACTTTCACGGTTCCGGCCGCAATTTGCAGCGCAGCGGCAATCTGGGCGACGGACATGTCTTCAAAATAGAAAAGATGCAGCACGGTGCGGTATCTTGCGGGTAATTTCTGCAGCGCGGCAAACACTTCGTTTTGTTCGGCGGTTTCAAAATGGAAGGCTTCTTTGTCCGGCTGCAAGGGCTGGGGTGGCTCGTCAACTAAGACGACACGCCGGTGCCAGCTGCCGGAAGTGATTTGTTTGGCGCAGTTGCGGGCAGTGGTAATAAGCCAGGCCTGGCGATGTTCTTCGTCGTGCAGCAACGGCTTTTTGCGCCAGTAAATGAGAAAGACTTCTTGGAAGACGTCTTGAGCGTCGTGCAGAGTGCCGGTGTGGGTCAGCGCGATGCGGTAGACGAGATCCTGATAGCGTCCAAGTATGGTTGGAAAGTCTTCTTGAACGGGGGTGCCGTTTGGATTTGTTATTGTATCTGTATAGCTCATGATGATCTCCTCTAATCATGAATCCTTCGAGGGGGGTAAAAGGTTACAAGGAATAAGAGATTTTTTTGTGGATTGAATAGAAAAATTATATAATGTTGATGTGCGCAAGACAATAGACAACCCAAAGCGGAGGTGACTTGTGACAGACCCCCGGAAGATGTATATCCAAGCGTATGGCTGCCAGATGTCGGTGCGGGACAGCGAGTCTCTGCGGTCGTTGGCGGAGGATTACGCCTATGAAGAGACACATACTATCGCTGAAGCCGATCTCATTCTCATAACAACTTGCTGTGTGCGGGAAAGTGCTGAACGTAAGATTCTCGGACGCATTGGCGAACTCAAAGCCTTGAAACAAAAAAACCCTGGTTTGCTGATTGCGGTGTGCGGGTGCATGGTACAGCAGCCCAAGGCTGTTGAATCATATGCGAAGAGGGCGCCTCATGTGGATCTGTGGACAGGCACTTTTGATTATGATCAGTTTGCCGGGATGCTGGAACGGGCTTTAAGCGGCGAAAAAGTCGTTCAAGTGTCGCCGGAAAGCCGGTTGCGCACGGAGCTGGCGCCGGACGCTCAAAACGGCAGCCTGAAAGCGTCGGTTTCTGTTATGTACGGTTGTGATAATTATTGCGCCTATTGTATCGTACCTTATGTGCGAGGCCGGGAACGCAGCCGCGATCCGGAGGATATTTTGGCCCAGGTGCGGGCCCTGGCGGCCAGTGGCTGCCGCGATCTGACGCTGCTGGGTCAGAATGTGAATTCATACGGGCAAAAGGACGGCTTCACCATGGATTTTGCTGATTTGCTGACACAAGTTGACGCCGTGGCGGGGATGGAACGGATTTGGTTTGTGACCTCTCATCCGAAAGATCTGAGCGACAAGCTGATTAAAGTTATGGCGAGGTGTCCTCATGTCTGCGAACATCTGCACCTGCCTTTGCAGGCGGGCAGCGACCGGGTGCTTCAGGCGATGAATCGCGGGTATACAGCCGCGGACTATGAAGAGCGTGTCCGCGCGCTGCGGCGCGCGATCCCGGAAGTGACGTTGTCAACGGATATTATTGTTGGTTTTCCGGGGGAAACGGAAGAGGATTTTCAGCGTACCCTGGATGTTGTGGATCGCGTGGGGTTCACCCAGGCTTTTACATTTATGTTTTCCAGACGCTCAGGCACGCGAGCGGCAGAGCTGCCGGAACAGCTTCCCTTAGCGATTAAAAGAGATCGCCTGGCGCGGCTCATGGAACTGCAGAACGCTAAGTGTCTGGCTTGGCGTCAAAGTCTTGTGGGTAAAGAGGTTGAGGTGCTGGTTGAAGGGACGAGCAAAAAAGATCCCGGACGCCTTATGGGGCGTACCCGGAGCAATGATATTGTGGTGTTTGTGAATCCGGAGAAAGGACAGACCGGCGGGAGGGAGCTGGTGGGGAAACTGGTGAGAATCCATATTGAGAAAGCAAAAAGCTGGACTTTATTTGGTCGCCTGTCAGAGATCCCGTATGAGGGGTTCACTTGAAGAGGAACCGGCAAGGAACAGGCATAACAATTTATTCTGATGATCAGCAGAAAAAGGCGGTACAATTATGTCACAAGCGTTAACCCCCATGTTGCGGCAATATCAGGAAATAAAAGCTCAAGCGTCCGGCGCGATCTTGTTTTTCAGGCTGGGCGATTTTTATGAGATGTTTGGCGAAGACGCAGAGACGGCGGCGCCTGTGCTGGGAATCGTTCTGACTTCCCGGGAAGCGGGGCAGGGGACGCGCATTCCCATGTGCGGTGTGCCTCATCACGCGTTGGAGAACTACTTGGTTAAAATGGTTCAGGCCGGATTTCGGGTAGCGATCTGTGAACAGACGGAGGATCCGGCCGCCGCGAAAGGTATTGTTAAGCGGGAAATCGTGCGGATTGTTACCCGCGGTACGATGTTGGAGGGGGAGAGGGATGAAGGGCGGCATGCCTTTGTGGCTTGTGTGTTTTTGCTTAATCAAGAATGGGGGTTGGCTTATGCCGATCTGACTATAGGGACGTTTCATGTGTTCCAGACGCCCTTTTTGCCTCAATTGCAGGCTGAATTAGGACGGGTGGCGCCTTTGGAACTGCTGCTTTCCGAGGATTTTACCGAAAGGGATGCTTTGTGGACGGATTGGTTTGTGAGCTATCAGGACAAGTCTTGGTTCAAAGAGCATGAAGAAAAAGCCTTGTTGGAGCATTTTCCCGGGCAGGCAGACATGCTGCGCCGGTATCCGGCGGCTCTGCGGGCGGCGGCGGCCCTTTGGCGGTATATTAACGCTTGTTTGCCCGGGTGCCGGCAGGATCATTTTATTGATATAGGCCGTACGGACGCGACCCGATATATGTTGTTGGACCGCTGGACCCGGCGAAATCTGGAGCTTACCGAGACCCTGCGCGGCGCCGGCAGCGGTGAGACGTTGTTTGGGACGTTGGATTTTACACTGACGGCGCCGGGGGGGCGCCTGTTGAAATTGTGGATTGGGGCCCCGCTGCTGGAGCGGGCGGCCATTGAGTTAAGATTTGATATTGTGGAGGTTTTCGCGCGGGATTTGTTTCTGCGCGATGATATGACCGTGTTGCTGCGTCAGGTTTATGATCTGGAGCGTCTTCTGAGTCGGCTGACCTACGGCAAAGCTTCGGCGCGGGAATTGCTGATGTTGGGGCGGACTCTTGGCCTCATGCCGGAGGTGTGCCGTTTGCTGGATGATCTGAAAGGGGCGCCGGACGAGGCGGCGGCGCGGTTAATGGGTTACCGGCAAGATTTGGGCGATTTGAGCGATTTGGGGGAGGAACTGTGCCGGGCGTTGGATTCCAACGCGCCCGCAACCCTTAAGGAAGGGCAAATGATTTTGGCGGGGTACGCGGCGCGGGTGGATGAACTGCGGGCTTTGGCCGACGGGGGCAAGGAGTTTTTAGTTCGTCTGGAGGACAGGGAGCGGGAACGCACGCGGATCCGTTCGCTGAAAGTAGGCTACAACAAAGTATTTGGCTATTATCTGGAGATCAGCAACGCCAACAAACATTTGATTCCGGAGGATTATGAGCGTAAACAGACGTTGGTCAACGCGGAAAGATATATCACGCCGGAATTGAAAGACTACGAACGCAAAATTCTCACGGCTCAGGAAGAGCTGACAGACTTGGAATACAAGATCTTTGCCGGGCTAAGAGAACAGACCTTGCGGCGCGCGCCGGCAATTATTCGGGCGGCCAACGCTCTGGCGGAGATCGATGTTTTTCTGGCGCTGGCTCAAGCCGCCGGGCGTTATCATTATGTACGGCCTCAGTTACGGGAAGATGGTGTTATGGAGATCCGGGAGGGCCGGCATCCGGTGGTGGAACGGATGGGAGCCAAGGTGCTGGAGGGGGGATTTGTCCCCAATGACACGGACTTGACCCCGGATCGGCATTTCGCCCTGATTACCGGTCCGAACATGGCAGGCAAGTCAACCTATATGCGTCAGGTTGCCCTCATTGCGCTGATGGCTCAGATGGGGAGTTTTGTACCGGCGCGGTCAGCGTCGTTGTCTTTGGTGGATGGGATTTTTACGCGTATTGGGGCGTCCGACGATGTGGCGGCCGGACAGAGCACTTTTCTGGTAGAAATGACTGAGGTCGCCTATATTTTGCGGCATGCCACGCCGAATAGCCTGCTGATTTTCGACGAGGTGGGGCGGGGCACATCCACTTTTGACGGTATGAGCCTGGCCTGGGCTATCGCGGAACATATCGCGGAAACCCCCGCGCTGGGCAGCAAGACGTTGTTTGCCACTCACTATCATCAGATGACGGAGTTGGAAGAGACTCACCCGGCTGTGTTCAATCTGCATGTGGCTGTAGAAGAACAGGGTCAGAATATTGTTTTTCTGCATAAGATTCTGCCCGGACGCGCTGAGGGCAGTTATGGGCTTTATGTGGCCAAAATAGCCGGGGTCGCGCCGCCGATTCTGGCGCGGGCTGAGACGCTTCTGCGTGAGCTGGAAGATGATAACTTGAAGACGTCGGGCAGCCATGAAGGGCCTTATTGGACTGATCGAAAAGATGGCGCTTACGCGCAGCCAAGTCTGTTTGCAACGGAACAGGAGCACCCTTTATTGGCAGAGCTCCGGCGGGTGGATCCTGACGCGATGACGCCGCGGCAGGCTATGGATTATTTATATGAGTTGGTGGGGCGCATGAGCGGTGAGAGATGAGGGTTTGACAGGGCTAAGAATGTGTTTTGTCGCAGCGATATTGATAACAATTATGCCTTTTCTCAAATCCAAAATCCTGGTATAGCAAGGCTCCTGTATCAGATGCGGTTAATTGTACCAAACCGCAGTCGCGGTCTTTTGCCTCATTAACGATGAAGCCTAATATCTTTTTGGCAATCCCTTTTCTTCTGTAGGGCTTTAGGGTATACATACTGGATAATATGGCGATCCGTCCTGTGGGATTGCTGTAATAGGGCGGCTTTTCCACAATTGATATGCCACCGGTTGCAACACTTATATCGTTATCAATCGCCAGCCAAGATATAAATGTCTTGTCGCGAAAATGCCTAACATAGTAATCATAAAGCGGACCGGCCAGATCAGATGTCACTATCTCGCCCTCTTCCAGCAGCTGTTGTACCCGCAGTTCAATCATTCGATTGACGTCTTTCAGTTCTGATTTTCTGTAAATAATTGTATTCATTCCTGGTCTCCCGCTATCGATGATAAGTCTGTGCATAGTCAGATTCCCTTATCCTCAATAATATACCATAGGGTTAGACTGGCGCAAACAATAAAAATTTTTACGCGGCAGCCGTTAGAGAAATATTTTTTGACATAATAGCAAAACATATCAGAAGAAAAACCAGATTAATCGGAGGATCAAAATGATAAAGACTTTCACCGCCCATACAAGGGAAATCGATGATATGAATATTGCTGTCACAGAAATACTGGAACAGCTCAAGCCGGAGCGAAACTGTCTGAAAAACTCTGTAGCCATTGTAAGCTGTTATAGAGAATTCGCTGAAAACGGCATTGCTGCTGAACTTCACCGCAGACTTAAATTCCCTGTCATAGGAACCAGCACATACGCTCTTGCAACAAACAAGGCCATAGGGGAAATGGACTTGGCGGTTCTGATGATCACCGCCGATGATGTTACCTTTACCGCCGCTTGTTCTCCTCCTCTGGAAAACGATCTGACAGAACCTTTTACGCAAATGTATCAAAGCGCTCTTGCGGGGCATAACGAACAACCCAAGCTCATATTCAGCGCTGCACCTTTTTTGATCGGTCACGCAGGCGACCATTACATTGAGATTTTGAACATGCTTTCAGGCGGCGTGCCTAATTTTGGCGCTTTCGCCGTAGATAATGAGGGATTCCAACACTGCTATGTTATCTTTAATGATCAAGTGGAAAAGGATATTTATGCCATAATCGTTGCCAGCGGCAACATTGAGCCTCATTTCGCTTATTCATCAACCATTTTCCTCGATTATGCCCTTTCGCAAAAAGTGCCAATTACAAAATACCAAGGGAACCTTGTGCAAGAAGTGAATGGCCTCCATTTCACGAGTTTTATGGAATCTCTGGGACTGGATCTGTCCAGCCACAGTGGTGTGCTCTACTCGCCGCCTTTCATGCTGAATTGTACCGACAAGAACCATTCAGTTTCCAGAGTTTTAGTGTCCTTGAATGAAGACGGCTATGCCATATGCGGCGGACTTGTCCCCGAAAACGCGGATGTATGCGTCGGATCATGGGACAAGTTCGATGTCATTGATACAACAACACAAGTCATCAACAAGCTGCTGTCGAACGAAAAGGTCAACGCGATCCTGCTTTATTCCTGCTCTTCGCGGGGCGAAATCTTTGGCAGGGAGGTTCTAATAGAAGCGGATAAGGTTCATGATACCCTTGCTGACAAATATCCGTATTTGTTCACCTATTCCGGGGGAGAAATATGTCCCGCAGACAACGGCTCAATGGCCAACTGTTTTCACAACAACACGATTATCGCTTGCGCGTTTTAGGACCCCGCCATGTCAATATCACTTTAATGTTTTGCGTCATCTTACCGCTGAAAGATATCAGCTGATAGATCATTCGAGCGCCGAACTATGCAGAGAATATACGGAGGGTTTGTATGACCGATCAGACCGAAGAAATCAGCAGACTCAAAAGAGAGAACAAAAAAATCACTCGAGAACTCGCCTTGTCAAACAATACGTTGAAAAGATACAAGAAAGCCGCGGACGCTATTGGGAATCTCAGTGCTGTAATTTCCGCCGAAAACGCTAGACATGCCAAACACCTCCAAGTTATTATGGACAACATGCCTGACATTATCTTCCTGCTGGATAACACCATGCACTTCCTTCTAACCTCTCAATCATTCATAAAACTTGCGGGGATATCTGGCTCCAATCCGCTTCAACACAAGACATTCCGGCAAGTGTTTGCCGCATTTCTGGACAATGAATGGCTCGACCATATGGACGATATTTTTAACAACGCTTTTGCAACCGGTGATGTTCAGTCGTATGCTGATATTGATATAGGCGCTTCGGGAAGCACACGGCATTATTCTATAAGTGTGGCGCCGTTTTCTTATGAACATGTGGTTAACAATGGGCTTCTGATTGTTTTCAGAGATCTGACCGATATTATTGAGGCCAGGGATCAAATAGCGGCCGCCCATTACTTTGAAGAGGCTGATCGCGCCAAATCGGCTTTCCTGGCCAAAATGAGCCATGAAATGCGCACGCCTCTAAACGCCATTATCGGCATGTCGGAATTAATGTTGCGCGAAGACATCCCGCCGGGCGCTAAAGAGCATGTTCTTACCGCTAAGCAGGCTGGCGCCACCTTGTTGTCCATCATCAATGATATTTTAGATTTCTCCAAAATAGAGACCGGGAAATTAGAAATAGTGCCGGCAGATTATTTCTTTTCCTCCCTAATTCATGATGTGGTCAGTATAATCAAAAACAGGGTTTTGGAGTCAGGTTTACGTTTTGTGGTTAATGTTGATCATGAGATTCCCAATAATCTTTTTGGCGACGCCATACGCATTCGCCAAATCATGATGAATCTTTTAAGCAACTCCGTTAAATATACGGAAAGAGGTTATATATCCCTGACCATTGAAAAGGAAATCATAGACAACAGCACCGCTATTTTGACCATACGAGTTGAAGACAGCGGCAAAGGAATCAAGCAGGAGGATATGGGAAAGCTGTTCCGGGAATTTTCCCGGGTGGACGCTGCGGATAATATAGGCATTGAAGGTACCGGGTTGGGCTTGTCCATCACGGAAACCTTGGTTATGGCTATGGAGGGGACAATTGATGTGCAGTCTGTATATGGGGAAGGCAGCATATTTACCGTGACCTTGCCGCAAAAGATAAGACCCGGTTCCAAACTGGCGGTCGTGGAGAATCCGGAGGAAAAGAATATTTTGATTTATGAGCGGCGCGAAGCCTGTATTAATTCCATCATTCGCACCATGGATAGCCTTGGCGTCAACTACAAGCTTGTATCGACCGATTCCAGGTTTTATGAAGAGATCTCGAGGAATGAGTATTCCTTCATTTTCCTGGCTTCTAATCTCTACAACAGGATTAAAAAGAGATACGCTGAATTAGCGTCAGGCGCCACTTTTTTGTTGATTGCGGAGTTTGGCGAAATCATTACAGAACGTGATGTCAGCATTCTAACGACGCCAATCTACTCTCTGCCTATTGCCACGTTCTTAAACAACGCAGAAAGCTATCATCACGATGATGGCAGCAACGCTCTTTCAGCCGTCAGGTTCACCGCTCCAAACGCCAAAATACTTGTTGTTGACGATATCAGAACGAATTTGGTCGTTGTGGAAGGATTGCTGAAGCCATACGGCATGGAAATGTTCACATGTCAAAGTGGCGCGGAAGCTGTCCGGCTGGCCGAAACTGAACGCTATGATCTTTTGTTTATGGATCATATGATGCCTGAAATGAATGGAATTGAAGCTGTCGCACGGATCAGGGAAATGGTAGCCAAAGATTCGTTTTACGCGTCCATGCCCATTATTGCGTTGACCGCTAACGCTGTTTCCGGCTCGAAAGAAATGTTCCTGGAAAATGGATTCGATGATTTTTTATCCAAACCTATTGACAGTTTCAAATTAAATCAAATTCTGGAAAGATGGCTTCCCAAAGAGAAACAGCTGCAGATCCCGGATATGCCGAATACGGGGTTTATTATCCCAGAGAACAGTAGCAATGAAGGCCTGGCCTTGCTCCAGAAAAAGCTTGACACCAAAAAGGGCATCGACATGGCGGGAGGATCTGTCGAAAGCTATTTCAAAATCCTGGCTGTCTTTTGTCAGGACGCCGATAATAAAATTCAAGAAATAGGCCGAAGCCTTGATATAGAGGATCTGTCTCTATATACAATCTATCTCCACGCGCTCACTAGCGCCTGTGCTAATATTGGGGCTGAAGATCTCTCGAAACTGGCCCGAGAGTTGGAAGCTGCGGGAAAGAAGGGCGACGCCGGGTTCATCCACACCCACAACAGCAACTTGATCATGGATCTGAAAGAGCTTCTCTCAATAATAAAAACGTCTCAAAAAGTGACGGCTGAGGTCGATCCCAATGAAAAGACAGATATAGACATGCTGAAGAAGTCATTATCCGGGCTCAAGGCAGCTCTGGAAGATTTTGATTCCGCGAAAATCCAAGAAGCTGTCGGTGGTCTGCAAAAATTCACCCGGGCGTCTGATGTTGGCGCCACTATGGAAGTGATCCTGCAGAATGTTTTGATTGGCGAATATGATGAGGCGACAGCTTTAATTGAGGCTTATGATTAGTTGGCTACTTCGAAAACATAACCTTCTCACTGCTAAACAACCGGGCCAAAACATAAGCCGCGGCTATTGTATAAACCAGATTAGAAACCACGGCAACCCAAACATTAACCATTGAAAAAGCCCCGGCAAAAATCCCCGCCATGGCATTAACACTGTTGTACAAAGGAATCATATAGTAAAGGAGCTCCCTTTGGGCGCCGCCGCTGAACATTGCGCTCAAACCAACCAAAGCCACAACCAGTACAAAAGGCGTCACCGTGGTCGTAGCCTCTTTCACCGTCTTGGCAAAGGCGGAAATAATGGAGATGAGGGAAACCATCAAAAGGGATGTGGCCAGCACCACCAGAGCCAGCAAGATATAATCCTGGGCTCCATACATGGCGGCAAATGAATTTGAGCTTTCATCAACCATACCAATCATTTTGGGCAACGAAAGAAGCAGGCCCACGAAGCTGGAAATGCCGCTGCACAAGGCGATAATCCCTAAACTGAGAATCTTGGCCACAGCCACTTCTCCTCGTTTCGTCGGCGTCACCAACAAAGTGGCAATTGTTCCCCGTTCTTTCTCGCCGGCGATGGATTCTGTGGCAACAGCCATGCACCCTGAGAAAACAAAAGTCAAAATCAGCATAGGCAGCATAGAGGAGAAAAGCTGAATGAAGACCGTTTCAGATGGCGCCAGATCGGCGGAAGGGACGTCCCGGTTGATGTCAAAATTGCTCGCCTTTATTTTCTCCAGCAAGGACAGGGTCATCGAAAACACTTGAGCGGATTCCTGAGACGCGGAATTATAGTAAACCTCAACATTAGGAACGACAGAGGGACGCTCCGCCATCGCCGCGTCTTGATCAAACCCTGGGGGAAACACAACCAAAAGATCCGCTTCGCCCTCGGTGATCTTAGCCTGCTGCGATTCGATTTGGTTCTGAGAGATCTCTTCAAGGTTGTATTTGAGCATAGCTTGACTGTTGACGAGAAGAACAAAGGTTTCGGAAGGCTGAACCACCGCGACCCGGTAAGCATAGTCTTTATCCACCGCCAACATATTGCTCATAGCGCCCCCAAGGAACGTATAGATGACATAAATCAGCAATCCCGGGAGCAAGATGGTTGTCAGAACAACCCTCGGATCACGGAAAAAACGGTGAAGTTCTTTTTTGATCATAATAAAAGTGCTATTGTTATTCATCGGTTTCACCTGCCGTCTCTTCGTAGAGATTAAAGAACATAGTCTCCAAAGACTCCTCCGCCGTCAGCTTTGCCAAAGTGTCGCAGGCGGCCATTTTGCCGTCAATAATAATACCAACCCGGTCACAGACCTTCTCAGCCAGGCTGAAAATGTGGGTGGAAAGGATAATAGTCTTGCCCCGGGCCCTCAAATCCAGCAGAAAATCTGTAACAGACTTGGCTGTCAACAGATCGAGACCGTTGGTGGGTTCGTCAAAAATCACAATATCGGGATCATGGGCCATGGCCACCACCAGGGACGTTTTTTGTTTCATGCCTGTGGACAGATTGGCGACTTTGACTTCAGCAAACCGGTTCACGCCAAAATGTTCAAACAATTCTGCTTTACGGTTCCGGGCAGTTTCCGGATCAACTTTATGCAGATTGGAAAAGAAGTCATAAAGATAATTTGGCGTAAAAAAATCCTCCAACTTCAGTTCGCTGGTCAGGAACCCAATTCTTTTGCGGATCTCATGGGGGTTCTGCTTGACGCTGATTTCGTCGATAAAGGCGTCTCCGCCGTCCGGAACCATCAACGTGGATAGAATCCTCAGGGTAGTGGTTTTGCCCGCCCCATTGGGACCCAGCAATCCGAACACTTCCCCCCTGTAGGCGGTGAAAGAGACTTTGTTTACCGCAACTTTCCTTTTCAGCGATGTTCTTTCAATCTTCTGTTGTTTTGCCGACAAGATGAACGTTTTCTCGATTTCCTTAACAGACAGGATTTCTTCTCGCATAGTTATTAACTCTCCTTTGGTTCCATGCCAGTGCGCCCAGCATGAAAAGCTGCTGAAACCTCCTTATACCTCCTTATACCTCTGCCAACCCCATTATAGCATACCAGAAAAGCATACGGGTGCATATTTAAAAAGTGCATGAACTGGCGATAAGGATAAGCAGAGCTTTCTGCCGCGGTGTTTTCCCGCAGCTCAATGGTGAGTTGGAGGCAGATACCGCGCTGGCCAGTAACAGTGCCACGTCAGGGGTTGGGGAGCGGCAGACTCCAAAAGCCCGCGTATTTTTTTCGCCTTTCGGGGGCTGCGTCGGGCGG
>WRHI01000045.1 GCA_009783315.1 Peptococcaceae bacterium
AGTTCAATGAGGCACGAGGTAGGGTTTGGTGAGCGGGAGAATCCAAGCGCCTCTCTGCCTGACAGCAACCTCAAAAGGCGAAAAGAGTTCGCGGGCTTTTGGAGTCTGCCGCTCACCAAACCCTACCTTGGGACTGTTACGAGCCCACATAATATCCATCTCCATTCACCATTCGGTTGCGGGAGAACCCCGCAGTGGATATTTCTATTTATTTTTTGTCGCTTCCTGCACTTCTAAAATATGCACCCTATGTACTGGGAGTATATTGATAAACAGAATCTGTTGTGGTAGACTTAGCACAGGAGATTTGTTCTTGTTATTTCATTATGAATCTTAAATCAAAAGGAGGGTTCTCGTGGACAAGTATAAATTATTTGATGCGGAGTACCGGTTTATAACAATTATTTGGGAGGTTGAACCGATCAATTCCACTGAGCTTGTCAAAATTTGCCGCGACCGCTTGGGCTGGAAAAAATCAACAACCTACACCGTGCTGAAAAAGCTCAGTGAGCGGGGTGTCTTGCAGAATGTCAATACAATAGTTTCGACTCTGGTCACTCATGAACAAGTCCAAAAATATGAAGGTGAATCTTTGCTCAACCGCGCCTTTGACGGGTCATTGCCTACGCTTTTGGCGACATTTCTCCAGGATAGAAAGCTTTCTGCGGGGGAGGCCGAGGAACTTCGCCGGATGATTGAGGATGCAAAAGAATAGACAGACTATGCCCAATAATTGAGGAGGGGCGCAGTTATGAAAGGCCTGTTTCTGGAGATACTTGGCATGAGTATTATGGCGGGGTATGTGACTCTTCTTGTTATCGTCATAAGGCTGCCGCTGAAAAGAATACCTAAGATTTATTCATATGCCTTGTGGGCTGTAGTTCTATTTCGGCTGCTGTGTCCTATTGCCATTGAGAGTACGCTCAGCTTCATGCCGGCGCCTCCCGATGTTGTCTCCTGGAATATATTTTCCGACCAGTCTTCACAGGAAAACGCGGATTCTCAGGGAAATGAGGCTTCAGATGCGGCGTTCCCCACGGGAACTCGGGAAGATACGGCCACAAAGAGGATATGGTTCACGATAGCCGTTTACATCTGGCTGGCGGGAATCACATTGCTGTTGTTGCACGCGATGTATGGCTATGTGAAGTTGAAGGGGCGTCTGCGAACAGCCATATGGATCCGGGCTAATATCTATGAAACAGACCGCATAATGACGCCTTTTGTGCTGGGATTCATCCGCCCAAAGATTTACATTCCCCTCGGTGTCAATGATAAAGACTACATTCTCCAACATGAGCAGACCCACATCCGGCGACGTGATTACCTGATTAAGCCGGTCGCGTATCTGGCGTTGTGCCTGCATTGGTTCAACCCGGTTATTTGGCTGGGCTATTTTCTGATGTGCAAAGATATGGAGATGTCCTGCGATGAAAGTGTGCTCAAGGGGTCATCAAGAGATATCCGCAGAGATTATTCGTGGTCGCTGTTGGCGCTGTCCGTCCGGCAAAGCGGTCTGCTAACTCCTTCGGCCTTTGGAGACGGCAATGCCAAAACAAGAGTTAAAAATGTGCTGAACTATAGAAAACCGGCGGTTTGGCTTAGTATGGCCGCCGTTATTGGAATTCTGGGGGTGATGGTGGGCTGTGTGCTGAATCCCATTAAAGAAGAATTAATTCAAACAAAGCTGGCGGCTTACGCGGCGGATCCAACCGATGTGGAGCCTCCGGCTGAAGATTCTCAGCAGGAGGCTTCCCCCGCGGTTTCTTTAGCGGAGGCAGCCGCGCTGGATTCCCTGCTTGAAGAAGGTGGCGCTGTGGCAGAGACTATACCCAATGGAAGTGGTGAGACGCGAATAGGAATTAATAATAACAGTGGAAATTCGATCAGCTTTAACACGCCGGAAGCGACCGCGTCAATCATGGATCTCAAGATTGCCAACAGTTCTGGCGCGGTTGCTGTCGCTAAGATAATCATTAATGGCGCAGAATATGATGTTCCGGCAGAAGGGCTCATGTTTGGGACGGAACAAAGAGGTGGTATCAATATGATGCCGGACGGTGTCTTCCAATACGTTGCGCCGGTGTGCGACCACAGCGGCAGGGATTATGTCACAGAAAGTTTTCAATATCGCTTGATAGATACCGACGGCAGACTAAGCGATCCGGTTACGGTTTATATCAATATTCTCGATATCGCGCCGACGGCGGTTGACGATATTTTTACGTTAAGTCAGGATAATGCGGCCTTCCGTTTCCAAGCTAACGTCATGAACAATGATGTGAGATCACCGGACTGGATATCGAGGAGCAACCCAGGTTCGGTTCAAAACATTGTCTGGCAAGTCAGACCGGTGGACAGTTCGGCTGCAATCACCGTCCCGGAAGGTTCATATAACCCTGGCGGGCAGGCGACAGCAGCAACCGCTCAGGGCGGCAGGGTGTGGATTAACCGGGACGGCGGCTTCGAGTATGTGCCGCCGCCGCGCTTTGAAGGCGACGACTCATTTCAATATCGGCTTAATGACGGTGACGGCAGCCCGAGCAATTGGGCGACGGTGACGCTCCATGTCCCCGGACCTTAACAGAAATATGGTTTCAAAGTTTGGCGGTTCAAAATAAATGATGAGGGCGGCATGGACTAAAGTCCGTGCCTTTTCTCAGTTCGTCCTGTATGGTTTCCGGCGACAGAAAAAAAGTTAAATTGTCCTAATGATTGGTATGTGGAATCGGCCTGATAGGGCAGGGAGCGAAAGGAGAAAGGGCGTAATTTGTCGAATATTCTTATTGCTCAGGGCGATTCTTGCTTTATTATAGATTGAACCCCTACGGGAAAGATTGGAGGAATGCGAAAAAATCTTATGAACTTATTCAGGTGTTTCCGGAAGGCAGGTAAGGAAGGGGTGTTGGACATTTGACGTATTGGGTTTACGAGGTTTTTAATCACAAGAAACCGCTTTTGATTCACAAGGCAGATTGCCGGTATTGTCGGGATGGTGAAGGGCTTAAGGATGGTAACCAAGATGGCGTGAACGGACAATGGCATGGGAGTTATGAAACTGTGCAGGGCGCCTGGGATTTCGCGAATTCACTGGAGGGACGTGACGCGCGTTTCTGTCTGTCTTGCAGCCGGGAGCAGGCAGAGAGCTATTCCCCTAAGGCCGGGGCGGATGCGCCTGAAACGCATGGATCAGAAGATGCGGGCAGCTTGAACGGGGAATTGTTGCGCGCAAAGTTTCCGGGTCTTTCCCTTGAGCAGCTTCGTGCAAAATTTCCCAAAGTTCAGTTTGAGGCAGTGGCTGAGAGCATAACCAGTGATGCAGCTGCTAACAAGCCGGATAAGCCGGTCAAGTCAGATAAGCCGGTCAAGTCAGATGAACCGGTCAAATCAGAGGAGCCGGTCAAGTCAGAGGAGCCGGTCAAATCAGATGAGCCGGTCAAGTCAGAGGAGCCGGTCAAGTCAGAGGGGCCGTACACGTTGGACGAATCGGCAAAGCCAGACGAATCGGCAAAACCAGACGAATCGGAAAAGTCGGGTAAACCGAACAAGCCGATCAAGCCTGAACCTAAGGCCGAGAAGAAGAAATCCTCAATTAACCGTTTTGTTTTAATCATCCTGGGATTGTTATTGATCACACTGTTAATGTTCTGGATTTTGAAGTCTTGTGATCAACAGATACCAATAAGCGATGTGGGTACCTCACCGTCTGTTTCGAATGAAAACACGGAACCCGGCTTCAGAGTTCCCGGCTTCGATGATATCAGAGCGGTGTTCCCTGACGCGACGCTGGCTGATGGTGTGCTGAATATTCCGGGTGCCAATCTGGCTGAACTGCAAGCGAGATTCCCCGGACTGACGATGGAGGCGCTCAATGCGCAATACCGCGTTGAATTTGCACAACCGGCAGTTGAGTCTGAGCTTTATACAGTAGTCCGAGGTGATACCCTTTGGGCTATTGCCCGGCAGACACTCGGCAGCGGCAACCGTTACTCCGAGATCATGGACCTAAACGGGTTGACCTCGGATGAAATCGACGTAGGACAAACGCTCGAAATTCCCGAACGATAAACAACGTGCCAGAAAAGATTCTATGGTTCCAACAGTATGGAAAAAGAACTTAAGACGGCAAGAGGCAAAGTGATTATGCCCCAAGCCGTCTTTCGTCGTGTTTTGCTTAATTATTAATTATTGAGAATTCACTTTTTCACATATCTTGTCTTCCTCCGCATCAATTGTCACACGCTTAATCCTGAGCAAACGGCCCATGGCCAGAGAAAGCAAAGCCGCTCCAGCCGAAAACAAGGCACCCATTTTCGCCGCCCCCTGGAGAGCCGGGTTCGTGTAAGCGACCTCGGCAACGAATAGAGCCACCGTCAGTCCTATAGCCGCTACAAGCCCCGTCACAAAGAGTTCTTTGGCGCCCATGCCTTTAGGCAGTTGGAATCCCAAACATTTGGATAGGCTGCCCAGAAGGAATACACCGCCGGTCTTGCCCACCAACAAAGCCAGCAACACAATCCATGTTAGGTTGGAGATAGTTGAAAACCCTACGCCCGCGTTGGAAAGCCCAAAAGCGATGAGACCGAAATCCACAATGGGTTTGAATCTGTGTTCAAAATCATCAAGGGGCATGTAAAGACCTTTCTCTAGATCCTTATCCGGCAGAAAATGATCGAGAGTATCGGGATGTTTTTGGATATGGGGCTCAAATACCTTGGGTTGTTTGTGATTTTGTTCCTCGTCCAAGAAAGAACCAGAGTCCCCACCGGCTACGTGGCTGGAAATATCCTCCTGAGACTTTATTGGTCTATGAGGCAGGAACGGGACTATAAAAACCAACGCCAAAGCCGGATGCAAATGGGCGTTATGCATGCCGGCCCAAGCCAAAAGACCGCCTCCTAAAATGTAGGGCCAAAAAGAATAGATCTTGGCTTTGCGGAGCAAAAACGCCAACAACATGCCCGCCAAGACAAGAGTCAGCCAGAGAGGCTCAAAGGGTACAGAAAGATCCCGATAAAATACAGCGATAATAATAAGCCCCACAGCATCGTCCGCCACCGCCAAAAGGAGCAGAAACGATACCGCCGGGTGTTTCGCCCCAAAAACCGCACGGGCAACCAGCCAGGCCAGAGCAATGTCTGTGGCGGTGGGAATAGCCCAGCCTTGCGCAAAATCAGGCGACCCCATGAACGCATTAAGAGCAAAGAAAACAGCAACCGGACCCAAAATACCTCCTGCCGTTGCCACCAAGGGCGTTACTGCCTTCTTCAGGGGGTTAAGCGGGCCGCCTGGCAGCATACTGCGGACAATCTCGACCCCCGCAATGCCAAAAAAGAAAACCATAAAGACGTCGTTAACAAGGTCGTGAAAACTGATACCCAGCAGCAATTTTGTGTGAACAAAAGCGTGATAGCTGTCCGGCGCCAGATTCGTCCAAAGCACAGCCAGCACAACACCCAGAAGCAAGGGGATAGAATATTCTCGCAGCTTTGCTATAATCTTCTCCAAAGGCCCTCTCCTTTGTCTTATGAAAATCTTCAACACAAAAATAGAGAAACCGGCCAAACGGCTTCCCCACCCTTAAAGCCAAAAACTCGACGCGGCTTATGCCGCCGACCGGGACGCCTACGTTATTCAGGCAAATATCTAAAATAATTATAGGACGCCGCTGCCGATTTGTCAAAAAACGCTGCGATGTATCCTTGACTCTTGATAAACAACAATGGTATTATCTGCATGAAGACTAAAACAGTGAGAATATGGGGTAGAGTCCGGTCGGCGGCACGGGCCGCGTCGAGTTTTTGGCTTTAAGGGTGGGAAGCCGGTTAACCAGATGTCATTGGTTAGGCCGATTTCCTGCCCTTTTGCGTGTATTTAATCAATGAGAAGGAGGAATCAAGGTGGCGGCATTGAGCTTAGAAACTGTTAGAATGTCGAAGCGATTCGGAAAATTTACCGCCCTCAACAGCATTGATTTGAAGGTGAACGAGGGCGAGGTCTTCGGCTATATCGGCCCCAATGGATCCGGGAAGACAACCACTATTCGTGTCTTGCTGGGGATCCTGCAAGCATCGGAAGGTACGGCGAAAGTCTTTGGGATGGACGCGTGGAAAGACGCGGTGAAAATACACAAGAGGGTGGCTTATGTGCCAGGCGACGTGAATCTCTGGCCCAATCTGACCGGCGGCGAAGTCATCGATCTGTTTGGCAGTTTGCGTGGGAAACATGACAAAGACCGTCGCGAAAAGCTGCTCAAACGGTTTGATCTTGATCCGTCAAAAAAATGCCGCACATATTCAAAAGGGAATCGTCAGAAGGTGGCCCTTGTGGCCGCGTTTACCTCCGACGCTGATTTGTATATTCTCGATGAACCAACCAGCGGGCTTGACCCCCTGATGGAGCAGGTTTTTCAAGAATGCGTGCTTGAATTGAAGAAGGAAGGCAAAGGCATTTTTCTGTCCAGCCATATCATGTCCGAGGTAGAGAAACTCTGCGACAGAATCGCGATTATTCGTGAAGGCGTCATCGTAGAAACAGGGACACTGGCCGAGATGCGTCATCTTACGAGGATTACCATGACCATTGAGACAGAGTCTCCGATAGAAAATCTTGACCGGGTGAATGGTGTGCACGCGGTAGCGGAACATCAGGGGGGTCTTTCCTTTCAGGTGGATTCAAATGAGATCGGCGGCGTGGTATCATACATCGGGAAATATGGCGTCAAGAAACTGGAGAGCACGCCGCCTACCCTTGAAGACTTATTTATGCGCCATTATAGCGAGGGCGGTAGCCCGGAAGACAACCAGAAGGATAACCCGGAGAATAACCCAGACGGAGGTGTGTAATGATGCGGGGAAACTTTGATAACACCGGCAGGCTTGTCCGCTTGATTCTCCGGCGGGAGCGGATTATGTCCGTGATATGGCTGGCGCTGCTGCTGTTGTTTTCGGTGGGCTTGGCCCCCGGACTGGGTATCATGTTTGATGAAGAGGCCAGGTCAGCGCTGATTGACATGGTGGAAAATCCCGCTATGGTTGCCATGGTTGGTCCTGTCTACGGTGTTGATAATTATACCGCAGGCGCCATGTACGCGAACATGATGCTGCTTTGGGTGGTTATCAGTGTCGCCGTCATGAATATTTTCCTGGTGGTTCGTCACACACGGGGTGACGAGGAGAGGGGCCGTACCGAGGTTGTGCGATCTTTGCCCACGGGCAGGCTTTCCAATCTTAACGCCACGATGATTACAGCAGTCCTAGTCAATATCGCCCTTGCTCTGCTGACCGGTTTAGGCATAGGCGTCATGAGAATTGACAGCATGGATTTTGTCGGCTCTATGCTGTATGGCGTTGCGTTGGGGGCTTCAGGATTGGTTTTCGCGGCGATCGCCGCGTTGTTCTCGCAGCTTTCTTCCTCTTCACGCGGTGCGACAGGGCTCTCGATAGGGGCGTTATTCGTCTTCTATATCATGCGCGCAGCCGGGGATATGAACAGCGAGGCGTTATCACTGGCAAGTCCGCTGGGCCTGGTCGCGCGAGGGCAGGTTTATGTGGAAAATCATTGGTGGCCGATAATAATTTTGTTATTAGAGGCAGCGGTTATCATGGCTGTCGCATACGCTTTGAACGCCATCCGAGATATGGATCAGGGCTTTATCCATGCCAAGCCGGGTCGCAAGAAAGCCTCGAAATTCCTGCAGTCACCCTTTGGTCTGACTTTCAGGTTATTGAGAAATGTATTGCTGGCCTGGGTCATAGCCATATTCGTACTTGGCGCGTCTTATGGTTCCATCTTGGGCGATATTGATAATTTCGTTGCCAACAGCGATTTTTATGCTATGATGATTGGCGCCAACCTTGAATTCACGACAGCTCAGATGTTTGGTTCGATGGTGATCTCCATTATGGCTCTGATTACGGTTATCGCGGTCTTAATGGTTACACTGAAGCTGCGGGGGGAAGAGAAGGACGGCCGTGCCGAACATGTCTTGTCCCATGTCGTATCCCGAATGAAATACATGTCAGGTTACGTCGTGCTGGCTTTGGCGGCCAGTGTGCTGGCTCAATTTGCCACCGCTTTGGGGATTTATCTCTCGGCTCTCGCCGTCCTGCCCGATCCCGGCGATCTTTCACTGGGATACCTGTTGAAGGCTAATATGGTGTTTCTCCCTGCGCTGTGGGTGATGATGGGCGTAACGGTTTTTCTGATCGGGATACTGCCAAAGGCGACGCCGGTGATTTGGGGTTACTATGGGTTTACTTTCTTTGCAGTCTTTATCGGACGTATCCCCGACCTCTTCCCCGCCTGGGTCCCTAAAACGACCCCGTTTGGTTACATTCCACAGCTCCCTGTTGACAGTATCAATTATGGAACGCTTGCGGTATTGACGGGGATTGCCGCTGTTTTGACAGTTGCCGGGTTTGTATTTTACAGGAAACGGGATATGGCAGCGATTTAACTATCAAAGCAATAATTGCTGAAGTAGAGGAAGCCGAACATGTTCAAAGAAACGTTTGAGATGGTCACTTCACCTTGAAAAATATTGGTACAGTGGAAGTGATTGGAACTGTTGTTGATAGCAGCGGCAGCGCAGCATTAAGGATTTCGATTAAGGACTTTCATGCGGAGAACAATTCGCATACACGCGCCAATAAATTGGGAGTTGGTTCCTGATTCCTGATGGTACGGAGCGGTCAAGTATCATGAAATTCATGTCCAAGCATATAATATTAACGAGTCTGGAACGCGGTTCTCCCAATGAAAAAGACGGAATTTACCAGACTCGTTGCAGGCAAACGTAGGCAAACGCAGGCAAACGCGCAACCCAAACGCGCAATTTGTCCTTGACAAAATGTTGCTATTATAGTACCTTTGTCTCAAGACATCCTTGGAAGAGGATGTGTCAATCGAACACAAACAAATATGAAATCTGACAATTCTCTGAGCAAAAATACCTAAAACAACGCGGCTCGACCTGTGATGTAACGGTATTGCGCCTGGGTTTCGGCCCACAGGGTTAGACGGGAAACTGTTTAGCCCCCCGCCTTTGAAAAAGAGGATTCGATTTGACCGTAAAACGTGTCATTTTCGGTATATCCTCCTAAATCCGAAAGTGATTTTTTTATGGGAGGAGAATCATGGAAACTGGTATTACGCTGGAGCGGGCACAGAAACTGCTCTTGGAAGAAACCTATCCCGTCTGTGAATATGAAGACATCCAGCTGCCATCGGCGTTGGGGAGAGTGTCTTGTGACACAATCACCGCGATCATGGATCAGCCGCCTTTTCACCGGTCGCCCCTGGACGGATTTGCCATGTGCCACAGGGATGTGGCCCAAGCCGGCTCTGATCATCCGGTTGTTCTCCGTGTGCGGCAGACGGTCCATGCCGGCGACTTTCCTCAGCTGTCTTTGGCCGAGGGCGAGGCGGCGCGGGTGATGACGGGGGCGCCGCTGCCTGCCGGGGCCGATTGTGTTGTTCGCCAGGAAGACACAAATGCGGACGCGGAAACCGTAAAAATCAACTCGCCTATGGGCGAGTTCGACAACTTTTGCTCTCAAGGCGAAGATATCAAACGAGGAGCGCTGCTCAAAGAGAAAGGAAGCCGGCTGGATGCGGCTGCTATCGGAGTGTTGGCCGGCCAGGGCTTGGCGATGATAAGAGTTTTTCGGCGTCCCAAGGTCTGTGTCATCTCCACGGGCAGCGAATTGACCGATCCCGGACAGCCTCTTCCGCCGGGCAAGATCTATGACAGCAACCGCCTGACCCTGTCCGCCCGTTGCGCGGAAATGGGCGTGGAGGTCATGCCCGGGTTTTTTGTTCCCGACGACCCCGCCGCCATTGCCGTCGCTATGACCAGAGCCTTGGATGCCGCCGACCTGCTCATCACCACGGGCGGCGTGTCTGTGGGGGAAAAAGACTACATGCACATGGTCGGCGAACAAATCGGCGGAACCAAACTATTTGCCGGTCTGAGAGTCAAGCCCGGGGGCCCGGCATTCGCTATGGTTAGGGACGGCAAAATCATACTCTGCCTGTCAGGCAACCCCTTTGCCGCTTACGCCACCTTTGAGCTGCTGGCCGCGCCGGTGATCAGAAAACTGGCGGGGGCCAAAGATGTCCTGCCCCGGCGCGTCACGGGCGTCATGGGTTCTGTTTTTGCCAAAGGGAGCCCGGGCAGACGGTTTGTCAGGGCCCGGCTGGAAGGTGGCGATATTTTTCTGCCCGAGACGGGACACGCGTCCGGCACGTTGTTCGCCCTGATGGGTTGTAATTGCCTGATCGATATCCCAGCCGGCAACAAAGGTCTGCAAATCGGTGAAAAAGCGGAGGTGCTGTTGTTTTGAGCGCTCTAACCCATTTTGACAGCAAAGGCAACGCGATCATGGTCGATGTGGGGAACAAGCCTACCACCGCGCGTAAAGCCGTGGCGGAAGGCGTCATCCAGGTGTCGCCTCAAGTTATGGATGCCATCTTGCGGGGAAGGGCGGCAAAAGGCGACGTGCTGGGCGTAGCCAGAGTGGCCGGTATTATGGCCGCTAAAAGAACATCCGACCTGATCCCGTTATGTCATCCGCTGCCTATCGACAAATGTTCTATAGAGTTTTTTCCTCAGGAAGAGCGCGGCTGCGTTAAGGTGCAATGCACCGTGCATACCGAGTCTCGAACCGGCGTCGAAATGGAAGCCCTGACCGGCGTCGGCGTCGCCCTCCTCACAGTCTACGATATGTGTAAAGCCCTTGATAAAAGCATGATCATCAGCGACATCCGGCTCCTGCAAAAAGATGGCGGCAAAAGCGGCGCCTATAGAGCCCCAGAGCAATTCGACCAATCGGAGGCGTAAACCCTCATGAAAGACCTCGGCGCGGTTATCCTGGCTGGCGGCAAAAGCAGCCGCATGGGAAAAGATAAGGCCTTGCTGCGTCTGGACAACGAGACGTTTCTTCAGCGCGTCCAGAAGCAGCTGACCGCCTTTGACGAAGTTTTACTCTCCGTGAGCCGAGAAACCCAATACCCACAATCCGGCATGGCGGAAATCGTGGATCAATACGCCGAAATAGGACCTATGGGGGGGCTCTATTCGGCTCTGACAGCCTGTTCCTCTGCCCGTCTTCTGGCGGTTACCTGCGATATGCCCTTTTTTACCGGAGACTTGGCCGAATATATGTGTGGTTATGTCGCCGACGGGTACGACGCTTTTGTTGTTGTTACCCGGGAGGATCGCCTGCAGCCCCTTTGCGCCATTTATTGCAAAAGCGCTTCTCCTATACTGAAAAAACAAATTGATAAGAAAAACTACCGCATCATCGACGCTCTCGCCTTTCTGCGGGTGAAACGCATTCCCTTGGTTCATTCCGTCTACGCCGATGAAACCGTCCAAAACATCAACACACCTGGGGAATACGCCGATCTGCGCCGCCGCCGCCAAGGACCTCCCATCATCGCTGTCTGCGGTTTGAAAAACACCGGCAAAACCACCTTGCTCACCGGTATCATACCCTGTCTGCGTCGCGCGGGCCTAAAGGTGGCGGTGGTCAAACATGACGGACATGATTTTGTGCCCGATGTGCCGGGGACAGACAGCTACCGTTATCGGGAAGCCGGCGCTTACGCCGCCGCCGTCTATTCTCGGAACCGCTATATGTTGACTGCTGAACAGAGTGGTTTGAGCACAGAAGACATGACTAGCCGTTTACCGGACGCCGACGTCATTCTAGTAGAAGGCGACAAACATTCGGATTATCCCAAGATCGAAGTTGTGCGGCGTGAGATCGCCGATCAACCCGTGTGCAACCCTCGTAACCTTTTGGCTTTTTGTTCTGATTTTGTGTTGAGCCGTCCCGGAGTGCCAACGCTCTCTCTTGCTGATTATGAGGGCGTTGCTCAAGTGTTACTTTCTTATATACAAAGTGTGAATGACACTGCAGCAGAGTAAATCACGAACCCACGCGAGCTATTATGAAGAATTTTGTGAGCAAACCGGCGCGTGGAGATAAAGGAGACAGAGCCATGATCGACCATTACGGAAGGGATATTGATTACGCGAGAATCTCGATTACAGACCGGTGTAACTTGCGCTGTGTGTACTGTATGCCTGAAACCGGCATAGACAAGGTGAGCTGCGACGATATTCTGTCTTATGAACAGATCGTCCGCGTCTGCCGGGTTTTGGCTCGGCAGGGAATCCGTAAACTGAAGATTACGGGTGGGGAACCGCTGGCGCGTAAAGATGTGCCGTCGCTGATAGCCTGTCTTAAAGCCATTCCTGGCATTGAGCATGTTTCCCTGACAACCAACGGCGTGAGCTTGGCGGTCGTGGCTCAAGAATTGACGGAGGCTGGCTTGGACAGCATCAATATCAGTCTTGATACCCTTGATCCGGATCGTTACAGGTTATTAACCCGGCGGGGTTCTGTGCACGACGTTCTCCTGGGCATCGCCGGCGCCGCGGCTGCGGGTATACAGTCGATCAAAATCAATTGCGTGCCTATCGCGGGTATGAATGACCAGGATCTGGTCAGCCTGGCGGCCCTGGCCCAAAATCAGGATATCCACGTTCGTTTTATTGAAATGATGCCCATTGGTTTGGGTAAACAGTTCCGCCGGGTCGAACCGGATTTGCTGCGCAAGTTGCTGGAAGAAGCCTATGGTACAATGGAGCTCTACCGAGGCAAGCTGGGCAACGGCCCGGCTCGTTATTACTCCCTGCCCGGATTTCGCGGTAAAATCGGCTTTATCAGCGCGGTGAGCGAATGTTTTTGCGAAAAATGCAACCGTGTTCGGCTGACGGCTGACGGTGTGCTCAAAACCTGTCTGCATTTGGACGAAGGGGTCAGTCTCTTGCCGGCGCTCAGCCAGGATAATGACGACCTGCTGAAGCAGCAAATCGGCTGGGCCATACGCAATAAACCGGCCAAGCATGATTTTGCCTCAGAAGCGTCGTGGGGGATGGAGCGGCGGATGATGTCGCAGATCGGAGGGTAGCTGGCAATGGGCAATGGACAATGGACAATTGACAATTGACAATGGACAATGGGGAACGGGAATTATGCTTTTGACTAATTGAACATCGAATGTCGAACAATCAAGTTGGGGGTGGCCGTACAATGAGACAGATTCGAACAGAGGATGCTGTTGGACATGTTCTCTGCCATGATATAACGCGGATTGTGAAGGGCGTGACGAAGGATGTCGCCTTTCGTAAGGGGCATGTGGTGCGGGGAGAGGATATTCCTGTACTGTTGTCGTTGGGTAAAGACCATCTTTTTGTTTGGGAAGCCGGGCAGGATATGGTGCACGAGAATGACGCGGCGGCTGTCCTTTACAAACTCTGTGGGGGCTTGCATATGCGTCCTTCTGAGGTCAAGGAGGGTAAGATCGAGGTTATTGCCGATTGTGACGGCGTGCTTCTGGTAGACACGCTGAAACTGCGCCGGATTAACGCTCTCAGCAAGATGATGATTGCTACGCGCCACAACGGGACGATGGTGAGAAAAGGGGACAAGCTGGCGGGAACCCGGATTATTCCGATGGTTATCCACAAGGACAAGCTGGCGGAAGCTCAGGAGATCGGGGCGGGTGAGCCTATTTTGATCTTAAAGCCTTTTGTGGCGAAGAAAACGGCCGTTATCGCCACAGGGAACGAGGTTTTTTATCAGCGCATTGAGGACACGTTCACCCCGGTTATTGCGGAGAAAGTTCAGGCGTTCGGCGGGGTGATTTTTGATCAGGATGTACTGCCGGATAACCCGGAGGCCATTACGGCGCGCATTCTGGAAGCCATTGAGAATGGCGCGGAAATGGTGATCTGCACCGGGGGTATGAGTGTTGATCCCGACGACAAAACGCCCCTTGCCATCAAGAATACAGGCGCGGATATTATCAGTTATGGCGCGCCGGTTTTGCCGGGGGCCATGTTCCTGTTGTCTTATTATGGCGGAACCATTCCTGTTCTGGGATTACCCGGCTGTGTTATGTATGCCAAGAGAACGATTTTTGATCTTGTGTTGCCGCGGCTGATGGCTGATGTGCCGATTGGACGGGATGATCTGGCCGGGTTGGGGCACGGGGGCTTGTGTCTGTCTTGCGCTGTGTGCACGTATCCGAATTGTGGGTTTGGGAAGGGGCAGTAGCAATGGACAATGGGCAATAGCAATGGACAATAGCGATGGACAATGGACAATTGACAATGGACAATGGGAGGCAGGGATTGGAAGTGTTGCCGATTGTGTCATGCTTTGAATTGAACCAGTTGATAAAGAGGTTTTCGAGGATGAAATCACTCTGTTTGGCTCTTGCTTATGTTTCCTATGAGTATTGAGTTTCGTAAATATGTGAATTCTGGGGGGTTGAAGATGGGAACGATTAAAGCGGTCTGTGTGAGCGATATTCGGGGGATCCAGAAAAAAGACGTCACATCCGCTCAGCTTCAAGTGGGTTGGGGGATCAGCGGCGATGCTCATGGCGGCAATTGGCATCGCCAAGTGAGTTTGCTTTCTTATGAGAAAGTCGAGGAGTTTAACCGGTTGGGCGCGGAGGTGCTGCCCGGCGCTTTTGGAGAGAATCTTGTTGTAGCGGGTTTTGACTTCCGTTTGCTGCCGGTGGGGACAAAGCTTCGTTGCGGTGAGGCGCTTTTGGAAATAACTCAGATCGGCAAAGAGTGCCATCAGCACTGCCAGATTTATCATAAAATGGGCGATTGTATTATGCCTAGGGAAGGTGTGTTTGCCAAGGTTCTGCATGGGGGAACCGTGGCTGTCGGAGATGAGATGGTTCTGGTGGAGAATGACGCGCCGCCGGCATTTCAGGCCGCGATTGTGACGCTGAGCGACAAAGGGGCGGCAGGGGAACGCCTGGATCGCAGCGGCGAGGTGATCAGAACCAAGTTGACGGAGGCGGGGTATGAAATCGCGGAGCAAATTATTCTGCCAGACGACCGCGCGGAAATCGAACCGGCGTTGAGACGTCTGGCTGACGAGAGCCGGGTCAGCCTGATTCTGACCACTGGAGGGACTGGTTTTTCCGTGCGGGATGTGACTCCGGAAGCGACATTGGCCGTGGCGGAGCGCAACGCCCCCGGTATAGCCGAGGCCATGCGGCAGAATTCAATGCAAATCACAAAACGCGCCATGCTGAGCCGGGGGGTGTCGGTGATTCGGGGTAAGACTCTGATCATTAACCTGCCGGGAAGCCCCAAAGCGGTGGAGGAGAGTTTGGCTTATATCCTGCCGGAGTTAGAGCACGGGCTGCAGATTTTGCTCGGGCTGACCGGGGAGTGTGCTTCGTCGCGATAAGGGATTCCTTCATGGAGATCGCCCGTTTGTGGAAACCAAAGGTGAAGCCGCGCACAAATCAGGGAAATATGGCAGAAAAATAAGGAATTTCCCTGATGTTACAACCTTCGTTCTGTTATAAAATTTTATGAAGAAAGGAGGTTGCAAAATAGTGAAATCAGGTGAAATATCCTTGTCCCGTCGATCATTCCTGAAAGTATGCGGCGCTGCCGGCGCCGTTGCTGCTGTGGGAGGGGTTTCTCTAACAGCCGGACGCGACGCGGTTGCCGCTAAGAACGATGACGCCTATAAAATGAGGACTGTTCGCACTGTTTGTTCGCCTAACTGTACCGGCGCTTGTGGGATGAAAGCCACTGTTGTGAACGACGCCATTGTGACCGTTTCTCCCGCGGCCGATTATCCGGCACCGGAACATAACCCGCGTGGCTGTTCCAAGGGCGCTGCAATGACCAATTTGATCTATGGGCCTGACCGTCTGAAGAAGCCGATGCTGCAAAAAGGCAAACCGGGGGAGGACAAGTTTGAGGAAGTGACCTGGGATGAAGCGTTGAATTACGCCGCCAGAGAACTGAAACGTATCATGAGTCAATACGGCCCGGAATCCGTGGGATTTTTTATTCAGGTGGCCGGGACAGGGTATGTGCATAAAGGGGCGCTCATTAGGCTGGCGAACTTAAACGGCTGGTCGGTTCAAGGCGGTTACGATATGAACGGCGACCTGCCTATGCACGCCCCTATGACTTTCGGGGTTCAGAGCGAAGAACTGGAAAGTTATCAATGGCCGGACGGCAGATATATCATGATTTTCGGCTCAAATATCTTGTCAACAAGGACGCCGGACGCTCAATTTCTGCGCCAAGCTCAGGATAACGGAGCTAAAATCGTTGTGTTTGACCCCAACTATTGCGCTACGGCAGCCAAGGCTGACGAGTGGTTTGCCATCAAAAACTCTACGGACGCGGCGGTTGCTTTGGGTATGGTCAAAGTCATTCTGGAAGATAAAATTTACGATGCAGATTATATTAAAACATACACAGATCTTCCCATCCTGGTTCGGAAGGACAACAACAAACGACTGCTCGCCCAAGATGTTGAAGGATTATCGACGCCGGCCAACATTCCGAATTACCGGGAATGTTATGTGGTGTGCGACACCCGCTACAATTTTATCCCTGTCAACCCGGAATCACTGGAACTGCCTCTGAACCTTCTGTTGGAGGGCGAAATACCGGTTAAGCTGAAAAATGGCAGAACGGTCAATTGTAAACCGGCCTTTCAAATGTTGAAGGAATCAGTACAGACCTACACCCCGCAGGAAGTGGAAAAAATCTCCGGCATGCCCGCGGCAGATTTGACACGCATTGCCCGGGAGATAGCTGCTACCAAGCCATTCCACCTTATTTACGGAGCTTCCAACTACCAATGGTACCATGGCGATCTGAAAGGCCGCGCTCTGGCCTTACTGCCTGTTCTCACCGGCAACCTTGGCTACGAGGGCGGTGGAATGTCCACCCTGGCCGGACAATACAAAGTGCGCTTTCCGCTGGCTGCCTGGTGGGTACCCACTGAGGAGATAGACGGATTCAAACCGCCCGGTAACAAAGCGTACGCTTTTGAATATATGGTGCATGGTCCCACGGAAACTATGACGTGTCCTAAGCTCAGTCACGGCATCAAAGCGTGGATTATGTTGTGTGGTAACCCCTTTGATCAGCACAATTTAAATAACAAGCTGAAACAGCAAGTGGAAGACGGAACCTTGGAGTTGGTTATTAACCTGGACTTCCAGAAGACCACCAGCAGCTTGTATAGCAATGTTCTGTTGCCTGGGGTCAGTTGGTATGAAAAAACCGAATTGACCGCAACGCCGCTGCACCCCTATATCCAACTGATGCAACAGGTTGTCAAACCCATAGGCGAATGCCGGCCGGAACTCTGGATTTTCCGGGAATTGGCGAAACGGCTTGATCCTGTGCAGGAGAAATATTTCTTCCCCTATCAGGACGCCGAAGCGGCAGCGGAAGAAGCCATCAAGCTGATTCTGGAAAAAGATCCTTCAGGGATTGTGAAGGGTATCACCTTAGATCAATTGCGTCAGGGTCCTGTTAAAATGAATAACAATTGTCCCGGCGGCAAGAAAATCCCGTTCTATGATCAGATTCAACTGAGAAAACCTTTCCCGCCCCAGAGCTATCCGGAAGCCATAGCGCGGACGGCTCAATTCCTTAAAAGCGGCCGGATTCAGTTCTACAGAGATGAAGACGCCTTCATCAAAGTGGGAGAACAGCTGCCGGTGCACAAACCGCCTTTTGAAGATACGGTCTACAGGTTGAATTCTAAAGCCAAAACCCTCTATCCCTATGCCTATTTGACAAGAAACAGTATACATCGCATTCACTCCACCCATTCTAACAACTTGGTATTCCGTGAGCTCCAGGACGACAGCGCCAAAGTATGGATGAATCCGGAAGATGCTGAGGCAAAAGGCTTGGCTGACGGTGATGATGTCAGGGTCTTCAACGATCAAGGTGAAGTTCGGGGCGCCCTTGTTGTGGATCTGGGCCTGCAAAGGGGAACCGTGGTGTTTGAACAAGGCTGGTGGAGCCGGTATACCGGCGGGACATCCTATAACACCCTCATCTATCCCTTTATCAACCCCACCCACGAAGTGTACTTCGTTCCCCAGATGTGGTCGCCCAACACCAACTGGAATGAAGCCGTTTGCGATGTCGAAAAGGTGGTGAAAAAATAATGCGCTATGGTATGGTTATTGACCTGGACAGATGTATCGGCTGTCAGACATGCATGGTAAGCTGCCATATACACAACAGTCAGGCGCCTGGCGTCTGGTGGAACCGCGTCTTTACCCAGGGAGGTCTAACCCATCAGAACGCGGTGATTAACAGCAAAGATGAATATAGGATGGACTATCTGCCCGTATCTTGCCAGATGTGCGACAAACCCTCTTGTCAGAGCGTTTGTCCGACAGGGGCCACCTATACGGACGAAAACGGCGTTGTGCTGGTGGACTACAAGCGCTGTATCGGCTGTCGTTTTTGTATGACGGCTTGTCCCTATAATGTCCGCCAATTCAATTGGCAGGACGCCAAGAAAGCCAAAAAAGAATACGGCTATGAATACGGATATCCTTTCGATGTTAAAGACGGCAAAAAAGAGAAACGATTGGTTTACACACAGCATCGCCGATCCGGCGTTGTGGAGAAATGCACATTCTGTATTCAATATACGAAAGACAACGCGCGTCCTGCATGCGTCCAAGCCTGCACAGCCAACGCCAGATTCTTTGGCGACTTGGACAAAAGCAACTCTGAGGCCAGTGCGCATATGAAAGGCAAAAAAATTGTGCGCCAACTTTTGGCAGATAAAGGAACGAAACCAAAAGTATTCTATGTTTCATCCAAAGAAACAGCCCTCAAGGAGGTGAAGGAATGAAAAAGAACAGCAAATTAATTTGGGTGGGGCTGCTCTTTGGCATGGTCGGTTTAATTGCTTGGCTGTATCAGAGCCTCTTTGGTCTTGCCAGCACCGGTATGCGCAACTCGTTCCCATGGGGTCTCTACATTGCCTGTTTTGAATTCTATGTCGGCGCAGCCGCCGGCGCTATGCTGGTCTGTTCCTTGGCCTGTCTGAGCGGCAAAAAATCTTTTGAACCTGTGGCAAAAATAGCCTCTTTCATTTCCTTAGCCTGCACTGTCGCAGCCGGTATTGCCATCTTCATGGATTTGGGGTCGGCGCAAACGATGATGCGGTTGTTGCTTTCGCCTAACCTCGGTTCACCGTTGCTTTGGGATATTCTTGTATTAGCGGTCTTTCTGGTCGTTGCCGTCATCATGGTGCTGTCCATGATACGTCCACAAAGGGAGGCCAAACCTGCCTTGATTATGTTCGCCCTGGTGATGTCCGCTGTCCTAGGACTTGTTACGGCGCTTCTCTTCGCCACCCAGAAAGCCCAGCCACTGTGGAACACCTTGCTGTTCCCACTTGACGCGCTGCTTGTGGGATACGCTCTCGGCGCCGCCTTGGTCATCCTGTTCGCGATAGGATTGAGCAAGAAAGACAGGGTGGCCGAACAGACAAGTTCCTTTGGTTTCTTGGCCAAAATCATAGCCTTCTGCCTGATCGGTCATTTGGGCCTGACAGCTATTGACGCCCTGCCTTTGCTCTTAGGCAGTTCTGTTGAAAATCAGATTCAAGCCGAGATCTTATTCGGCCGGTATGGCGGGTTGTTTGTGTTGGAGGTTTTGCTGCTGGCTGCGGCAGCAGCGATGTTCCTATCGAAAAGATTCAACCAATACTATAAACCGCTTCTGCTGTCCGGCGTCCTCGTGGTTCTCGGTGTATTTGTGAACAAGATCTTGATGTTGATGGCCGCCTTTAACGCGATACCGCTTTCTTTAGAAGTGGATGGCGCCGGGTTATGGTCTATGCCGGTATCGACAGGCGTCTTCGCCTCGGGTACCGATTCCTTCGTGACATTCTGGGGGTACCTGCCAACGCTGACGGAGTTAGGAGTAAGCTTGCTGCCGCTTAGCGCAGCCCTCCTGATTATTGCCGGTTTGAACAATTATTTGTTGAAAAAGGGATCAGAAGCGGGATCAGAGATGGAATCTGAGGGAAAACCGAGGCAGGATCTCGATAATAAGGTTGTTTACAGGATCCCGCGCTTGATACGAATACCGCCAAATCGAGATAACCCATAAAATTCCATTATCATTTTTCAAATTATTAATGTAAAATCTATATATAAGCGAGACAAGTTGAAGCTTCTGCGAAGAAGGAGAGGGGGTGAGAATCGTTGGAGAGGCGTACGCTGTTTAAGGCGTCAGCCGGAGGATTGCTTTTTCTGCTGCTTGGACAAGGGGCCAAAACTCTCGTTTCTCAGCCTTCACCGCTGATTAGACCACCCGGGACGACATCGGAAAACCATTTCCTTGCGACATGTCTGCGCTGCGGTCAGTGTGCCCAGGTATGCCCGTGTGACGCCCTTCTCTTGGCAGGTCTGGAAACAGGTCTTTCAGCCGGAACCCCGTATATTGTTCCACGTCAACAACCGTGTGATCTATGTATGGAGTGTCTCAACGTGTGTCCCACCGGCGCTATCGTTCCTGTCGAAAAAGAGGAGGCCGGTATGGGGCTGGCTGTGCTCGACCAGGACCGATGTATTACCTGGCATGGTGATGTATGTAAATGTTGTTATGCTCGCTGTCCCTTTTTTAACAAAGGGATTGTTTTGGAGGATTTTGCCAGACCTGTTGTTGATCCCGAAGTGTGTGTAGGGTGTGGCATATGTGAATATGTTTGCATCCTTGATCCACCCGCGATCACCATCGTGAAAGGGGAGTGACGGTAAAAATCTGACTTGAGGCTGGAAGATACCAGCTGGTACGGAGGGGGCCTGGAATGTCAGCAATAAAGAAAACTGTATCGGTAAACCTTGTCAGAAGATTTGTCCAAATCGGAGCGATTCTTCTCCTGATGGTTCCATGGTTCGGGGTTCCGATGATCTGGACGGGCAACTATGTGGCTTCGCATTTGTTTGGAATCGGGTTGGCGGATCCCTTGGCAGCAATTGAAACAATGCTGGCCAGTCGCGCGTTTTACCTAACTTCTTTCCTGTCCGCGCTGCCGCTTATCATCATGGCCGTTATCCTCGGCAGGGTCTTTTGCGGTTGGGTTTGTCCGGTGCATACCCTGTTGGAATGGGCTCACACAGCGTCACCAAAGTGGCCTTTTTCCAAGAAACCCATGAAGAAGAGCATCATATTACCGACGTCCATTCTGCTGGTTTCTCTCATCGGATCTTTGTGGATTGCGATACCGCTTTTCACCACGGTTTCACCAATCGGTGCGCTGTCGCGGGTATTCTATTTTGGCATGGTTTTGGAACTTCTGTTGGTCCTCATTGTTGTTCTTTTGGAGTTCTTCCAGCCAATGTTTTGGTGCCGCAGACTGTGTCCCGTTGGAATTTTGTATGGATGGTTAGGTGTTGGAAAGCTGGTTGGAATCACTTTGGATAACGATCAATGTAACGATTGTGGAATATGTCAGAATGAATGTTCCATGCAGGTTGAACCAGGAGGCAAAGGGATCTACAACGCTGTCTCGTGTATGAGTTGCGGCAAATGTATTACAGTGTGTTCCCGGAACGCCTTGCGGTTCAGCCTAAAAAAATATTGGAAAAGGAATGAGGAAGAACATGGCATACCAACCCAGCTATGAGGACGACTATTATGATGATGATGATGTGAGATCAGGAAGGAGGAGAAAGGGCAGATCCTCAAAAGGCAAAGTAATTCTTGTTGTTTTATTGCTGATCATTGTTGTTGGAGGAGCGGCTTCGGTTGAGCTTACGTCCCAATCTTTTTTCTGTAACACCTGTAAAGTCATGAATGGTTTTCATGACACTTGGGAAGGTTCCTCCCACCAAGATGTTGACTGTATAAAGTGTCATTCCCAACCCGGACTCATCGGCTTGGCAAAAGCCAAACTTAACGGGTTGAACCAAGTTGTGGTTAACTTAACCGGCGCTCCCGATCCTGACGATATAACGGTTGATGAGAATGATGTCCACTGTATCAGCTGTCACCAGGACAAACCGCGCAAAAATACCAGCCAGGTCAGAATTGACAAAGACCCGCATTCGGAATTGCATTTTCCTGAAATGACTTGTGTGACATGTCATACAGGGTTGACCCACAACAAGGAATTGAACAAAATGCGTCCGAGCCGTGATACGTGTTTCCGGTGTCACTTAAATGAGATGGATCGATAAAAAAATAATTTCTAGGGGGAATTCGTTAATTATGTTAACACGCAGAGATTTCATCAAGACGACAGCGGCCAGCGCCGCGTTGGTCAGCCTCGGGCTTGTCCCTGCAGGATGCGACAAGGATGATACCAAAGACGCCAACAAGTTTAAAGGTGTCTGCCGCTATTGCGGCACAGGCTGCGGTGTTATTGTTACCGTGGCAGACGGCAAGATTACCGAAGTAAAAGGAGATCCCGATTGCGAAGTCAACAAAGGGAAACTGTGTCTGAAAGCTGAGAAGCTGCCTGAGGTGATCACCTCTGCCAAACGTCTTACGAAACCTCAAATCCGCAAAAACGGGACCCTTGTTGACGTCACTTGGGAGGAAGCTCTCGACACAGTTGCCAAAGAGTTCAAAAAAGCCATTGATGAGTCCGGACCGAACTCCGTGGGCTACTACGGATCAGGCCAAAATGTTGCAGAAGAAGCATACCTGGCTAACAAACTGTTCAAAGGATGCATCGGTACCAACAACATCGACGGTAACCCGCGCACATGTATGGCCAGCGCCGTGGCCGGCTTTGTAAGCACCTACGGCAAAGATGAGCCCATGGGTTCCTATGAAGACATTGAATCGGCTGATGTGTTCTTCATTATTGGGGCCAACATGGCGGAGGCCCATCCAATTTTGTTCGAACGCATAAGAGAGCGCAAAATCAAGAATCCGTCCGTCAAAGTTATCGTTCTTGATCCACGTAAGACAGCAACAGCCGCTATTGCTGACGAGCTCATCCAGTTTGTGCCCGGTACCGACTTGTCTCTGCTCAACAGCATCGCCTATGTCCTGATCCAGGAGAAGCTGATTGACGAAGAGTTCATTAATCAGCATACGACCTTTATCAGAACCGTCGATGGCGAAAACAAGGCGTTGAAATTTGACGACTACAAAGAATTCCTGGAAGATTACGCGCCGGATAAAGTGGAAGAAAAAACAGGTATCACCGCTGCGAAGATCACGGAAATCGCCAAAATGTTTGGTGAAAAAGGCAAGAACACCATGTCCCTTTGGACCATGGGTCTCAATCAAAGATCCTTTGGAACCTGGCTTAACAACCTTATGCACAACCTTCATCTTTTGACAGGCAAAATCTGCTCTCCCGGCAACACGCCATTCTCACTGACAGGCCAGCCCAGCGCCTGTGGAAGTATCCGCGAAGTTGGCGCTTTGTCCCATCTGCTGCCGGGCGGTCGTCTGGTGGCTAATGAAGAGCACCGGAAACAAATTGCCGAAGTCTGGAAAGTTCCTGTTGAAAAGATTCAGCCTACAAACGGACTGCACACCATCAATCTGTTTAACGCGTGCGGGACAGGCGATGTGAAAGCACTCTGGGTTATCTGTACCAACCCAGGCCAGTCCTTGCCGAATCTGAACAAACACCATGAAGGAATGAAGAAAACCTTCTTGGTCGTTTCGGATGCGTTCCCCACACGCACAACCGAACTGGCCGACGTTGTCCTACCGTCAGCCTTCTGGATGGAGAAAGAAGGTATCTACGGCAACGGAGAACGCAGAACGCAGCACATCGCCCAAGCCATTGATCCTCCCGGTGAAGCTAAACCTGACGTCTGGCAGATCCTTGAAGTTGCCAAGAGATTGGGCTTCGAAAAAGACTTTGCGCACTATACCGACAACGAAGCGATCTGGGAAGAATACCGCAAATGCGGCAAAGGCGGCTATATGGAACTCGCGTCATACGAAGCCCTTAAAGAAGGCCATGGCATTCTCTGGCCCGTGACGGACAAAAACCCGGAAGGAACCAAAATTCGTTACGCGGGCAACGATCCCTATGTTACCAGCCCGGGCGTTAGAGGGATTGAGTTCTATGCCAGACCGGACAAGAAGGCCGTCATCTATCTCCGTCCCCAGTCAGGTCCTAATGAATCGCCGGATGCCGAGTATCCATTCTTCCTGTCCACCGGACGTGTGCTTGAGCATTGGCATACCAATTCCATGACCGGCGAATCGGAAGCTCTTGTCAGGGCATTCCCAGAATGCTATCTGGAAATGAACCCGAAGGATGCTCAGGATCTTGGTATTGCGGACAACAGTCTTGTGAAAGTTACCTCCAAGCGTGGTACCTGCACAATGAAAGCCAAATTCGTCGGCGCAAAAGGTGAACCGCGGGAGAAAATGGTCTTTGCCGCCTTCCATGATGCCGTAGACACAAGATTGATCAATCTTGTGACGAACGACGCTGTTGACGGCACATCCGCTCAGCCGGAATATAAGATTTGCGCGGTTAAAATCGAAAAAGTTTAACAATTGATAATTCGCCAGCGTCAACAGAGAAAACCCTTGAGAACGTTAACGTTTTCAAGGGTTTTTCGAGGTGCGATATAATTCTGCTTGAGGATCAATCAAACGTCATCTTCGCCGAGGTTTTCAATGTTCATGTAAGCGAACAAAACGCTAACAATGCTTTCATCGGCTTTTTCCAGGGATTGACTAAGGGTAAAAATATCATCTGAGGTCGGTGCTTCGGCTAAGACGACGATTTCTTGATTTTCTGTTACGGTATGGACGCTGAGGCCGTTAATCGAATTGATCACATTTGTCGCTTGTTCCTCTGATCCCTGTTTTGTTTTGACAATGAGACTGGCAATGGCCATTGTGTTCCTCCTGGCTAATAGTCAATTTGTTTTACGCGAGGTCGCTTTCTGCGTTAGGGATAGCTTTTCCCACAGGTACTCTTACCATGGGCTTATTCAGCTAACTATATCACGATGCAAGTCATGTCGCAACAATACAACAGAATCAGGGTGCATATTTTAAAAGTGCATGAACTGACGATAAGCAGAGCTTTCTGCCGCGGTGTTTTCCCGCAGCTCAATGGTGAGTTGGAGGCAGATACCGCGCTGGCCAGTAACAGTGCCACGTCAGGGGTTGGGGAGCGGCAGACTCCAAAAGCCCGCGTATTTTTTTCGCCTTTCGGGGGCTGCGTCGGGCGG
>WRHI01000046.1 GCA_009783315.1 Peptococcaceae bacterium
CAATGAAACAGGAGTCCGTTCTACTGATATTGCATGAAGAGATAACAAACAACAAACCTGAATAATGACTTACCAAGCTCAAGGCAGAGGGGGCGGAGGTTGGGCGGGGCTTGAGGCGCGTCTGCCAAGCCTTTGCGGGAGGGGTGGCAGACGCTCTTGGGCATCGGAGCAGATAAAGGATCTGTTCCTCCGTCACCGGCCCCAAAAAATCTGCTATTCGGGGGTATTCATGGGGCATATGTATACAGTTCAATGAGGCACGAGGTAGGGTTTGGTGAGCGGGAGAATCCAAGCGCCTCACCGCCTGACGCAACCTCAAAAGGCGAAAAGAGTTCGTGGGCTTTTGGAGTCTCCCGCTCACCAAACCCTACCTTGGGACTGTTACTGGCACTTGGTATCTGTCTCCATTCACCATTCGGTTGCGGGAGAACCCCGCAGTAGATATTTCTATTTATTTTTTTGTCGCTTCCTGCACTTTTAAAATATGCACCGAAAACGGTCTTAATTTCAAGGGATTCAATTCAAAAAATTGGCAAGTCAATAGGTGGTCGAAAGATGAAGGGCTGGGGAGAAGGGGCTAGGGGTTAGGGAGAAGGGGACAGGGGTTAGGGAGAAGGGGACAGGGGTTAGGGGTTAGGGGTTAGGGGTGGTAACTATCAGCGGAGCTGATAGCCGGGAGTTTGAAAATGGAGGCAAAAGTTGCAATGAAGGCGAAAGCTGCCTCAAGAATCAACCTCACTAAAAAGCCAAATTCAGGGGCCACAAAAGACCGCACAAGACCTTATATCGTCGAGGCACGAGGAGCGGGTTGGGGAGCGGGATACTCCAATTTGTCTTTAGCCAGACGATTCACAGAAAGGCCCGCCATAATTCAGCGGGCTTTTGGAGTATCCCGGGCGCCAACCCGCTCCTTGGGACTCTTGCGACAGTAAGCGTCCCCCCTGTTGGGGGGCTCCCTTACAGCTTTCACCAAGTTTGAGGCCGATTCTAAAGCGTCCCCCCTGTTGGGGGGCTCCCACAATACGACCATCCAGAGCCGACCCTCATTGACTCCTTTTGTCATACACGCACATTAAAAATATGATAGATTTCTGAGCTCTGATAGATTCTGGGTCATAAGGGGGGGCGATAATTGTTGACAAAAGTCCGTTTGTGTATAATACTTGTTGTGTCGGATGGTTTGTCGCGGGCGAGTCATTACATAAAGCGGAGGAGACAAACAATGGCGGACATACAGCAAAAAGCGGACATGAAGCTAAAGTGCGACAAATTCCTGACGGACAGCATCAAACATTTCCAATCCCCCACAGGAAAATGGCAAGTCGATTCATTAATCGGTGTAGGCTCCTTCGGCAAGGTCTACAAAATCCGCCGGCAGGAATTCGGCAAAACCTTTGACTCCGCGATCAAAATCATCTCTATCCCTTACGATGATACCGAGATACGCCAGATGAGAAGCGAAGGGCTGAATGAGGCTTCCATTCAGGAAGCCTTGCAGAGTCTTGTGACAGATATAATCAATGAAATAGAAATCATGAGAGGATTCCGCGGCACCAGCAACATTGTCAACTATGAGGATCATAAAGTTGTTGAAAAACCCGGCGGGATCGGTTGGGATATCATGATCCGCATGGAACTGCTGCAAAGCCTGTCAGGCCAAACGACGGGGATACCGCTGCCAACGGAAGAAGTCGTCAAGTTAGGTATCCATATGTGTAAGGCTTTAGAGCTGTGCGCGAAGAAAAACATCATCCATCGGGACATCAAACCCGATAACATCTTTATATCCAAACACGGCGATTACAAGCTGGGAGACTTCGGTATAGCCCGGCAAATTGAACGTACCATGTCAGGGCTAACGAAAAAAGGCACATACTCCTACATGGCGCCGGAGGTGTATAAGGGGGACAAGTACGGTCCCGGGGTCGACATCTATTCCCTGGGGGTTGTTATGTACACCCTCCTGAACAAAAACCGGGGACCGTTTCTGCCGGATTATCCCATGAAAATTATGCCCGGCGACCGTGACAGAGCTCTGGATCAGCGCATGGGCGGCGAACCCTTTCCTGTCCTGAAAGAAGTGAGCCCTGAACTCAACGCGCTCTTGCAAAAAGCCTGCGCCTATGACCGCGACCAACGGTTTGCCGATCCCGCTGAGATGGGTGAAGCCCTTATGTCCATACAGGCGGCTGGGAAAAAAGAGAAGCGCCCCACAGAAAGGGGGGCGGGACACATAGCGGGGCAAACCATGGAACAAGCCTCGCGCGCTCCATTAGGCCGGGCCATGTATACCATACTTGGACAAGAGAAAGGCGGCAAAGGGATAAACACAGCGGCGTCGGAGCAAGGGCCGGCACAAACGCCGAAGCTCACGGACATCATGCCGTTTCAAGCTGAACCGGAGGCGCGGGAGGAGCCGGCTGACCCAAGGGAAAGTCTTGCGGCGCGTACAGATATGGATACGGATACGGATACAGATACGAATACGGAAGACCGTCCCAAAAGCCGGTCCAAAAGCAAGAAAAAGCGCCTGCTTATCCCTGGGCTTGCCCTGTCCGCCGTTGTGTTGCTCCTGGCGATTGGGTGGGCGGGATACTATACGCAGCGCGATCTATCAAACTCTCCAAGTTCTCCATGGCCGGCAGTGAATTTCTTTCTGAATGGACAGGAAGAACAGGGCGGACAAGAGGATGAGGGAGCCCTCGAACACATCACAGATGAGAACGAGCAGAATGTTGAAGGCGGCAGCGCCAACGGGGGCATCGGCGCCGCCACGGACAGCATACCTTCCGCTGAAGAGAGCATTGTAAAAGACGGTGTTACACAATACGCGGTCTCCTATAACCACGCAGAAAACGGCGGCGCTTCCGCGACGAAAGCCACGGCGTATTTCACGGGAAAAGTGGAGGTGGATCTGACTCCCACAGCCACAAAGGGAAACGGCTGGGAGTTCATCGGCTGGAACACGGACAAGAACGCCACCGCAGGGTTGAAGACCTTGACCATGCCGGAAACCGGCGTGGTGTTGTACGCCATCTATAAGAAGGTTCTGACAGCCACCTTTAACGACTATAGCGGCACAGCCCCGTCAACCCGCACAGCCTCGGTAACGATTTATAACAAGGCCAACAGCGGCAGCATCACTGTACCGGCTCAGAACACCTATACAGGCTGGACGGCCCGGGGATGGAGCACGGCAGCGGCAGCTAAAGCCGATGTTATGGTTTCGTCCGGGCCATATGCAATTAGCGCGGACACGGTGTTTTACGGATTGTATCAACAAACAATAACGTTAAGCTATGCGGGTAAAAGTGGACTGGCTCTAATTAAAAAATGGCCGGACAATCAGACCAAAACTCGGTATACCAACAGTTCCGCCATAACAAACTGTGCTAATCCTTCGTTTGTTGTCGGGGATGTCAAATACTCCAACAAAAACTTGATATTTGGTGGTTGGACGACAGACCCTATGCGCAAGTCGCCGCTGTACAAACCCGGTGCCAAGATTTCACTGACAGCCGATACAACGTTGAATGCCATTTGGAATTTATAAGGGACGCGATAATTGTTGACAAAAGTCCGTTTGTGTATAATACTTGTTGTGTCGGAAGGTTTATCGCAGGCGAGTCATTACATAAAGCGGAGGAGACAAACAATGGCGGACATACAGCAAAAAGCGGACATACAGCAAAAGGAAGACAAATTCCTGACGGACAGCATCAAACAATTCCAATCCCCCACAGGAAAATGGCAAGTCGATTCATTAATCGGCGAAGGCTCCTTCGGCAAGGTCTACAAAATCCGCCGGCAGGAATTCGGCAAAACCTTTAATTCCGCGATCAAAATCATCTCTATCCCTTACGATGAAACCGAGATACGCCAGATGAGAGACGAAGGGCTGAATGAGGCTTCCATACAGGAAGCCTTGCAGAGTCTGGTGACGGACATAATCAATGAAATAGAAATCATGAGCGGATTCCGCGGCACCAGCAACATTGTCAGCTATGAGGATCATAAGGTTGTTGAAAAACCCGGCGGGATCGGCTGGAATATCATGATCCGCATGGAACTGCTGCAAAGCCTGTCCAACCACGCGGCGGGCAAACCGCTGCCAACGGAAGAAGTCGTCAAGCTGGGTATCCATATGTGTAAGGCCTTAGAGCTGTGCGCGAAGAAAAACATCATCCACCGGGACATCAAACCCGATAACATCTTTGTCTCCGAACACGGCGATTACAAGCTGGGAGACTTCGGCATAGCCCGGCAAATCGAACGCACCATGTCAGGGTTATCGAAAAAAGGCACATACTCCTACATGGCGCCGGAGGTGTATAAGGGGGACAAGTACGGTCCCGGGGTCGACATCTATTCCTTAGGCGTCGTCATGTATACCCTCCTGAACAAAAACCGGGGACCGTTTCTGCCGGATTATCCCATGAAAATTATGCCCGGCGACCGTGACAGAGCTCTGGATCAGCGCATGGGCGGCGAACCCTTTCCTGTCCTGAAAGAAGTGAGCCCTGAACTCAACGCGCTCATGCAAAAAGCCTGTGCCTATGACCGCGACCAACGGTTTGCCGATCCCGTTGAGATGGGTGCAGCCCTTCTGTCCATACAGGCGGCGGAGAAGAAAGAGAAGCGCCCCACAGAAAGCGGGGCGGGACACATAGCGGGGCAACCCATGGAACAAGCCTCGCGCTCTCCATTAGGCCGGGCCATGTATACCACCTTAGGACAGGAAAAAGGCGGCGGTATACTCATTCCCGGGCCGGGACAAGCTCCGGAAATCCCGAAAATCCTGGGAATCCCAGAAATCCCGGAAATCATGACGCTCCCAGCTGAACAGGAGACGGGGGAGGGATCGGCTGAACAAAGCGCGGCGGCGCCACCAGAAAACCGGCCGAAAAGCAAGAAGAAACGCCTGCTGCTTATCGTTGGACTTGCCCTGTCCGTTGTGATATTGCTTCTGGCGACTGGGTGGACGATATACTATACGCAGCGCGATCAGCCCAATTCTCCAAATTCGCCATGGCTGGCGGTGAACCTATTCCTCAATGGTCAAGAGGATCAGAACGGATCAGATGATAACGGAGACTACCCGGTTGAGAACGGCGATGTCGGCGATGTCGGCGGTGTCGGCGATGTCGGCGGTGATGGTGGCAGCGGCGCCGCCACGGACAGCATACCCCCCGCTGAAGAGATCATTGTAAAAGACGGTGTCACACAATACGCGGTCTCCTATAACCACGCGGAAAACGGCGGCGCTGCCGCGACGAAAGCCACGGCGTATTTCACGGGAAAAGCGGAGGTGGATCTGACCCCTACAGCCACAAAAGGTAACGGCTGGCAGTTCGTCGGCTGGAACACAGACAAGAACGCCACCACAGGATTGAAGACCTTAACCATGCCGGAAGCCGGCGTGGTGCTGTACGCAATCTATAAGAAGGTTCTGACAGCCACCTTCAAAGATTATAGCGGGACAGCCCCGGTAACCCGCACAGCCTCGGTAACGATTTACAACAAGGCCGCCAATGGCATTATCACGGTACCGGCCCAGAACACCTATACCGGCTGGCAATCCCGGGGATGGAGCACGGCGGCGGCCTCTAACGCCGCTGTTATGGTTGCCTCCGGCTCTTACGCAATAAGCGCGGACCCGGTGTTTTACGGATTGTATCAGCAAACAATAACGTTAAGCTATACGGGTAAAAATGTATCACCTTTAGTTACACAATGGCCGGACAATCGGACCGGAACTCGGTATACCAACAGTTCCGCCATAACAAACTGTGCTAATCCTTCGTTTGTTGTCGGGGATGTCAAATACTCCAACAGCAACTGGATATTTGGAGGTTGGGCGACAGATGGACGCACGCAGTACAAACCCGGCGCTACGATTTCGCTGACAGCCGATACAACGTTGAATGCCATGTGGGAATTTATAAACGTTCCTTAACCGATACAAAAGAAAAACAATGGCTGACAGACATCTGCAGAGGGTATATCCGCCCCATGGAAATGATTCGTTGTGCAGGGAGCTCCCCGCTTGGGGCCGGTTGAAGTCTTAATAACAACAGCGGATCGGTGCGTGTTTTATGCCGGTCGAGCTGACAAGACTTGACCTCAATCGGGAAAATATGATATAACATAACATGACAAACGGGTATACGTCGCCAAAAGGGCGCTGTTGCTAAAGATGAGGAACTTAATTAAAAGGAGACTGTACTATGAAAAAGATCATCCCGCTCCTGCTCGTGATTCTGGTAATCGGGTTGTTGTCCCCGGGCTGCAAGAACAAGGAGGCCGACTTCTACAGCAACGCAGACAAGGTCTTCGTCAACAGTGAGAAAAGTGATAAACTGACTTTTCGTTTGGCCCTGTTCGGCAAGGCCAAAATCAATGAAGTCACCTGCACCGGTCTGGCCGGCGTTGACTTAGGCGAGGGCTATGCTGTGGAAGTGACCGGCGTCAATGACGAAGCGCTGGACGCGTACACATACAAAGACCTCTTCGTCAAATACGTGTCGATCAGTGTCAAACCGCCGGTCAATTTTGACGGAGAATGCGCCATCAGCGGCATTAAACTTGATGTAGACGGAACAGCCCGGGAAATCACGTTCAAAACCCCGGTTAAGCACGCCTTCAAGGGCGGCAATGTTTCCACGGAAGCCATGAGTTACGCCATTCCCAGCGAGGTTACCGCCAAGAACATTAACAACGCGGAGCAAGCGGTTCCCTATATGCTCATGGCCCGCGGCGACATCACAGTGCAGAAGATATCCTTCCTGGATTATCTGGAGCCGGGCAGTTTGCAGATAACCGTAGATGATGAATCCGTGGAAGACCCGGCCCTGCCCATCAGTCTGAAAGACGGACAAACCATGATCGTCAGTCTGTCTCCTTCTTCAGTCAAAGCCGACGCTTACAGCTTTGTCGCCACCAACATCTACTTTGAGTACACGATTGAGGGAAGCGACACGGTGTACACCAACAGCGTCAGCTTGATCTTTGATCCCATCTTCCCCCTCGCCAACGGGGAGACGGAAGAACTGAACAAAATGGTTGACGCGTTGTTCTTTCCGTAATCCGCAGAGAGCACGAAACGAACCATAACCTATGATCATTAAAAGGCGGGAATCCTCTAGGGGGGATTCTCGCCTTTTCCGCTTAACGTCCTGTCATCATTCTTGCCGGCTAAAAAGCGCTTTCCTTAATCATGCTGAGTGCTGTGTCTATATCGTAACCCTCTTTAATCAATTCAGCCAGCTGGCTTGCGCCTTCGACCTTGCCTTCAGCCTTGCCTTCAGCCTTGCCTTCAGCCTTACCTTCAGCCTTGCCCCTGGCCTCGCCCTTGGCCTCCGCTTCCGCCCTGGCCTCTGTTAACTGAGCTTCAGTGAGTCGCTGGGTGAAGTATGGGCTGTTCTCTATTTCCTGCAGTTCCTGGTAGGTTGCTACGATCTTGTTGTACACATGTACCAACTCCCTCGCTAAATTGTTAGTCTCGAATTCGGCGGCGTTCAGCAGAACATCGGTCTCTCGCACAATGGCTTGGGAGTGGGGCTCACCAACAATGGTGATCTCCTGTCCGTAAACTGCCGAGCATAACTTGGTGAACAGCGCTTTTTCCGCGAAGGTGATAGCGAAGACCACATCATGACTGGGGCGCCAGTGTTTGTCGTAATGGAATTCCATAGGTGCCTCTTTCCGTCAATGAACGCTATTTGTTGATATAACTTGCGTCCTTCATAGTCTCATTTTACCATAGGAGTCCTGTCATTATTATTGTCGGCTAAAAAAGCGCTTTCCTTAATCATGCTGAGTGCTGTGTCTACGTCGTAACCCTCTTTAATCAATTCAGCCAGCTGGCTTGCGCCTTCGATCTTGCCTTCGACCTTGCCTTCAGCCTTGCCTTCAGCCTTGCCCCTGGCCTCGCCCCTGGCCTCGCCCCTGGCCTCGCCCTTGGCTTCCGCCTCAGCCCTGGCCTCTGTTAACTGAGCTTCAGTGAGTCGCTGGGTGAAGTATGGGCTGTTCTCTATTTCCTGCAGTTCCTGGTAGGTTGCTACGATCTTGTTGTACACATGAACCAACTCCCTCGCTAAATTGTTAGTCTCGAATTCGGCGGTGTATGCCGCCGCTTCTTCCGGACTGTTAACGGCGAAAAACCGGGAAAACACATAGAGATCGTTATCCTTGGACACCGCGGTTTCTTTGACGACTGTCGGCACGTACACAAGAACCAGTTCAATCAGATCATCGTAGAGCTCCCCTGTATCAAGGTAACATAGGCCTACTTTGCGCACGCCTCTTGGCGCGTGATTGCTTTCCAGGCTGCGGCTGTGTTCCGTCAGGATAAAGGCGATGTGAACAGGATGAAGATCCTCGTATTTCATTGCGGTCACGGGCTGACTGGAGACGGCCCGGCACATGTAATAGGCTCCCCGCCGTTCCTGCCGTCCTTTTGTATATCGTCTTTGGATATCTATGGTAAACAGTTGGTCGGTGTCGGCGACGGCCAGGACATCAAAACGGATGGCGTTCAGCAGAACATCGTTCTCTCGCACAACGGCTTGGGAGTGGGGCTCACCAACAATGGTGATCTCCTGTCCGTAAACTGCCGAGCATAACTTGGTGAACAGCGCTTTTTCCGCGAAGGTGATAGCGAAGACCACATCATGACTGGGGCGCCAGTGTTTGTCGTAATAGAAGTCCATAGGTGCCTCTTTCCGTCAATGAACGCTATTTGTTGATATAACTTGTGTCCTTCATAGTCTCATTTTACCATAGGAGTCCACTTTCTGGCTAGCATGCGGACGCAATCAGACTTCTTTCCAATAATTACTATTTGACAAATCCAGTCTATTATCATAGTCTCTAAATATACTACCCCAATAGTTTTGAGAGATATCCAGATTGGGGGAAAAAAGATGATAGGGGATGTTCCTGTATGAAGCCAAAATCACATTGGTTAGCTTTCTTGTTCCCTTTTGCGCTGGTTTTGTTTCTAAGCGCACATTGCTTCATTCCGAGCGCATTCGCGGAAACCGGCGATGGCAACCTGATTCCCAACGGCGATTTCGAAGCCTATATCCCGTTCGGAAATTTAGGCGGGAATATCGCCTTGAACGGAACCAACACGTTTACTCTTGAAACCGATTCCTCTAACCTGAACACGGCTGAAGGAATTGACAACGGAACCGCCGCTCTGAAGATTGAGCAGAACACCCGCAACGCCTTCGCCGGCTACAAGCTGTCTCTTGAGCGGGATTGCACCTATCAAATTGATTTCGATGTCATGCTTCTGCACGATTCAGACGGGAATCCGGTTTCCAATCTTGATGTGGTTAGAAATTTCGTATTCACCGACCAGAAAGCTACCAATTTCAATCAGAACCATATCGCAGCCCTCAAAAAAATGAGCACAGCGGACGGGTGGCAGCATGTAACGGGTTCCTATACAGCCTCCTCAACGGACGCGGCGGCGGACTTTGCCAACGCGTATTTCGCTATTTATGTGCAAGGGCCCGGGGCTGCCTCTGAAGGTAAATCCGTAACGTATGTCATTGATAATGTGAGGTTGACGACGGCAGCACAGCCGGATGTGAATCTGATTCCCAACGGCAACTTCGAATTGCCGCTTCAGTTCGGAAATTTAGGCGGGAATGTTACCTTGAACGGAACCAACGCGTTTATCCTCGAAACAGACGTCGCTGCTCTTAACACAGCTGAGGGGATTGATAACGGAACTATCGCCCTGAAGATTGCCCAGAACACCCGCAACGCCTTCGCCGGCTACAAGCTGTCTCTTGAGCGGGATTGCACCTATCAAATTGATTTTGATGTCATGCTTCTGCACGATTCAGACGGGAATCCGGTTTCCAATCTTGATGTGGTTAGAAATTTCGTATTCACCGACCAGAAAGCTACCAATTTCAATCAGAACCATATCGCGGCCCTCAAAAAGATGAGCACCGCGGATGGATGGCAGCATGTCACAGGTTCTTATACAGCCTCCTCCACGGACGCGGAGGCGGACTTTGCCAACGCGTATTTCGCTATTTATGTGCAAGGGCCCGGGGCCGCCTCTGAAAGCAAATCCGTAACGTATGTCATTGACAATGTGAGGCTGGCAAAGAAAACCTACACCGTCACCTTCCACGCCAACGGCGGATTGGACGCTCCCGCGGATTTCTCAGTGTCCCACAGCAATGAAGTGACCCAACTGCCTGATTCGGAGCCGTGGTGCCCGGACCATTATTTCCTTGGCTGGGCCGAAAGCATAGATGCGGCGGAACCCTTGTATTATTGTGGTCAGAACATTGGGGAGATGCCCCTGCGTCGGGATCTGGATCTCTACGCAGTTTGGCAGCTCATCCCCCCGCCGGTCATTGATGGCCCGATTCCCAGCGGCGATGGCAACCTGATTCCCAACGGCGATTTCGAAGCCTATATCCCGTTCGGAAATTTAGGCGGGAATATCGCCTTGAACGGAACCAACACGTTTACTCTTGAAACCGATTCCTCTAACCTGAACACGGCTGAAGGAATTGACAACGGAACCGCCGCTCTGAAGATTGAGCAGAACACCCGCAACGCCTTCGCCGGCTACAAGCTGTCTCTTGAGCGGGATTGCACCTATCAAATTGATTTCGATGTCATGCTTCTGCACGATTCAGACGGGAATCCGGTTTCCAATCTTGATGTGGTTAGAAATTTCGTATTCACCGACCAGAAAGCTACCAATTTCAATCAGAACCATATCGCAGCCCTCAAAAAAATGAGCACAGCGGACGGGTGGCAGCATGTAACGGGTTCCTATACAGCCTCCTCAACGGACGCGGCGGCGGACTTTGCCAACGCGTATTTCGCTATTTATGTGCAAGGGCCCGGGGCTGCCTCTGAAGGTAAATCCGTAACGTATGTCATTGATAATGTGAGGTTGACGACGGCAGCACAGCCGGATGTGAATCTGATTCCCAACGGCAACTTCGAATTGCCGCTTCAGTTCGGAAATTTAGGCGGGAATGTTACCTTGAACGGAACCAACGCGTTTATCCTCGAAACAGACGTCGCTGCTCTTAACACAGCTGAGGGGATTGATAACGGAACTATCGCCCTGAAGATTGCCCAGAACACCCGCAACGCCTTCGCCGGCTACAAGCTGTCTCTTGAGCGGGATTGCACCTATCAAATTGATTTTGATGTCATGCTTCTGCACGATTCAGACGGGAATCCGGTTTCCAATCTTGATGTGGTTAGAAATTTCGTATTCACCGACCAGAAAGCTACCAATTTCAATCAGAACCATATCGCGGCCCTCAAAAAGATGAGCACCGCGGATGGATGGCAGCATGTCACAGGTTCTTATACAGCCTCCTCCACGGACGCGGAGGCGGACTTTGCCAACGCGTATTTCGCTATTTATGTGCAAGGGCCCGGGGCCGCCTCTGAAAGCAAATCCGTAACGTATGTCATTGACAATGTGAGGCTGGCAAAGAAAACCTACACCGTCACCTTCCACGCCAACGGCGGATTGGACGCTCCCGCGGATTTCTCAGTGTCCCACAGCAATGAAGTGACCCAACTGCCTGATTCGGAGCCGTGGCGCCCGGACCATTATTTCCTTGGCTGGGCCGAAAGCATAGATGCGGCGGAACCCTTGTATTTCGCAGGTCATGATATTGGCATCATGCCTCTGCGCTGGGATCTGAATCTCTACGCGGTTTGGAAGCTCATCCCCCCGCCGGTCATTAATGACCCGGTTCCCAACGATGATGGGAACCTGATCCCTAACGGCGATTTCGAAGCCTTTCTTCCGTTCGGAAATCTGGTGGGTGGGAATACCAGCCTGAATGGAACCAACACTGTTACCCTCGAAACCGGTTCCGCAAACGCAAACGTGTACGAAGGGAATGCCTCTTTGAGGATACAACAGAACACGCGTAACGCGTTCGCGGGGTGCCCTGTTTCTCTAGAACGCGGGAAAACCTATGATTATGGTTTTTGGATTAAGCTCCTGCACGATTCAAACGGAAGTCCTGTTCATACTGATGCGTCTTTTCGTAATGTAGTCGCGAATTTCGTGTTTGCCGATAAAAAAGCTACAAATTATGAGCAGAACCACATTTTTGGTCTTAAAAGTTTGAGCACAACAGATGAATGGCAGTATGTAACGGGTTCCTATACAGTTGATTCTGCAAAGCTTGATCCCGGCGCGACCCCCGAAGACGCTTTCTTCTCAATCTATATTCATGGCCCCGGAACCCCTGCCGAAAAAATATCTGTAACGTATGTTGTCGACAATATATGGTTGTCAAACACGGAGCGGCCGGATGTGAATCTGATCCCCAACGGCACATTCGAATTGCTGAGCCCCTTTCAGAACTTGTCCGGGAACGTCAGCGGAGGAAGCAACACCTTTGCCATCGATAATGATACCGCACACCTTAATATGACCAATGGCGTTAAGAACGGAAACGCCGCTTTGCGGATACAGCAAACCACGAACACAGCTTTTGCCGGTTACCCCATCGTTTTTGAGCGCGACTACACGTATGATTTTGAATATGATATTATGGTGCTCCAAGACGCAGATGGAAATAATGTTTCCAATCTCAATTCAGTCACGAATTTCGTTTTTCGTGATGCGAAATCTCATAACGGGCAAAACCACTTCACAACCGTTCCCTCCGTTCCGTTGAGTACAGGAGGAGGATGGCGGCATGTAGCGGGTTCAAGGACGCTCAGATCCACAGATATTGATGCTGCCGCCACCCTTGAGAACGGATACTTCGCTGTCTATTTGGACGCCACACCTGGTCCTGAACGCAAACCCGTAACCTATCTCTTGGATAACGTGAGACTGTTGAAGAGAGCTTTTTGTACCATCGTAGGTCAGCAGCCGCTGAACATTTTTACAACCGGCGACCCGTTTGCTTTTGATATCAAGCTGACAAACACTGTCAACACCGATGTTCAGATTGCTTGGAGGATTACCGATTATTTCGGAAATCCAGTCGGCAACGGAACAACTGTTATACCGGCAGGTCAGGCAATGGCTTCTGTCAGCCAAGCACCCAAAAATCCGGGCCATTATCTTGTTGAAGTCTGGGCACCGGGTGAAAAAGGTTCCGTGAAATTCGCCGGCGAAACAGTCCGCGGAAACTTCGCCGTGGTTAATGAAAACCGGACGTCTCTGGAGGACTCTCCCTTTGGAATGCACACGTATTTCTCCTGGTACGATAGCAGCGGCGCTGGCAGTCGTCCGTTCATTGTCGATTACAATGTGGGAGATACCAATCGTTCTCTGCTTGGTGGTTATGCTCGGGCGTTAGAGCTTAGTGGTATTACCTGGGTTAGAGAAGTGGCGACATGGAAACAAATGGAACTCTATGAGAGACATGGCGGCGCCAGCCAGTACGTGCATTATAATAACGCTTACTCAAGTCGTGGCATCAACGTATTGGAGACAATTCTGGCAACACCAAATCCAACATGGATAGCCAGTCTGACACCAGAGAGAAAGGCGCTGCTGACAGAAACCGCCAAGAACGCTATGTCCCCCGCAAGCGAAGCGCTGGGCAACAAACTCCCGGACGATCTTACAGCAGCTTATGAAGCCGGCCGGGATATAGGATATTTCTACAGAGACATGGTAAGCATGTGGGAGGTCTTTAATGAACCGGATGGCGGTCTCGGCAGCGGCCCCAGCGAGGGCGCGGACAAGTACGCGGCATTCATGAAAGCCATGTCCATCGGCTTCCATGAGTCAGGAATTCCTGTTGCCATGGGTGGTCTGGTTACGCGCAGCGCCGATGATTATAAACAAACGGGCAAGAAAAACTTGATCAGCCAATATAAGGCTTATCAGGAGACCCTGTTTAGGAACGGAATAATAGATTATTCGGAAATCTATAATTTCCATAACCACCAGAATAATATTGATCCCATTCAGGACAACCCGTTAACCAGATCTTGGTACAACCTCGCTGTCACTGACAACAATGTGTTTTCTGTTAACAGAAACCTAGATCATTTGGAGAGAAGAAACACCCTGGACGTCGGGATGCCGGCGTGGGTTACCGAAGCCGGCGGAGGGATCGCGAATTCGCCTTTGGGACTGGATGATGATTACAACAAGCAAAAAGTTCAGGCACGTTATTTGGTAACTTCGGCCGCCATGAGCCTGTCAACCGGTGTCGACAAGCATTTCTGGTTTTCCGGCCGGGAGGCTTTGGAAAATCAACGCCCCTACCGCAACGTATATTGGAGCTCTTTCAGTCAATATAATCCATTCGAGGAACAGATAACCCCTTACGCCGCGTTCGCCGCTCAGGCTGCCATGACAAAAGCGCTGGGGCAGGCAAAGTATCTCGGTGAGATCAAAGTGGGAGCAGGATATTTGCCTACCGGCAGTAAAGGTTATGCCTTTGACGATGGCAGCGGTAACACAGTGCTGGTTCTCTGGGCTGACAACAGCGTCTCCACGACGCTGTCGCTGCAAAAGCAGAGTGGGATCCAAACAAATATCATGGGTGAAGAGCAGCCAATTCCCGGCAACGGAGGCTTTGCCCTTCAGCTCGGCCCAGACCCCATTTATTTATGTGTTCCGGGAAGTCTTCCGCCTGGGATGTATAAAGATACGATATCAGCTCATACACCGGTGAATCACTCGCTCAAATCACTTACAGCCGAACAGAAAATCGTTCTGGACCAGACCTATGAAGTGAAATGCCGCGCAAATGCCAGCTCCAATGGGTATAGCATTAAGGCCAATGATCAGATCACAGTCATCGTCACAATCTACAACTTCAATGATACTCCCATCAATGGCACGGTGACAGGCATGTTTGACGCCGCCGGCCAAACCGCTGGATATATTGTCAGCGGACCCCAGGCAACCCAGACGATTCCGGCCGGAGGCAAACAAAACCTGACGTTTACTGTCAAGGCGCCGGGACAGACAAGCAATTCTGTGTATCTGAGCTTTGTAGGAAACTTCAACGGTATTGGTATTGGAAAGGCAACAACGCCCAGTGTGTCCATGGTCAGGACTGTTGCTGGCTATTGACGGCATCTGCTCCTCGTGATCCAGAGGTTTTTATTCTTGTTAGATGAAGATCGAACATGAGGGTGTCACGTGTACAACTATGGGATAGCAAAGACGGCGGAAGCAAATAATATTTTGCCTCCAGCCGTCTTCCCCTTTCGGTTTTTGAGATCTGGGTGTGCGCAATGCCTAATAACATCCTGCGATGATTGGTTCACGCACACTTCAAGCCGAGCCAGGGCTATCCTATCTCTTCGTCAGCTTCACATTGTCAATAACATACGTTACGGGGTTACCGGCGGACGGGACAGAAATATAAACAGAGAAGTACGCGTTAGCAAAGTCCGCATTCGGATCTGCGGAGGAAGACCTCCAAGAACCCGATATATGCTGCCACCCGTCTGCGGTGCTCAGCTTCTTAACAGTTGCGAGATGGTTCTGATCGAAATTGGAAGCACTTTTGTCTGCAAACACGAAATTCCTGACCACATCTAGATTGGAAACAGGATTCCCCTCTGAATCGAGCAAGAGCCTTATATCAAATTCAAAATCATATAAGCAGTTTCGCTCAAGCGACACTCTGCAACCGGCAAAAGCGTTGCGGGTTTTCTGCTCAATCCTCAGAGCAGCATTGCCATATTTTACGATTGAGGGATCGGTTTCGAGGGTAATGGTGTTGCTTCCGTTCAGGGTGCTGTTTCCGCCCAAATTCCCGAACAAAACCGGCAGCTCAAAGTCGCCGTTGGGAACCAGATTCTGAATCTGTCCTTGCTTGACCAAGCGTACATTGTCAATGACATACGTTACGGATCTGTCTTCAGGGCCATGAACATAAATCGCAAAATACGCGTTATCAAAGTCCGCGCGGGGATCTGCGGAAGAGGCCTTATAGGAACCCGCTACATGCTGCCATCCGTCCGCGGTACTCATCTTTTTTAGGGTCGCGATATGGTTCTGATTATAGTTCGAGGCGTATGCATCGGCAAAGACGAAATTTCTGACCACTTCAAGATTTGAAACAGGATTACCGTTTGAATCGTGCAGCAGTCTGACGTCAAACTCAAAGTCATAGACGCAGTCTCGCTCAAGAAGGACTCTGCAGCCAGCAAAAGCGTTGCGAGTGTTCTGCTCAATCATCAAAGCAGCCTTGCCATATTTTACGATTGCCGGATCGGTTATGAGCGTGAAGGTGTTGGTTCCGTTCAAGGCGACATTCCTGCTCAGATTCCCGATCGGCAGGAAAGCTTCAAAATCGCCGTTGGGGATCAGATTGCCGCCAATACCTCTCAGGCTGGAATCGTCTGAAGCCGTTTGGGATTCGATTTCGTTGAGAGGATCCCAATCATAGTAGAGATCCTTATCGTAATTGGGATCATCCATATCATGAGGCATAGAGGAAATATCAGGCGATTCTGTTCCAGTCGTGGCTACCTGGGCCGCATTTTCCGCCGCCGCGACAGAAGCCCCCAACAAGCTGACGACCCCCACCGCCGCCACAATCATCAGGGCTGAAGCCACAAGGGTCTTCAATCTATGGGGCTTATACCGCATGATTGACACAAGCCGCTCTTCCAGCGCTTTTTTTCCTTCACACAGGGTCGTCGCAAGCACAGCGCGCGGCGCTCTGGGATCAGCAGCCAAAGCAACCAGAGATTGAAGATACGTCTGTTTGTCGACGCTGTTCATATTGCCAATAACAGCCGCGTCGCAAGATAGTTCACAAACGCGGTTAATCTCCCGCCGGGCCAGCCAGACCAGGGGGTTGAACCAGTGTAAAGAACAGGCAAACACCGTCACCCATTTCACAGCGACGTCACGCCGGCGCATGTGCGTCAGCTCATGGAGCAAAACACTTCTCAGCTGCGCCTCCGAGTATGGTCTGTCTGGCAGGATGATCATGGGCCGAAAAAGACCCACCAGCATAGGCGTGGCCGCCAGCGGACAAAGGAACACCCGCGGAGCGGGTTTGCCGTCATACAAGGCGGTGTACACGGCAAGATCCAACGCCGGAGTGGTTCTCCGGTTGCAGAGTTTTCCCATGAAGTAGGCATAGGAGAGAAGATGGTACAACAGGACAAGGAGCGCCACAGGCAGGTACACAATTATGAATCCCGCGCTCAGCCAAGCCAAGGGACCGGGGCCCTTCGCGGGCAAGAGAGCGGCAGACGAGGGCGACCCTTCAGCATCCATCGCCGCGTCTGCGGCTTCCGCCGCCGTTTCTGCAGACGTGGGAGTCGCCGCCGCCGTTTCCGCAGGCGTAGGAGTCGTTGCCGCCGTACTTGCCGGGACAGAGCTTCCGGAGGCGGACTCTGCCGACGTCGGATCCGCGGCGTCAACAGCACCTGCAGCGTCGGGAACATGTATGGTACGCAGCAAATTTTCTGCGGGAGATATAAAGGACTGGTCAATAACGACAGAAATCGGCGTCAACGGCAGAGTTGCTGCTTTGTCAGGTAAAATAATGAATTTCGACACGGGAACCAGCAGCGCCGCCAACGCCACAAGCCACAATCCGTATTGGACAGACCGGGGAACACGGCGTCCCAGGAGGGGCTTGGTCAGTAAGAGGATCAGCGCAAGGGCGCTGCCGGAAAGGGTCATCATCAGAATCGTACGGACGAGGTTGCTCACAATCATGCCGGATACAATCATATGGTGCTGCCTCCAAGCCAGATAATGAAGGAAAGAACTTCAAACTAACGCCATAGTCCCACTGATTTAATAGTACACTTACAGACGGTTTGCGTCAAATGAAATAATTCACATAAAACGGCAATGGTGTCGGTTAGAAAACGGGGTAGAAACGGTCAGAAAAGCAACATGGGCTACCCCTTTTTCTCGATGAGCCCCTTGAGTGTTTCCACTTCCTCCGGTGACAGACTATCCTCCGCAAACGCGGCAAAGAAAGCTTTTTTGGAGCCGCCGAATAACTTTTCAATCAGTGTCGCTGTTTCCGCTTTTTGTATGTCATTCTTCTTAAGAATAGATGAGCATATAAATCCAGGTTCCTCCCGGCACAAAACGCCTTTCTTAACCAGCCGATTAACGACGGTGTATGTGGTGTTTTTATTCCAGCCGAATTGCTCGGCGGCAAGCAAGCTGATTTCTTTTGCTGAAACCGGCTCCCATTTCCAAATAATTTCCATCAGACGCAGCTCTGCGTCAAATAACCTTTCCAAGGGCGTGCCTCCCGGGTGTTTCGATGATCCAACATAATCTTGTCATAATAATCTTTGGATGTCAACAACTCCCCGGCCGGATTGGCCGGATTCTCCGGATGAAGACCCTGTCAAACTCGATGAGGCCCTATTTCTGAGCTTTTTTCGAACCACGGGAACGCAATTTATCATTGAGCGATTGTGGATTATGCTGATAAACCTAGGGGACTCAAATCTCCCCCCGCTGGTTTTCTCTGTTGTGAAGTCCTAGGCGACCTCCATAAATTACCAGATACATAGGCCCGCAAAACCGCCATAAACATGTTGACAAATAACTTCTACAAAGATAGAATGATTTATATAGATGGTATGATTTATTGAGGTAGAAATTCAAGTCAGAAATTCTTAGCGAAGGAGGTTGTATTCGATAATGTCGAAAAAGCTGAAACTGAGTGAAGCTGAACAGGAAATCATGATGATCATCTGGGAAGAAGAGCGTCCCCTGACCTCCAACTTTATTTTGGATCAAATCACCAGCCGCACGCTGGCGCTTTCTACTGTGATGACTGTGCTGGCGCGGTTGTGTGAGAAGGGTTTTGTTCATTGTGACCGGACCACCCGTACCAACTATTACTCCGCTTTGGTTCCCCGGGAGGCGTATCTGGAAGAAGCGAGCCATGAGTTCTTGCAGAGGATGCACAAAAGTTCCATTGCCAGCATGATTACCGCTTTGAACAGAAAGGGCGCTATCAGTGAGCAGGATATCACAGAATTGCGCAGGATGTTAGATCACCTGGATCATCACTAGACGTTTAACAGTTGAACTGTTGAACAGTTGAACATTAGACGCTGTATGTTTATAACAGGAGGCTTCACATGCCCGATCTAATCAAGACAATTTTTCTGAATATGATGGCTGTCTCGCTGATTGTCGGCGTGCTGATTGGTGTTATCGTGGCAGCGGCAATTTGGCTGAGCAAGCGGTATTCTCCCCGTTGGCGTTATTGGGTTTGGTTGGTTTTCGCTCTCTGGCTGGTGGTGCCAGTGACCCTGCCGGCTCATTGGGCGCTGCTGTCTTTCTCTGTGACAGATACGCCTGTCTTTCGGTCGGTGGGTATTGTTCCTTTGTCTGAGGCGGCCGAACCGGGAGTCTATGAAGCGAGGGACAATGAACCGGAAGGCTATGAACCGGATGGAGCTCAGGCTCAGGATCCTGTGCCGAACGGGGCGGTCTCGGAAGCGGAAACGCTGGTGAAGGAAACACCTGTGGCGGGAAAACTTGCCGGAGTCTGGTCCGGCGTCACTGTGTTGGATATCATGATTGGCCTCTGGTTTGCGGGGGTTGTGATCTTTCTCTGTGTCCGCCTGATTGCGGCTTTGCGGTTCCGCGCCCTGCTGCGCCGTTTCTGGCGGCCCTGCGACAGCAAAGAGTTGGTTCGTCTGGTTCGCCGGACGATGGAAGAGATGGATTTTCATGTTGAAATGGATATCCGGTTCAGCCCGGGGGTGCAGAGCCCGTTTGTGACTGGCCTGTTCCGTCCGGTGTTGGTGCTGCCTGAACGTCGTTACGACCCTTGCTTGCTGACTCATATTATCCGTCATGAACTGACCCATTGCCGGCGTCGCGATCTGTGGTACAAGCTGGCGCTCAATCTTGCCAACGCGCTGCACTGGTTCAATCCTCTGGTATGGATGATGAACCGCGCCGGCGACCGGGATCTGGAACTGATTTGCGATGAGCTGGTTGTCCGCGGCCAGGACGGCGCCCGCCGCCGGGAGTACGGCGAGTCGATCCTGCTGACGGTGAAACCGGGCAGAAAACGGCTGCCGGCGCTGACGACGGCTTTCAGCACAGGAGCCGGCGATTTGAGGGAACGCTTTGAGAGTCTGACGGCCAAGACGGGGAAACGCAGCGGAGCTTTCCTGGCTGTGTTAATCCTGCTACCGGCGGTGGTTATCGGCGGCGGGATCAGGCTGGATCTTGCGGCGACAGCAGGGGAAGCGTACCTGGCGGAGTCCGGGAGCGGTCAGGAGGATTATGACGGTTCCGGCGGCGATGTTGTGCAGGGCGCCGGAGGGGATGAATTGAGCGAGTCTCCCGCGCAGGGAAGCGGAGAGGATGCCGGGGGACTGACCCGGCCCTATACATTAGGCTACTGGAACTCCGGTAACGGTGGATATGCGTCTGATCCTCAGATCACCAGAACAGCCAGTAACTCAGCGAATTTCCTCGCTTCCAAACGCTTCACCAGAAACGAACTTCCTGTGGGTAGCATCATTGAAGTTGATGCCGGATACGCTTATCGTCCTGAAGGTTGGGTTGCCAGCGGCACAGCGGCACCGGGACGTCCTAAACCGGTCACAACACAGAGAGTCGTCATCGACGAAGCCTGGTGGGGCAACTTCGAATACCGGGCCTTCAATATTCTCAAAAGCGGTCTTAATGTGAATCTGACAGGCAAAGAAGAAGAAACCGCGTCCCATTTCCGGATCTATGTACCGGTATATCAAGGGGTAAACTGGCGTCACACCGACCTGGGCTACTGGAACTCCAATAACGGCGGCTACGCGGCCAATCCCCAGATAACCACAACAGCCGACAACTCAGTCTACTTCCTGGCGTCCCAACGCTTCAGCAGAGCCGAACTGCCGGTAGGCAGCATCATCGAAGTCGACGCCGGCTACGCCTACCGGCCCGACGGCTGGGTAGCGGCCGGCACAGGGGCCCCCGGCCGTCCTGGTCTGGTGACAACCCAACGGGTTGTTATCGACAAAGCCTGGTGGGGCAACTACGAATACAGAGCATTCAATATCCTCAAAAACGGGTACAATGTGAATCTGACCGGTCAAGAGGGGGAAACCGCATCTCACTTCCGGATATATATACCGACTTACAGCCCTCTTGACTGGCGATATACAGGCGACTGATTAGCAAGGCGAAGAATATACCGTTCATAATTTAGAGGTTAAGGATAAAACCAAAATTATGTTGGTCTGCTTTTCTATGCTCTGACACGCTCAAAAAACGAAATATTAAGGAGGAAAGAATTGTGAGTTATCTGAAGCTGAAAGCAAGTTTCATGTTTCTTCTGTTTGTCGGCATGACATTATGTCTGCCTCTGGCGTCGCCCATCCTGGCGGCGGAGCAACCCCAAGAGCATGTTCTCATGTTAAGCGCAACAACAAAGGAATCCCCCCCGACGATCCGGTTGCAATGGGAGGCCAAACCAACGCCGCTGGGCCCTGGTAAGGTCTTTACCGTCTGGCGCAAGACCAAAGAAGCAACTACATGGACATCTGTCACAGGAACGAATGGGCATTATTATGAAGACAAGAATGTCGTTGTTGGTCAGACGTACGAATACAAGGTCCAATGCGACAGTTATGTAGGTTACATCTGGGCCGGCATCAAAGCGCCCGCCGTAGAATCCCGCGGCAAGGTCGTCTTGCTGGTAGAATCCGAACAGGCGGCGGCTTTGGGCACCGAACTGGAAACACTGAAAAAAGACCTGATCGGTGACGGTTGGACGGTTCTGCGCCATGATGTATCAAGGAACGCCACGCCACAGTCGGCGCGGGCCCTGGTGCAAGCAGACTATAACGGGGATCCTGCCAACGTCAAAGCGGTGTTCCTATTAGGGCATATACCCGTCTTCAAATCAGGCAATATAGCACCGGACGGACACGCAGATCATGTGGGTTCCTGGCCGGCAGACGCGTATTACGGAAGCATGACCGCGTCCTGGGACAGTTCACCTTCAGTGATTCCCGGTGATGTCCAACTGCAGGTGGGGCGCGCGGACTTCGATAACATGCCCGCTTTCTCAAAAAACGCAACAGAATTGCTGCGGCAATATCTGAATAAGGATCACACTTATAGAATAGGTCAGATGACGACGACAAAAGACTTCTTCGTCTCCAACGGATTTCCCACCATGACCGAATACTTTGCCTTCAATAACGCCTATAGACTTGCTCCGGCGGTATTTGGAGCCGGTGCGCGGATCGATGACGGGTCGTGGGCACAGTATTTGCCGGGGAACACATATACGTGGGGGCATATCAATGGGCCGGGCTCGTATACGTCGGTGGGCGCGGTAGGCGGTTCGCTGACAACGAGCCATCTGGCTTCCGCTGCCGCCCAGAACTACGGCATCATCTTCAACCAGACCTTTGGCAGCTATTTCGGAGATTGGGACAGGCAGAACAACCTGTTGCGCGCCTTTCTGGCTTTGCCTGATTATGGTCTGACCAACGCCTGGACCGGGCGTCCGCACTGGTTCTTCCATCACATGGCCCTGGGAGAAACCATCGGCTACAGCACCCGGCTGACACAAAACAACACCGGTGCCATATACACGCCGACCGGCGCTTTCGCGAGATATATCCACATCGCCCTCATGGGAGACCCAACCCTGCGGATGTTCCCGGTGCTGCCGGCCACAAACCTGCAAGCAGCCAGCGGGACAGGGGGCGCAACCACACTGCAATGGACCGCTTCCGCGGACAGGGCGGTCACGGACTACTACGTCTACGGCGCGGCCACCCCGGAGGGACCCTACACCAGACTCGGGATAGTGAAAGGAACCACATGGACTCATACGAGTCCCGGAACCACGAAACACTATATGGTACGAGCTTGCAAACTGACCACAACAGGCAGCGGCAGCTACTACAACCTGAGTCAGGGTGTCATGGCCCAGACAGCGGCCTCAACCAATCAATTCACCGTCACCTACGACTACGGGGAAAACGGCGGCACATCCGCCACCGTGACATCAGCCCAAGTCAACAGCGGCGGGGCAGTCAGCCTGACGCCCACAGCCGCGAAAGCCAACTGGGATTTCGTCGGCTGGAACACAGATAAAAACGCCACCACAGCCCTGACCTCCTACACCATGCCCTCCAACAACGTAACCCTGTACGCCATCTACAAAAGAACCCTAACCGCCACACTGAAAGACTACAGCGGCACAACCGCCGCCACCCGCACAGCCGCGGTAACCATCTACAACAAAGCCACCGGCGGCGCGGTGACAATTCCGGCAGCCAACACCTACACCGGCTGGACCGCCAGAGGCTGGAGCACCGCCACAACCGCCAACGCGAGCCCGCTGGTCGTCTCCGGATCCTATACCATCAGCGGCAACATCACCCTCTACGGTTTGTACCAAAAATCACTGACAATGACTTACAACGCCGCCGGAGGGACGCCCACACCGGCGACACAGACACTGCCGGCATACACCAACAGCGCCAACATCACCGGCATATCCTATACGCCATTGACGTTACCGGCAGCGATCACCAGGACAGGCTATACCTTTGACGGCTGGGTCAGCAGCGTAAGCGGAAGCAAATTCAACGCGAGCCAGACAGTAACCCCCGGCATGAACACGACGTTCACCGCGGCATGGAAAACAACCGCAACGCCATTCACCGTCACCTACAACTACGGGGAAAACGGCGGCACATCCGCCACCGTGACATCGGCCCAGGTCAACAGCGGCGGGGCAGTCAGCCTGACGCCCACAGCCGCGAAAACCAACTGGGATTTCGTCGGCTGGAACACCAACAAAGACGCCACCACGGCCCTAACCTCCTACACCATGCCCTCCAACAACGTAACCCTGTACGCCATCTACAAAAGAACCCTAACCGCCACACTGAAAGACTACAACGGCACAACCGCCGCCACCCGCACAGCCGCGGTAACCATCTACAACAAAGCCACCGGCGGCACGGTGACAATTCCGGCGGCCAACATCTACACCGGCTGGACCGCCAGAGGCTGGAGTACTGCTGCGACGGCTAACGCGAGTCCGGCCATCGTCTCCGGATCCTATACCATCAGCGCCAATGTCACACTCTACGGCTTGTATCAGCGGACACTGACAGTCAGCTACAACGCCAACGGCGGCACGCCCACGCCGGCAAACCAGACAGGGACAGCCTATGTCAATAGCTATGCCATCTCGACATATGCCAGTGCGGCCATAACGCTTCCCGGAGCGATCACCAGGAGAGGCTATACCTTTGATAGCTGGACCAGCAACATCTCCGGTATGAAGCATAAAGCAGGAGAAGTCGTCTGGCTTGGGACGAATACGACGTTTACCGCGGTATGGAAATAGGCATCGCGCAATTGCCCTGTTCGTTCCTCTCTGTTAGCCAATCGTTCCATAGTCAGGAAAGCAATCGGAACCCAAAGTTATTGACACCAATCAACAATCACCAATCAACAGTCATAGTTAAATTCGCAGAGCCGGCCAAAGGCGGAACTGCCGGCGCTGCCTCTTTTCTCCGTCATGTGATGACAGCAAAAATATTAGGGAGTGAGTCGTATGAAACTGAGGACATGCATAACCCTTCTGCTT
>WRHI01000047.1 GCA_009783315.1 Peptococcaceae bacterium
GGAGGCAGATACCGCGCTGGCCAGTAACAGTGCCACGTCAGGGGTTGGGGAGCAGGAGAATCCAAGCGCCTCTCTGCCTGACGCAACCTCAAAAGGTGAAAAAAGTTCGCGGGCTTTTGGAGTCTGCCGCTCACCAAACCCTACCTCGGGACTGTTACGAGCCCACATAATATCCATCTCCATTCACCATTCGGTTGCGGGAGAACCCCGCAGTGGATATTTCTATTTATTTTTTTTGTCGCTTCCTGCACTTTTAAAATATGCACCCTCGTGCAAGGCAATTGTTGATCTTTTCTCAAATTAGCTGTATAATAAAAACTGTCATAAAACTGAGAAAAAGGAGGGTTGATCTGTCGCCGCTGTTCTTATTATTTTTTGCTTTTCATTGTTTGAACTGGTTTTGGTAGGCACTCTTTGAACTTGTTGTTAGCATGTCTTATGACTCCAACCTAATTCTGTCCTATTTCCACAAAATTTGAGATACTTTTTCTCTGAGACTTGGGTATAATGGACAGTGGATGCAGTTTCGATAATCACCCTTATGGAAGGACGATGCAGATTGCCTCAAAATATTCATTTCGTTGGGATAAAGGGAACAGGCATGAGCGCTTTGGCTCAGATCGCCAAGCAACAACCCTTTACAGTTGTAACCGGCTCTGATGTTCCCCAACGTTTTTTTACTGACGACATACTGGATGCCTGTGAAATTGCGGTGATGGATTTTAATCCTGCCAACGTCGAACACGTTGATCTTGTGGTCGTTTCCCCTGCTTATGACGCCAACCACCCTGAAATCAAACGCGCCGCTGAGTTGGGAGTGGAAATTCTTTCCTATCCACAGTACCTGGGGCGGCTTATGTCTGAGAAAATCGGTATATGCGTCTCGGGTACTCATGGCAAAACCACCACGACAGCCATGCTTGGTAAAATTCTTATTGAAAGCGGGTTTGACCCGACAATCGTTGTTGGCAGCGAAGTTCCCGCACTGGGAGGCAACGCCCATGTTGGGAGTGGTTCTTTCTTTCTGGCGGAATCATGCGAATACCGGCGGCATTTTCTTAATTATTCGCCGTTGCATTTGATCATAACCAATATGGAGCTGGATCATCCGGATTATTTCCGGGACCTCAACGATGTCCTTGAAGCTTTTAATTCCTTAGCTGCCAAGCTGCCGCCTGAAGGAAATCTCGTCATTTGGGAGGAAGATCCCTCCCGCAAAAGTATATCCACCCAAGGCAGCATCACGACTTATGGGCTAACCGACGCTTCCGATGTTCAAGCTCTCAACATCACGTATGATAATCAGGGCTCCCATTTCGACGTTATGATCCGGGGAGAATTGGCCGGGCATCTCGATCTTGTTGTCACAGGTCGCCACAATATATTAAACGCCTTAGCCGCCATTGCTTTGACACGAAACCTGGGGCTTCCTCTGGAAATTATTTTTGCTTCTTTAGCCGGATTTACCGGCACCAAACGTCGCTTCGAACGCATTGGTACACGCAATGGCGCGATTATTTTTGATGATTACGCTCATCATCCCACGGAAATACAAACAACTTTAGACGGCGTTCGGCGCTCCTATCCCGAAAGGCGTATCCGGGCGGTCTTTCAGCCTCACACCTTTAGCCGTACTCAAAAGCTGCTGAATGAATTTTCAGAGTCGTTTTTACAGGCGGATGAAGTGGTTCTGGCCGAGATTTTCTCTTCGGCCCGCGAAACCAGAATTTCGGATTTTTCGTCACTCTCTTTAGCCAGCTTGATCGAAAAGAAGGGAACGTTGACGCGTTATTTCTCTACTTTGGATGAAATTACCCAGTATCTCGGTCAAACTGTCAGCGACAATGATCTTGTTATTACTCTTGGCGCCGGAGATATTTATAAGGTGGGTCAGGATTTGATCTGTTGATTCTTCGCAGACTGATGACCCTATGAATAAAGAAAACGTCTGCAGGACATGCGGGCGTTTTTTATCCTGATCAAGGACAATTCTACTGGTGTATCAGGAACATCTAGAGTGATTTTGTCATATCTTAGATAATAAAGCGCGAGAAAAGGAAACAGAGATGAAAATTTTTATTAACCCGGGGCACGGTGGAGCAGATCCAGGGTCTATCGGAGCGACCGGGCTAAGGGAGGTCGACGTGACCTATGCGATCGCCCTGCTGGCTGTTGAAAAACTTGCTGCTTTTGCGAGTGTCAGACTTTTTCAGCAGAAGAATTCCTTGCTTGAGGTGGCTAAGGAATCCAATCATTTCGAGTCTGACTGGTTCTTGTCAATCCATTGCAATTCCTTCGCCGACAGCGCGGCCAGCGGAACAGAGACTTACTATTTTCCCGGCTCAATACAAGGAAAAGCTTTTGCCGAAACCATTCAGAGAGAATTGGTCTTGGCGCTGGGACGAGCCGGCAGAGGTATCAAAGAGGGCCATCATCAGGTTCTTCGAGAAACGAGGGCGCCGGCTGCTTTTACAGAACTGCTGTGCATAACGAATCCTGCCGAAGAAACGATGCTTAGGAACATCGATGTACAAGAGCAAGCTGCTGAGGCAATCGCTCAGGGTATTTCAAAACATTGTGGCCTTAGATATCATGCCAGACACGAAAACTGAGATTCAGATCATAATTGCGCACGTATTATCCACGCTAAACATGCAGAAGGGACTGTAAATGCAACAGCCTCTTCTGTTTGACAGCATGTGTTATATCAAAAATCAGCGCTCTTCCCTATCCATATCATCCCTATCCATAAAAGTCGGCAGTCTGTTTGCCGCCGGATCATCTTTCAGTTTCTCCAACACAATACATGTCACATTATCCTTACCGCTAACCAAAGCCATCTCAACAAGACGAGTAGCGGCTTCGCCAACCGTTGCAGACGTTCTCAGCACCTCTTCGATTTCCGCGTCCAATACCTTTTCCGTCAAACCGTCTGTGCAAAGCAGCAACCTATGTACTGCGGCGCAAGGCAGCGGGGGCAATTCTTCCGCCATGACACTGAATTCGTCCTCAAAAACTCCGAGATGCAGCGAGAGCTTGTTCCTGCTCTTGTCTGTAAGAGCCTGTTCAGGCGTAAGCACACCAAGCTTGACTTTTTGCGCGGCCAAGGTGTGGTCTACTGAAATCTGCCGGAGACCTTCCTCGGTCAGCGCGTAAACCCGGGAATCACCAAGATTGTACGACCGGATTGAGCTGTCTGTTATGACGGCGAGGGCCAAGGTCGTACCGAATTGTGACGCTTTTTCTCTCATGGCCCGACACAGAAGCTGGTTTGTTTCGGCCACATACTTTTGGACGGCGGCAGCGTTGGCTTTGTCCTCGTCCGCATCCTTGATGGCCGCCGCATGGTCACCCAATGCTTGTGCCGCGACAAGAGAGGCGTATTCTCCTTTGGCCATGCCGCCCATACCGTCAAACACGGCAACCAGGCAGGGTGTTTCTGTCTCGGTGTCAAAAACAAGAGCCTCGTCACGGTTCTCCGGCGTTAGCGTCATGCCAACGCAATAAAGATTGTCTTCATTGTTGCTGCGCATAACGTTGGTTTCGCTGCGCGCGGCGATCGCTATTTTCATGGTACCTCTCCCCCTCTAATACCTTATTTTACCATATTGGTACAACTTCTGCAAAGATCGTTTTTTTATCCACTACGATAATCATTTGGTTCGTGGCAAGTTTATCCACATTATCCACAAACTTATCCACATAAACATTCATGACATAATATTCCATCTTCACAAAATAAGCCTTGTACCATCGATCGTTCTAGATATTTCTACATATTTCCTGAAAATAATTTTTCACTCATATGCATAATTAGAAATGCGCTGAAAATTGTCATTATGGGTTGTCCTCAACCATCTTCGCGGCGGCAAATCGGCCGGAGATTTCCTTTAGAAAAACCCGTGTCAACGCTATAGACCGATCAACCTGTTCCGGGTTCGGTCCACCCAATAAGTTCCTTTTGCGCACACAAGCCTCAACAGATATCTGACCATAGACTTCATCGTCAAAAACCGGACTGGCCTGTCGCAGTTCATCCAATGTTAAATTTTCCAGAGCACGGCCTTCCTGGGCACAAAAAAGAACCAATTTACCGATAATCTCATGGGCGCTGCGGAAGGGAATCCCTTTCTCTACGAGATAGTCAGCTAGGTCTGTGGCGTTGGTAAAACCCTGCCGGGCGCCTTGGCTCATAACCGCTTCGTTGACTGTCATGGTTTCCAGCATCGGACGCATGACCATCAGGCATTTTTGCAGCGTATCAACGGTGTCAAAAACGCTTTCTTTATCCTCTTGCATATCTTTATTATAGGCCAGAGGCAATCCTTTCAGGACTGTCAACAGCCCTATGAGATTGCCGTAGACGCGCCCGGTTTTGCCGCGAACCAGTTCCGCCACATCAGGGTTTTTCTTCTGGGGCATGATGCTTGATCCCGTGGCATAGGCGTCGTCCAAGGTTATGAACCCAAATTCGTTGGTTGACCACAGAATGATTTCTTCGCAAAGTCGGCTCAAGTGCATCATGAGCAAAGCTGCCGCCGCCAAAAATTCTACGGCGAAATCCCGGTCGCTGACACCGTCCATGCTGTTGAGGGTTGTCCCGGTAAACCCCAGTTCTGCCGCTACGCCGGCTCGATCCAGGCCGTAAGGCGTTCCGGCCAGCGCCCCCGAGCCCAAGGGCGACACGTTGAGCCGGCGGCGCGCGTCGGCCAGCCGATCCAGGTCGCGGCTAAACATCTGGGTGTAGGCTGTGAGATGATGGCCGAAGGAAACCGGCTGGGCTTTCTGCAGGTGGGTGTACCCCGGCATCCACGTTAGAACATGCCGCTGGGCCAGGGACAGCATGCTTTCAGTTAGTTCCGTCAGCAACGCGGCGATAATGTCAATTTCGCGGCGGAGATACAGACGCAGATCCAGGGCCACTTGATCGTTACGGCTGCGACCTGTATGAAGTTTTTTGCCGGCGTCACCGATACGATCTGTCAGCAGTTTTTCGATGTTCATATGAATATCTTCGGCATCCTCCGTCCAAGCAACACGCCCCGCGGTCGCGTCAGCCTGAATTTGTTCAAGCCCGCTGTGGATCAGCGACTCTTCCTCAGGACTAAGCACCCCAATGCGCCGCAGCATGGCCGCGTGGGCTATGCTGCCTGCAATATCTTCGCGGTACAGGCGTTGGTCAAAGGATATTGATGAGTGAAAATCATTCACCAGGCTATCTGTTTCTTTGGCAAATCTGCCGGCCCATAATTTCATGAAACCCCCCCACACAACAATTGTAAGCTGGACAACAACCGCCTTATTTACAAACTTCTTAATAATTGTACTATGTCGTGGGGTGAATGACAAGTGGTGTACAAGAGCACCTTCTGCAATCCACGAGAATCAAGATTACCGATGAATAATCCCGAACCCAATCAAAAAGGCTATCGCGGAAGCACATAAACAATAGATCCCAAAAATATAGAATTTGTTGTTTTTTATCAGAATCTTAATGAGTCTGATCGCTAGGATCCCGCTGATCGTCGCGGCCAAGAACCCTACTATCCAACCTACAGGATTAATGGTAACTTCGTCAGCCTTAACAACACCGAGCAGTTCCACAAGCCCAGCCCCCAAGATGACAGGTATGGACAATATAAACGCGTATCTGACCGCGAACTCCTTTTTGAGACCGCCCAGCAATCCGCCGAAGATTGTGCTGCCGCTTCGCGAAAGCCCCGGCAATATGGCAACGGCTTGCAGAAGACCCACCAGCCAAGCTGATCTGTAAGGCGCACCCGCTTCGGTGTACCGTCCTGTCCTCATCCTGTCTACACAAAACATCAGAATGGCTGTCACAATCAGCATAACCGCAACAACAAATATGTTTTCCAAGATATCGTCAACATTGAGCAGCTTGATGCCAACTCCGGCCACCACCGCGGGAATCGTACCAATAAGCACCATGACCAGAAATCGGCGTTCAGGGGATTGGAAGTTCGGTTTGCCTCTCAGAATGTCAAATGAAGCGGTAAAAAACTCGCGAATGAGTGTCCACACATCTTTGGAAAAAACAATAATAACCGACAACAGTGTTGCCAGATGCAAAAAAACCGTGAACGCCAAATTTGCGTCGCTGTCGCCTTCACCAAAAAGCGCATTGAAAATAACCAAATGACCGGAACTTGATATGGGCAGAAACTCCGTAACACCTTGCAATAACCCGGCGATTAATGCTTGCAGCCAATCCATGAGAAACATCCACTCCTTTTATTTATAGTACCGCCTAATCCCCCATCGATTGATCCCGATTGCGTTCCATCAGCGCCCGCACTTTCAGGGGCAGTCCAAACAGATTAATGAATCCTTCCGCGTCTTTCTGGTTATAGACATCTTCCTCTCCAAAGGTGGCCAGTTCATGGCTGTATAAAGAATACTGCGATCTGGTCCCCCCCAGGATACAGTTGCCCTTATACAACTGCAAGCGCACGGATCCGGTAACACAGCGCTGGGTCACGTCAACAAAAGCAGCCAGCGCCTCCCGCAAGGGACTGAACCACATACCATCATAGACCAATTCCGCGTATTTGTGCGCGACCCATTCCTTATAATGCAGCGTCGCCCGATCTAACGTCAGCTGTTCTAAAGCCTGATGCGCCGCGTAGAGCAGCGTCCCTCCGGGCGTCTCATAGATACCGCGGGACTTCATGCCGACCAGACGGTTCTCCACCATATCGACAATGCCGATGCCGTTGGCACCGGCCATTTCGTTGAGTTTTTCCAGCAGCATAACAGGCGCGTAGGTTGAACCGTTAACGGCGGTCGGAATCCCTTCCTCAAAATCAATTTGGACGAAAGCAGGCTTATCCGGCGCTTGCATCGGTGAAAGCCCCAGCTCGAACAGATCCTCAGGCGGACCATTCCAAGGGTCTTCCAGATCCCCGCCCTCATGACTCAGATGCCAGAGATTGCGATCCATGCTGTAGGGGCGCTCTTTCGTTACCGGTACTGGAATGCCACGGGCTTGGGCGTAATCGATAGCCTGTTCCCGGGATTTAATATCCCACTCCCGCCAAGGGGCGATGATTTTCAGATCCGGAGCCAAGGCTTTGACGCTCAGTTCAAAGCGCACCTGATCATTTCCTTTACCTGTGGCGCCATGGGCGACCGCCACCGCTCCCTCTTTGCGCGCGATTTCCACCAAACGCCGGGCAATCAACGGCCGGGCAAAAGATGTTCCCAAAAGATATTTGCCTTCATAAACCGCGCCCGCTTTCAACGTTGGGTAGATAAATTCTGTAATAAACTCTTCCCGCACATCTTCAATATACAGCTTAGCGGCGCCACTGTTCAGGGCTTTCTCCCGCAGGGGCTCCAGTTCCTCCCCCTGCCCCAAATCGGCCGCCATAGCGATAACCTCGTAACCGTATGTTTCTTTCAGCCAGGGAATAATGATTGATGTGTCCAGCCCACCTGAGTAAGCCAAAACAACTTTATTCATAAAAAGTCCCCCCATAGTATTTTGATCCCTCAACCGCCAATTGCCAACTGTCAATGGATTAACAACGCCATAATCGCCTTATGGGCGTGGAGCCTGTTTTCCGCTTGGTCAAAAACGACGCTTTGCGGGCCCTCAATAACGTCCTCCGTGATTTCCTCACCTCGATGGGCCGGCAGACAGTGCATAACCAGCGCATTGGGATGGGCGCGCCCCATCAGGGCGGCGTTGACCTGGTAGCCGGCAAAAACCTTTTGGCGTTTCACCGCCTCTGTTTCCTGGCCCATACTTGCCCAAACATCTGTGTACACAATATCGGCCCCGGCCACCGCTTCCGCCGGTTCCGTGACAATAACAGCGGAGCCGCCGCTGGCAGCCGCGTTGGCTTGGGCCTGAGCAACAATTTCCGGCGCCGGTTTGTACCCATCCGGAGAGGCAATGGTTATATGCATACCCATCTTCGTGGCGCCGTTGAGCAGGGAATGGGCCACATTGTTGCCGTCACCAATGTAGGCAAGCTTCAATCCCCGCCATGACCCTTTATGTTCACGAATCGTCATAAGGTCGGCCAAGACTTGGGTGGGATGCAGATAGTCCGTCAGACCGTTGATAACCGGAATGGTGCTGTGATGGGCCAAGTCCAAAACATCCTGATGACTGGAGGTTCGGATCATAATGCCGTCCACCATGCGCGACAGCACCCGGGCCGTATCCTGAACGACCTCCCCGCGCCCGATCTGGATATCCCGGTCGCTGAGAAAGAGCCCATAACCACCCAGTTGATAAATCCCCACCTCGAAGGACACTCGTGTTCTAGTGGAAGATTTCGTGAAAATCAGTCCTAATGTTCTCCCCTGCAAAATAGGGTGAGGTATTCCCCCGGCAAGCTGCCCCTTGAGTCCGATTGCCGCAGCCGCCATCTCCTCGATTTCCTGTTGGGTGAAATCTTGCAAGGTTATAAAATCTCTGCCTCGGAAACGCTCTTTACTTTGTTCAATCACGGCTTTGCCTCCTCCTGAATTAGCTTTCCCATTATATCACGCAATCGGTGTCTGCGCACACAGCTCCCCTTTGACAGAGATCATTATGAGTATTATGACGAAAAATCACATCTGAACACATCTTATTGACACTATATATTGAACGCAGCATTCCCCAGCAATTCCCTAATATCATCATCATGCCAAAAGACGTTAGAAAGACAGACCCCACCATCAGCATCATTTTTAAAAATAATCTCAGGTCTAACGGCGTTGTCAACAACAACACACTCATCACAGATGGCAGCCAGTTTTCTCAACATTTGCAGTGACTTATCATACCTCTTGAGTATTTTATCTTTGGGAACATCATATCCGCCTTTCGCCACACGGGCTTCTACACGCTTGACGTTGATTTCCGCATCTGCAGTCAGTACAAATATGCTCTCAATACGATAACCAAGGAATTTCGCTTTATCCAGCAGTTTGATGTTGCGTTCAGTTGACAGAACCGTCTCAAAAGTAAAATCTTTCCTGCTGCTTATCAAGCTTTCTCTCAACAATTCAGCTTCCTGAGCCGCTTCGAGATTGGAACACCCCCGATGCCGCTTGATATCGTCAGCATTCACATAGACACCGGCAATAGGATACCCTCTCATGATTGTGCTCTTCCCGGAACCATTGGGGCCGGCAATAACCAACACTTTCGGCCTATTCTTCATCGTATTCCCTGCGCCCGTCAGGATATTCCATATACGGACATTTCCTTTCCGCGTCATAAAGCGCAATGGGATAGCCGTTGGCGCGATCCTGAACGATTGATTCAGCGACAGTTTGTTGAAACCCTTCCTCCATGAAAGCAGCTTCTTTTCCCAGCAGCTCTTCCCTGCTAAGTTTCACATCAAAAGGCAGACCTTTGGCGCGTATGATGCTGTTGAGACACAGATTCACGCCGGTAGTCAGTGTCATCCCCAATTTATTGAGTATTCTTTCTGCCTCTCGTTTCTTAGCGGGATCAACGCGGACATGAATAAAATCACTCGCCATGCTGAACACTTCCTTCCTTGGAGAGATTATATCGTTTTTGTGTTCCTATTGTCAACATGCGCGCCCTCGTCATCCATGTTATTTTTCGCCGCCTCATTCTATCCCGACATATCCCGCCTGCTCGGCAATCTCCTGCCCTTGCTCCGACAAAGCATACGCCAGAAACTTCCGCGCGAACCCGTCTGCGGGCGCGTCTTTGCGAATAAGGGCATAGTATGACGTTACAATAGGATACGTTCCGTCCTTGATCGTTTCAGGGGCAGGCGCCACACCATCAATGGCCAGCAGCTTAACGTCATCCTTAATGTACATAGCGTTGACATAATAATAGTAAGAATACCCCAAGGACGCCTTCCCGTTATCTGGGTTCACAACAGCTTCAACCAGACCGCCCATTTCCTGCATATAAGCCTCATTCGGCGCCTGCTGCAGCGGCGTTTCGCCCATAAAGCGCAGCATCCCTGATTGAGATCCTGATCCCAGTTGACGTTGAAAAGCCATAATCCTCAAGTCATCACCACCGACAGCGGACCAATTGGTGATTTTACCGCTGTAGATTTGCCGGATCTGATCCTGGGTCAACCCGTTGACCTTGTTCTCCGTGTTCACCAGAAAGACAAAGGCATCGTTAACAATCGGCGTAATTTCAAATTCAACTCCCTTGGCTTTAGCGGTTCTGCCTCAGGAATTTCTTCCTTGCACGCCGTCGCCGTTAGAGAGAAGATTGCCGCAGCCAGAAGAAGAACCGCGGTTTTTTTCATGCTGAATTGTTTCATATTATTATCTTTTCCCATGTCAAATCTTTACCTCCACCATTCTTGTTTGGACTCCATGTACAATGTGTCGATTTCATAGGCAGACAAGGTCATTTCCCCTGCTTTATCATGATAGAAATGCTCATAAGCCATGATTGACCGTGTAAATATAATACTCCTCATTATTGCGTTAATTTTGACCGTTTTAAGCAGCTCCACAAACTCCTGTTCAGTGACAACAGCACGAACATTCTCGTTGGCTAATTCCTGACGGAAACTTGCCAAAGCCTTTTGCTCATAATCATCCCCCAAATACTCAGCCAAGGTCAGCTCACGCTTCTCTTTGACATTATAACTACCGCCCATTCTCACTTGTTTGTCTTCAGTCCAGTAGCCCACACTAACAAGCCTGTAGTTCTCAATCCTTTTAAAATAGAACCCTCCTATCGGGTATTCTCCCTGGGCCAAAGCAGGGTTCGCAAGCACGAACTTTTTCGCCTCCTCTGCCAATTCCCGTTCATAATCATTTTCATATTGAATGGGTAAATAGAAATTCGTGTTTTGCGCCGCCAGATAGGTGGGTTCACTTTTGAAAATCCGCGTATCCTCATATCGGTTATCAAAGCCTGAAGCTATTTCCGACTGTTCCAGCCTCACGAAACGGTCAAAAACAGCAATGGCCCCTTCCCCGAATCTGTGCCATTCCAAATAAATACTCTTACCGGCTAAAAATAGAGAAGACTCATCAAATATCAGCCAAATCCCCTCTGTATCAAGAGTGAAACTCGTTTTTTCCAAGTCAACGCCTTTGAATCTGTGGATGTTTTGTTCATCATAACTGAGGATAAAAGGCTGCACGGCTCGGTCAACAACTGTTTGCGCGTCAAAATTGTCGGCAAAAACAGATCTCAAGTCAACTTGTTCCCCTGTATGCAAATCAAAATTCAGCCCATAGGCAGGGTCTCCTTTTTGATCCAGAAGAACACGAATCGTCATTAAACCGTTGTAGACCATCTTATCGACTCTGGCTTGGGGAAATTTGTCATGCGCCGCTGTCAATGATGGATCAACAACAGCCGCAATTTTTTTTACGATTTTTGCCTTGGCCAACAAATCATCATAATCCATGAAAACGTTCAACCACACTACACCCACTTGCACCTCGAAATGGTTAGGGAAATCAACTTTTTGGCCAAAGCGGGAGGATGTGGCTTCATGAATTGTTGGGGCTTCGGTTTGATGTTTGAGCTGGTTGGAGCTTCCTGTATCCGGCTGCCGACTCATTCCCAGAATAAGCGCCGTGGCAACAACCGCAATGAATACACCTACGGCTATAATCGCAGTCACAAGTGCCGCTCTTTTGTTTCGCTTGGGCTTTGAGATATTGGCAGCAACACCAGGATTCTCTGTGTCCTCGCTACTCTCAGATGTCTCCAGCTTCACTATTATCTCAGTATTCTCGGTCATCTCAGCATTTTCAGCTATCTCAGCATTTTCAGCTGTCTCGCTATTCTCTGTTGTTTTGGTATTGTCCATTACCTCTCCCTCCTTATTGCTCATTTGTGTATAAAGTATCACTATGGTATGTCAAAGTCAATCACTTGGCAATTACTGGGTGCCTATTTTAAAAAGTGCAGGAAGCGACAAAAAAATAAATAGAAATATCCACTGCGGGATTCTCCCGCAACCTAATGGTGAATGGAGATGGATATTATGTGGGCTCGTAACAGTCCCGAGGTAGGGTTTGGTGAGCGGGAGACTCCAAAAGCCCGCGAATTTTTTCGCCTTTTGAGGTTGCGTCAGGCAGAGAGGCGCTTGGATTCTCCCGCTCACCAAACCCTACCTCGTGCCTCTTGCTACAGTAAGCGTCTGTCTCAAGGACTCTCTGGCGACACGACAATATCCCATCCGGAGTCGCTGTGATCCGGGGGGGGGATTTTTACAACTCCATGACATGAATGTGTTATCATAAGGTCACGGCAAAGACTTAGGACACGATACGCGAGGTTCGTGGAAGGTGATTTCGTGGCAAATATTTTGATTGTTGATGATGAAAAAAGCATTAACAACCTTATTGCCAACAACTTGAAATTGGTGGGGCACACCTGTGTACAGATCTATGATGGGTCGGCCGCCCTGGAGGCCGCTGCCAAGCAGGTCTTTGATCTGGCTCTTCTGGATATCATGTTGCCCAAATTAACCGGGTTTGAAGTGATGGAACGCCTGACCCCCACTCCCGTAATTTTCTTAACCGCGCTGGATTCGTTGAACGACAGAATCAAGGGGTTTGATTTAGGTGCGGACGACTACATAATTAAGCCCTTTGAAACCTTAGAACTGCTGGCCAGAGTTAACGCCGTCCTAAGGCGCACAAAGAAGAACGCGGAGACATTTGAGGCCAACGGCACGACAGTCAGCTTCAGGGCGCGTACGGTTTGTCGCGACGGTGAGAGTGTTGATATTACGCCGAAGGAGTTCGACCTTTTGGAAGCACTGATTATGAACCGCAATATAGCCCTTTCCCGTGAGAAACTTCTGGAGCTGGCGTGGGGGTATGACTATTTCGGTGAAACCCGTACCGTTGATAACCATATTCAAAAGCTGCGTGTTAAGCTGCATTGGGAAAATATCATTAAGACCGTCTATAAGCTGGGGTACAGGTTGGAATTGTGAGATGGTCGGTTATTATGAGGTTGGATTATGAAATTGTGGCTCAAAATTTTTATAGTAACCCTGATTCTGTTTTTGGCCGCTTTCTATGCGGGGATCTTCTTCCTTTCCAATATCGTCTACAAAACCAGCTTGGACAACGCCCGTGCTCAAGCATTCGCTCAGCACAATTTTGTCGCGAATTTGCTTGCAAGCAACCTGGCTATGATCTTGGAACGCGAAAGAGATATGGATAAAGCCAGAGATGTTGCTATGGACTATTATGCCAAATACTATGAAAAACGCGGCGTGAGGTTAGAGCTTTTGCCCCAGAAGGATGTTACGGTCCGTGGCAGCCTTGGCGGCGCCAGAGTGCAGGAACAGCTGACCCCTGAATTTGGGCGGCGCCAATCCTTGATCGTTTCCCAGGACGGGCATATGGTTATCTATGTTTCCGGGTACATGGCCGGGCATTTTTCCGATCATATCCTGATATACTCACAGGACATCACCGACATTGCCCAAGCGCAGCATGCCCTGACGAACAGGCTGATTTTTTCCGGTGTGATTGTCACGCTGCTCTTTTTGGCGGTGTTGTATCTCCTCTTAAACAGGCTCATGAAACCTGTGCGGGTTCTGCAGCAAACCTCAGAACAAATCGCTGCCGGCGCCTATGATGTCCGTGCAGATATTAAAGGGAATGACGAAATCGCGCTGCTGGGCTTGCGGTTTAATTCCATGGCGGACGAGATTCTTTCCCGCATGGATGAGGAAAGGCAGAATGCCCTCGCTAAGCAGCAGTTTATCGATAACCTGGCTCATGAACTCCGGACGCCCCTGACCACCATCTACGGTTATGCAGAGTTTCTGCAGCGGGCTAAGGCGTCTGACGACGACCGCATAAGCGCGACAGACCATATTATGCAGCAAGTGCAGCGCATGCAGGCCCTATCCGCGAAACTCCTGGAATTGTCCATAACACGCCGGACCGATATTGACAAGGAGGAAATACACCTGGCGTCTTGTTTAGAGAGGGTTTGCGAAATGCTGCTGCCTTCTCTTGGGCAAGAGCAGGTGAAATTGGCAATATCCTGTGGGGATCAGATTGTTTACGGCAGTGAGGTTTTAATAGAGCAACTGCTGATCAACCTTTTGGATAACGCCGTCAAAGCCAGTCCGAAAGGCGGCAGGATATCCCTCAAGGTGTTTGGAGAAGATGCCGTGGTCATAGAAATCGCCGACCAGGGAAGAGGGATGGCGCCCCAGCAGATCGAGAGAATATTTGAGCCTTTCTACCGTGTGGACGCTGCCCGTTCCCGGGCTTTGGGAGGCGCGGGACTTGGGCTATCCTTATGCAAACAGATTGCCGACGTCCATAACGCGCGCATAGATGTGGTGTCGCGAGTCGGAGAGGGAACAACCGTAACGCTCTGTTTTACAACTCCATGACAATGTCATGAGATTTCCGGGACGTCCCGGGGCTAAACTGTGCTTAATAAGAATGCAGGCGGGATGCTTGGACAGGAGGATGCGGGATGAACAAGACAACATTGAAGAAAAAGACGGTTGTGACAAGAGTGATCGCGGTTGTGATCACCCTCAGCGTTATTGGCGGCGCGGCTTGGGGGCTCAAGCTGAGCTTGGCTTGGGCCGCAAAAAATGAAGAGGACAGGGTGGTCTCTGAAGAAAAGGCCAAACAGAACCTCTTCGCGGTGGGGGAAGGGATTGTGGAACAGGTGGGCTCTGCTGAAGCGGAGCGTCTGCTTGCCAATGTTAGAATATTTAATTATGCTGACAGCATGCCGGAACAATCTGAATTTGTAATCAACGGACCGACAAAATACGAATTGACGGAAAGACAGGCAGCTGTTCTTGCAGTCAAGGAAATACAGCGAGTCTTTGGTGAAGACTTTAATGATGGGATACTGGTTGCAGATTACAACAATCGCGATACCATGTATTGGTTTTTATGGGGGTTACCGGAATCAGGAAGGGAGAAATTGATCGAGGATTATAAAGACTGGATTATTCATCCGAGCTGGGACGTGACCGCCTATATTGTCGATGGGGATCAATATAGGGATTGCCAGACATCCTATGAGTTTATGGATAAACTCCAGGAAAACACAACAACATTGTTTGTTCATGAAGATGGACTAAGTAGTTACAGAATCAGAGAGAATTACGAACTCGTTCCCACAGAATATCGATGCAGCATGGACACGATAACCGGGGAGGTCATCTTTATCGAGAGAGATGCTTATGCGGATTTAGAGGTAACATTTGAGGAGAGGGAACAGGTGGATGAGCAAGGGGCTGAGCCGTTGTACCGCGATTACCTCCACCAAAGACTGCCTGATCTCGCGATAGATTCTGTCGAGCTTGTTGACGACGGCGGGTATTACGAAAAAGGCGGCAGGAAAATCTATACGAAGAAGAGCAAGATTACCATGTCCGACGGCAGCAGATTTTTGTTTGAACGCGGTGATTTTGTTAATGTGAAATACTATCCCAAAAGTACACCGGATTATGCTATAAGATATTATTAGGACGCCAATTTCTCGCAGGGTGATCCCATCACACCACGCTGTATCGATTTTGCAGGCGTGAAGCCTGGATAGGGGGATATGAAATGAACAAAATTATTATGGAGAAAAAGACGATTGAAAAAAGAATTCTTGTGGTTGCTATGATTCTTGGCATAATTGCTGTTGCGGCTTGGGGTCTCAGACTCAGCATCGCTTTGGCCGCGAAGAATGAGGAGAATAAGGTGGTATCTTATGAAGAGCAAGGGGAGCAGCAGGATCCCCCAGTGATTCTGGAGGAGGTTATGGGGAAGGTGGATTCTGTTGAAGCTGAGCGGTTGCTTGACAGCATCAGAATATTTAATACCACGGGTATTAACAACGTGCCGTCTCCAGGCGAAATGAATGAAAAACAGGCAGCCATCCTTGCTATAAGTGAAATACAGAGAGTCTTTGGCGCGGAGCTTGAGAATACGATCCTTGACATACAATACAACAATCGCGCCATGTGGGTGTTTTCCGGAGCTGAAGAAGTGCCGGAATCTATAAGAGAGAACTTCATGGAAGACTTTCGGGAATGGATTGATCCTCCGACCTGGAACGCGAGAGTCCACATTGTCAATAAGAACAAATATAAGGAATGCCAAACACTCGATGATGTCATCAACAACATGGACAAAGAATTCAAAGCAAGCGGGCTGAATTACCAAGTCTGGCCAACTGATTACAGCTGCGAATTCAATGCGTTAACCGGCGAAGTAAGCTATATCTTTCGATCTGCTCCTTCAGAAATAAAAGAACCTTATGGGCAGCCGGTCTTTCGACCTGAGCAAGAAGGAGAACCACTCTACCGCGGCTTTCTTCAGCAAATCTGCCCCGACCTTGAGATCGCGTCTTTAGAGCTTGTTGAATACGGAGCGTATTATGAAGAAGACGGCAATAAAATCTCCTCCCAACAAACGAAGATAACTATGTCTGACGGAAGTGGGTTCTTATTTGAAAGCGTGAGCTTGTGTCTTGTAAAATACTTCCCTAAAGGCGTACCGGATGACGCTATAGGCCACTAAGCCGAACCTTAAGATTAACATGAACAAGGGCGCTTCGCGTAATATCCCTCCAAGGACATTATGGGGAGCGCTTAATTTCTCAAGATACATAAAATCCTTTAAGTCCATTGAACTTTTGCCTAGGTTGGAAGGGTATAGTAGGCGTAGGCAAAAAACTCTAAAAGGAGTGAGCATATTGCATGACTATATTATTCAAGCCCTACATGGTGACCACAACGCGTTTGGCCGGGTTTATGATACCTATGCCGCTTCTGCCTTGCGTTTGAGCATGTCGATAACCCGCGACAGCGCCTTAGCCCAGGACGCTGTCCAGGAAGCCTTCCTGCGCGTATACCGAAAAGGGCGGCAATTCCGACAGAATGAGGCATTTGAACCATGGTTCTACCGCATTGTCATCAATGAGAGCAAGCGCGTGCTCAAACAACGTCCCCATGAGCCGGCCCTCAATGACTTCATGAGTGTTTCCTCATTCACCGATCAAGGGGATTCTCTGGTGAACATCACGGCAGCGATGGCCACGTTGTCAGAAGAACATCGTACGGTGCTGACTTTGAAGTTTGTGCTGGATCACAGCGAAGCGGCAATCGCCGGGATCATAAAAAAACCGCTGGGAACAGTAAAATCGCGTATTCATTACGCGAAAAAATCCCTGGCGCTACAGCTGGGAAGGGTGGAGGAGCCTGCATCAGCAGAAAAAATCAACAGCTGAGTGAATCAGCAGCAACACCAATCACAAGCCCACGCGTTCTTTCATGAAGGATTTGTGCGGAAGGATTTGTGCGCCAATCGGCTTGTGAGCATAAAGGAGGAAACGATATGACCGACCAGGAGATCAAAAAGGCTTTGACAACCTATACCCAAGAGGCTTCTGAACAGGAGAACGCCGTCAAGATTCAGCTCATGAGGCAACTGCCGGATCAAGCAAAAAAACCGGCTTGGATGCCAAAGGTGGCAGCCGTGACGGCGGTGATGGCGGTGGTTACAATGTTTTTTGCTTTTACGCCTCCCGGAGAGGCTTGCACGCAGTATGTCTACGCCAATATCATCCAGAAGGTCTTTGTGCCGAAAGAGATCAAGATGAATCTTGAGGGCATCGAAGAAGATGTTCCCCACAACCCTTATGACAAACCGGCTGCAACCAGCGAGCTTGCCGGTTACGTCATCTATATTGACGAAGCCAATTACTCTTTGCAAGAAGAAAACGGTGTGGACGTCATCCGGGCTCATGATCAGTTGAGTCAGGATCTTCCGGAATGTAAGATGGAAATCCGGCAGATTCCTTCATGTTCACCTCAGCAAGCCGCCTCAGAGGATCTGGCTATGTTTGCGGGTACCCCCGGAACGGAGTTCTTGCTTGGGCAAAAGGTCTTGACGGAAGCAGACAGCAAGCTTTCTATCCACGTGAGGTTTGGCCCGTCAAAGTGGGATACCAAGTGTGTTTCCAAGTATTATGTGGACAACCAAAAAGGCGGCGTCTTTGTGATCAGCCTTCAGTATTTTCTCGAGGCCGAGGAAGGGCACGGGGAGAGGTTTTTGACCGCTTTAGGGACTTTTGAAGTGTTGCCGGACTAAAGAGAGCGTGATTTTTCCATAAACCGATCGGCGTCAACAATCATGCGGGAATGCTTGCCATTCCCGATTTCTTTTGTCCCGTCGGCGGCGCTTACCACAAAATCGATCTTGCGGCCGGAAACAGAGTCTATGGTTGCGGTCGCCGTTATGGCTGCACCAAGATGACTGGCGGCAATGTGTGATACACTGATTCGTGTTCCGACAGAAGTTTGCCCCGGTTCAAGACCATCAGCAAGGCATTCGCAGGCGGCGTGTTCCATCAGCGCGATCATCATCGGGGTAGCGAACACGTCAAGGCTGCCGCTGCCCACGGCTATAGCCGTATTCGCGTCGGTCACGGTTGCATTGACAGTCGCGGTTTTGCCAAGGGCGAGTTTTGATTCGATAACGCCGCCCTGCAAGGTCAAAACGGAAGCCACGATATGTTTGCAAAGGCATTCCCCATCGCTCCCAATACCACAGCTGCAAAAATGGCTGTCAAGATCGCAACCATCCCGCGTAAAAACCAGCACAGTGGTTCGTGTATCAAATTTATCTTCGACACGGAAATAGTAACGATCATCCTCTTGGCAGCTGAATTGAACCATCCCGGCGTTGTGGAGCTTTACGCCGCTTTTTATAGCGTTGACTTCATGAAACCTGCTTTCGAGTGTCGCCATTGCTATGGTCATTTTTTTGTCAATTATAGCGGTCACACCCTTTCGGAGGGAACTTTCGCGAAAGGAATCAAGACATGGTATCCTCGTTATTGAGAACTTCATCTTACCATATTGTCAGTGAAAAAGAAAAGTGGGACGTGCAACTCGGGTGCATATTTAAAAAGTGCATGAACTGACGATAAGGATAAGCAGAGCTTTCTGCCGCGGTGTTTTCCCGCAACTCAATGGTGAGTTGGAGGCAGATACCGCGCTGGCCAGTAACAGTGCCACGTCAGGGGTTGGGGAGCGCCTCTCTGCCTGACGCAACCTCAAAAGGCGAAAAGAGTTCGCGGGCTTTTGGAGTCTGCCGCTCACCAAACCCTACCTCGGGACTGTTACGAGCCCACATAATATCCATCTCCATTCACCATTCGGTTGCGGGAGAATCCCGCAGTAGATATTTCTATTTATTTTTTGTCGCTTCCTGCACTTTTAAAATATGCACCCGTGTAACTCTAATCAAATCGGATGATTGACAATTGTCCGCTACCCATTAATCTGATAGTATAGAATTAGGAAAGTCGCATAACGAGACTGGCTCCGGCAGGGATAATTTACCGGAGTCAGTATACGAAAAAGGAGGCAAACGTGTCACAAGAACTTGCGTGGATTGACGGAACGATTACCCCGGTGGAGGAGGCCCGTGTGCCTTTTCTTGATCACGGTTATTTTTTTGGCTACGGTGTTTATGAGGCTATGCGGACATACGGTGGCCGGATCTTCGCGCTGCAGGACCATTTTGATAGGTTGGGGAAGAGTATGAAGGTTCTGGGACTGTCCATTGATCTGTCATGGGCGGATTTGGATAAGGTGCTGGTGGATTTGATCGCTCAGTCGGATCTGCGGCCTGAGACTCTGGTTTATCTGCAGGTTACCCGGGGTCCGGCATTGCGGCGGGTGGTGCGGCCGGAAACGAAACCGGTTGTATCAATATTTACGAGCCAACTTGAACCGGTTCCGGAAGAACTCCGGCGACAAGGCGTCAAAGCGATCAGCTTGCCTGATCAACGTTGGCGGCGGCCGGATATCAAGTCTCTGAATCTGCTGCCCAACGTTTTGGCCCGCGTTCAGGCAGAAGAGGCGGGAGCTCACGAGGCGATTTTTTATCTAGCAGAGGGTGGCGGACAAGAGGCGAAGGTTCTGCGAGTTACTGAGGGGGCTATGAGCAATGTTTTTGCGGTGTTTGACGGCGTGGTCATGACGCCGCCTGCCGACGGAAGCATTCTGGCGGGGGTTACCCGGCTTAAGGTTATGCAGTCGGCGGCTGCCCACGGGGTGAATATTATTGAGAAGCATTTCTCCGTTGAAGAGCTGCGCCGGGCGGATGAGATCTTTATCAGCAGCACGGGCACCGAGGCTCTGGGGATTGCGAGGCTGGATGGTCAGGATGTGGGAGACGGGAAGGCAGGGCCTTTGAGTCTGCAGATTGCCGAATGGTTTTTGGAGGATTGTTCGCGAATCGAGAAAATACACCGGATCAACCTGTAAACCTTTTCTCGCCGACTCGGAACCGCCCAATCAGATCCTTCAATATATCGGACTGCGAATTCATTCTGTCAGCAACGAACGAGCTTTCTCCGGCGGCGGCGGCGCTTTCCTCAGCTGCTGCGGCGCTTTCCATGGCAACCGCGCTGTTTTTCTGAGCAATTTCCGCCACTTGGCCGATGCTGCTGTTGAACTGCGATATGCTCTCTGATTGTTCTTCCGACACTTTGGCAATTTTCATAATTAGCCGACTGCTTTCGTTAATACTGGTGACAATCCCATTGAGGCTGGCGGCCATTTCATCAGCTACACGAGCGCCTGACTCAGCCTTTTGTATGGAATTCTCAATAATTGTGCTGGTTTCTTTGACAGCTTCCTCGCTCTGGAAGGCGAGCTTACGAACCTCATCGGCCACAACGGCAAACCCTTTTCCGAGCTCGCCGGCACGGGCTGCCTCAATGGCGGCATTGAGCGAAAGCAAATTGGTCTGGGCCGCAATACCATTTATGGTTTCCATGATATTGCTTACAGATCTGCTGGATTCGGTAATAGCATTGACAGCCGCTATCATCTCGTCCATCTGGCGGCTGCCTTTTTCCGCTTTATCAATAATTGCATCTGCAAGATCGGCTGCTTGTTCGGTTGTATCCGCGTTGGCTCTGGTTTTTTCGGCAATGACAACAATCGAATCGGACAGCCCTTGGACAAATTCAGATTGTCTACTGGAACCTTCTGCAAGAACTTGAGCGTTGTCAGCCATCTGTGTTGCGCTGCCCGCAATGCTTGTGGCTGTTTCCGCAACTTGTTTCGCGCCTGTAGACACCTGTACACTGGAAGCACCGATCTCACCGAAGATGCCGCTCAGATTCTCCGCTAATTTGTGCAGCGCCAGACCTATGGTATCTTTATCGGAAAGAAGTTTAACGTCCCGGGTTAGATCACCGTCCGCAAATTTGGTGAGCAGATCGCTTACCTCCGATACACGCGCCAGAAAGTCAGCGCAGGAAGATATGGTCAGACCTATTTCGTCCTCTATTTGCGAATACCTTCTGATCGTTTCCCTGTCTTTCGGATCGGGAATAAGATCGCCAGTGTCGCTGGCACGCCGCATGAAAGAGGTCAGCGATAGAAGAGGATTGGCAATCGCTCTGACATTTCGTATGAGAATAGGTGTTAACAGCGCGCATACAGCAAGAAGAAGACCGATCCACATGGGAATCACCCAATTGCCGCTTTCTTCCGAATGAATCGTCAGAATGGCGCCGACAAACGCGCTGTCCCTGCCCACAATTGGCGTATATCGCCAGACGGCGGAACGGCCTTCATATTTCATAGTTTGGACGACGCTGTCTCCTGCGGTCAGGGATGCTTGTACCTCATCGGTAAGAGCACCCAGGGAAGCCGCGTCTTCCGTGAAGGAAGAGAGAACCGGCTCGTTGCCTTGGTACAGAACGACCTCGCTGCCGGTCATCTGCTTAATATCACCGATCATCCCTGGCTTGTCAAGCCTTTTGGACAGAAACAGCACACCAATCTGCGTATCTCCATCTGATATCGGGACTCCGGCGGTAATGCTGAATCCGTTGTTAATGGTGGGATAGACATACGACACCGATTTTCCCGCCATGGCATCGGCTATAGCAAGAGAAGATTTGATGTTATCGCCGAATTTAGCGGGGTTGGTAACACGCGCCAAAGCGTTGCCTTCTATATCGGCAAAGGTCATGCCATCGCAGGCGGTGTATGAAAAAGCATCTTTGGCCAGCGCCACGATCAGATCAGTATTTCCGCTGGTTATGGCTTCCACCATCTGTGCCGAAGGTTGGTCGGCGACAATTTTGGCGTAGGCAAGTGTTGCAACCCGCCATTCTTCCACAGCGTTACGGATTGTCTGTTCAATGGATTCTGAGACTTTGACACTGTTATCAATGAGCAGTTTGTTGGAACTGATGAAAGCTGCCGAAATAAAGATAACAGCAACGCCGAGAAGGGATCCCAGGGTAATAAAGAACAATTTAAATTGAATAGATTTTGCATATCTCATGAGACTTCTCCTTCTAATATAAAATCAATAACCATTGTTTCTATGGTGTGTCTGTTGTCATCGCTCTATTCATTCACTGCGCGCTGACACACCCTTCAATTGTTATGGATTTTAGCTTGCGACCACAATGTGATGAGGCAGGATCAGACGATAAAAAATTTATGTATCTGTTCGTTCGTCATTTTGTTGAATATGTACAGAGACAAGAGCCGCCAATATGTTGGTAAGAATGGGCGGCTCGGTGAGAATTCAACTTCTTCGAGCATAATCCTCAAGGTCTTTCTTCCACTCGCCGGTGATGGGCTGATCGGCCCGGGCGCGGCAGGCAAGGTGGGCAACAGCCTCATACATGGCTTTTGTACCTTTAGCGTCTGCGCGGTAGTTAGCGGCGCGATCCTCAGATATACCGATTCTGCCGGCTGTTGCTACCGCGTCAATGTTGGCGCCGATGAAGAGGAATTCCCAGCTGTACTCTTCTTGCTGCCTTTTGATCATGGCTTTCACCTTATCGTAACTGTATTCACGGCTGGCGTTTTCCATGCCGTCGGTAGTGATGACGACCATGACTTTTTCCGCACGTTCCTGTTCTCCTGTTTGGCTCAGCGCGCGCCCGATTTTGTCGATGGTGCGCCCGATCGCGTCCAGCAGAGCGGTGCAGCCCCGGACATAATAGTCTTTGTCCGTAATAGGGGAAATGTCTTTTAGGTTGACCCGATCATGCAAGAGTTCATAATGGTCGTCGAACAGCACGGTGGTTATGATGGCTTCGCCCGGTTCTTTTTGCTGCTTTTGCAGCAGAGAATTATAACCGCCAATGGTATCCTGTTCCAATCCGGACATGGATCCGCTGCGGTCTAAAATGAAAACCAGTTCTGTTAACCCTTTTTTCATAAGAGATCCTCCTTTAAGGGAATGGACAATGGACAATGGACAGTGGACAATGGACAATGGACAATGGACAGTGGACAATGGACAATGGACAATGGACAAGTGACAATGGACAATGGACAATGGACAGTGGACAGTGGACAGTGGACAGTGGACAATGGACAGTTGAAAACGATACTGAGATATAGTTGTAGGGCTGAAACTGATTATTAGGATAGCATGTAATGACTACGGCTTGGTCGCCTGGCATGCGACAATCCAAACACGAAAAAAGCAGGCCGGGGTTATTGCTGCGGTCAGGTTAGGAGTGAGCTCGGCGTATTCTGTCGTTTCATTGTCCATTGTCCATTGTCCATTGTCCATTGTCCATTGTCCATTGTCCATTGTCCATTGTCCATTGTCCATTGCCCATTGTCCATTGTCACTTGTCCATTGTCTTAAGCTGGCTTTGCTCAAAAGCGAACAGTGCCTCATTAATCTCATAAATGTTATAAATGCCGTTGCTGATGAAGTATTCGACAATGACGTCTAATTTGTTGCTGCGTGATAGGGCGTATCCCGCTTTCACCAGAAGATCGCGGGTTTCGTCAAGGGTGAGCTCTAAGGCGACGGCGAAGGCGAGGACGGTGTTTTTGCTTGGTTTGTAAGCGGGGTTGGAGCGGATTTTGGAAAAAAGGCGGCGATCGATGTTGGCCCGCTTGTAAACTTCGGCGTCGGTCTGGTTTTTTTGGTCGATCAGACGCAGCAGACATTGAGAAAAGGTTTCGTCCAGGTGGGACAGGGCGCTGTCTAATGCGCTCTGAAGGCCGTAACGAGGGTAGCTTTTCACAGACATTTGCTGCGGGAGTTGTTCTCTTTGCCGACGAATGGGCTCGGCGGATTCGACCGAACTTCGTGAAAACAGAGCTTTCACTTCACTTTCACGCAAACAGTCATCGGCGGTAAAAGGGTCATGTGTTTCGGCTGTGTAATGGCTATCGATAAATGTCTGAAGGGCACGATAGCGTTGTTTGCTTATGGGCATAGGCGTCTCCAGTGTATTTTAGCGACGAATTGTTATTGAGCGCATGCTCAGGAATTGGTTCATATTGATTATACCTGGTTTCAAGAGGAGGATCAATGAATTTCCGCTCAAGGGAGGATTGTTGCCGATCAGACCCCAGCCGGAGGGGCAGGAGGGGCGGAGGGGCAGGAGGGGCGGAGGGGCAGGAGGGCGGCCGAGGCCTTGTCCCCAAGCCGTTCTCCAGGCTGGGGAATCTCTAAGCTCCGTTCGCTGCAAACCCAAAACTCGCTTCACTGCGTTTCGCTCAGACA
>WRHI01000048.1 GCA_009783315.1 Peptococcaceae bacterium
TTCCTCAAGCTGCTTTATAAAGTCCGCGTCCACATGTGTGCTATAGAATCCGAGGGTTCTGTCGGCGATTTCCGCGTCGAATTTGTCGAAGGGATCAAAGTGGTTGTTTTTGATTTCTTCCAGTTCGTGGAGCAGGTTTTCGAGCTTGTTGTAAAGGATTAGGCATCGTTGGGTGATTTCGTTGATCGCGGCTATGTTGCTCCTGTTGATGTCTTCGTTGAGCACGGCCCGTTCTTCGGGCAGCGTGGTCTGGGGATAGCTGTTGCAGTTTCTGTTGATGATGGTGTCTCTGATATAATCAAGGATTTCTCTGATGTCTTCGATGGTCTTGCCTAACCCTCGGGAGTCGATTACCATGTTTTCTTCTTCATCAATGGGATTGAGGTAGGATTTGGTGGTTTCGATGAATTCATCCAGGAGGTCGGCGGTGCCCCGAAATTGTTCCTGGTAGTTTTGGACGATGCCCTGAAGTATGTTTTTCTGTTCTCTGAAGTTTTCGATTAACGCCCCTTCACCCACGGAGAAGATGTTTTCTAAGCTGGTGAGGGCGTCATGGGATGTTTCCAGCCGGACGAGGCTTTCCCAGAGGAGTTCCAGCACTCTTTTCAGGATTCCGATGTTGAGGATTTTCAATTCTCTTCCTCCCTGGGGCTTTTATTGCAGGTTTCTAATGAAACATTTGTTGTCGGCTTTCATGTCGTCAACGCTTTCGGTGATGGCGCTTTTCATGTCTTTGATTGCTCATGCGAAAATTCCCCCAGTTTTTGGGTTTTGTGTTGACATGTCCCTTTTTTCTTTTTTATTATACTGGGTTTCTATGGCAGCGTCAACATACCTTAGTCCTATGTTTGTTTAGTTTATTGTCGTTTCGTGTCGTTTATTGTCATAGGCAAGAGGGGGGCGGTGGGCAATGGACAATGGACAATGAGGAACACAAGATGGTAGGATGGACAACGGACAATGGTGAAGGCTATCCTCTGATAAATAAGGGACTTCATGATATGAAGCCATTGTGTCATCGGCTAAATTCTCACATTGTCCATTCTCACATTGTCCATTGTCCATTGTCCATTGCCCCTCCGGCTGGGGTCTGATCCGGTCAAACAGTAACGATCGGGTGTCAGTTGATCACGTCGCATCCCATATACCGCCGCAAAACCTGCGGCACCACAACGCTCCCGTCCTCTTGCTGGTAGTTCTCCAAAACAGCCGCCACACTCCGGCCAATCGCCAGCCCGCTGCCGTTCAGAGTATGCATAAACTCCGGTTTGGCTTTGGGATCCCTGCGAAAACGGATGTTGGCGCGTCGGGCCTGAAAATCTTCGCAGTTGCTGCAGGACGAAATTTCGCGATAAGTGTTAAAACTGGGCAGCCATACCTCAAGATCATAGGTTTTTGCCGAGGCGAAACCCATGTCGCCTGTACAAAGCAACATAACCCGGTAGGGCAGTTCTAAATCCTGCAGGATGGATTCGGCCGCCGCTGTGAGGGCTTCCAGTTCTTGGTAAGATTTCTCAGGTGCGGCAAAGTGGACAAGTTCCACTTTGTTAAATTGATGCTGCCGAATCAGCCCCCGGGTATCACGGCCGGCGGCGCCGGCTTCGGCCCGGAAACAGGCGCTGAAAGCACAGTGACGAATAGGCAGCTCCGCCGCGTTTAGAATCTCTTCTCTGTAGAGATTGGTCACCGGCACTTCCGCCGTGGGAATAAGGAAGTATTCTGAATTTTCCAGCTTAAAAGCGTCTTCCTCGAATTTGGGCAGATTGCCTGTGCCGGTCATGGCGGCGCGGTTGACAATGTACGGCGGCATGATTTCCGTGTACCCTCGCTCAATATGGCGGTCGAGCATGAAACTGATCAGCGCTCTTTCCAGGCGCGCTCCCAACCCTCGGTAAAAGGTAAAGCGGGCGCCGGTGACTTTGGCGCCGCGCTGGAAGTCCAGAATGCCGAGCTTTTCACCCAAATCAAAATGAGCCTGGGGGATAAAGGGGAAAGCCGGCGGCGTGCCCCAGCTTCGCACCATAACGTTGTCCTTTTCGTCAGCGCCCACAGGCACGGACGTGTGGGGTATGTTCGGGATCTCGTAGAGAACCGCGCCCATAAGGTCTTCGATTTGGCTTAAGGTTTGTTCTCCTTTTTTGATAATGTCCCCAAGCTCACGCATCTCGGTGATAAGTGGTTCCGCGGGTTCTCCTTGCCTTTTAAGCAGCGCGATATCTTCAGAGGCTTTGTTGCGCCGAGCTTTCAGATTCTCCACCTCAAAAAGCATCTTGCGATATTCAGCATCATAAGTCAGAAAACGCTCCAGATCCACTTTGGCCTGGCGATTCTCCAGGGCTTGTTTGAGAAAATCCGGATTGGCCCGGATGTTTTTTAAATCCAACATCGTGTTCACCTCTTGTTAGTTTGATTTATAGCATACCATACACGGCTTTTACATGGTAAGCAGCCGCCAAAGTTCTTCAGCCGCAACTTCGGTTGAGGAAAATTTTTCTCTGCTTTTCTCTATTTCCCCGATTATCGCCGCGGGTATCCCTGCTTTTTTGAGCCGTCGCAGCGCTTCTTCCTTGTACCGTTGAGGCAGTACCGCCAGCAAAACCCCGGACGAAATCAACCGCATTGGATCAAAACCTAGTTCTTGAGCCGCTTTGCGCGTCAGCGGAGAGATCAGGATTTGCTCTTTGTCGATCTGTATGGATCGGCCGCAGGCATGGCTCAGCTCATCCAGCCCTCCCGCCAACCCTCCTTCGGTTGGATCGTGCATGGCGATAACCAGATCCCGGATCAACGCAGCTTCCGGTATGACAGAGAGACATGATTCCCATTCTTTAACGTCTTCAAGTTCTTGGCCGGTCAAAAAGGAAAAAAGATCGGGTCTGTCCCCAGCCACTATAGACATACCTTCCAGCCCAGCGTGTTTGGTCATCAACACCACGTCTCCCGCGCGCGCTTGGGTGGCATCGTAACAGTATCGCGACGATCCCAGCATGGTTCCGACAATGACAGGCTGGGTATAGCGGGTGGTCAGCTCTGTGTGCCCACCGACGATGGAAACGCCGATCCGCCGGCAGCTTTCGTCGATTTCGGCCATGAGGGCGTGGGCTCTTTCAAGGCCGCCTTCATGGGGAACGATGAGGGTAACGAGAAAATAGCGCGGATCGCCGCCTTTGCAAGCGATGTCATTGGCGTTGACCGCCACGAGAAGATGGCCCGCGCCTTTCTGGGCGCCAACTATGGGATCGCTGGCAGCGACCAGGTAAGCCCCTTCCGGCCAGCGAATCAGGGCCGCGTCTTCACCAATGCCGGGACCGTTTAGGACTTCAGCGCGAGGCGCGCCGCTCCATTTGAGCAGATCCTCCAACAGGGCGGGGGGAAGTTTGCCATCTTTCTCGGTGTTCGTTTTTTGGGGTTCGCAGTTCGGCGCCTGTTGTTCGGCTTCCGCTGTTCGACATTCGTTGTTCGACATGCGTTATTCGGCTTTCATTGTTTGTTATTCGTTATTCGACTGTTGTTCGACATCCCTTATGGGGCGTGCGTTGTTCGACATTCGCCGTTTTTTGGTTAATCGTTCGTTTCGTCAAATCCATCCATTCCGTTAAGCTCTTCAATCTCGACAGCTTCGCCATCTTCAATTCCTTCTTTGCCATGGCCGTTTTCCTCAATGCCGCTGTCGTAATCGCTTTTAACGAATTTAGCGATAGAGACAACGCGACTGTCGCCGGTGCGCATGGCCATAACGCCTTGGGCGCTGCGACCGATTCTGGAGATGCCGTCAACGCGCTGACGAATAATGATGCCGTTTTCGGATATGACCATAAGCTCTTCTTCGGCTGTAACGATGCGCATGCCGATGAGGTCACCAGTCCGTTCGTTGATTCTGTGACCAATAATACCCTTGCCGCCCCGGGTCTGCAGGCGGAAGTCGCCGACGTTGGTACGTTTGGCAAATCCCCATTCGGTTAATGTGAGCACTTCTAGGGAATCGGCGATAGAGTTGTCTATCACATCAAGGGAAACCACTTTGTCATCACCAGCCAGGTTAATGCCTTTGACGCCCCGGGCGGTCCGCCCCATGACACGGACGTCGGTTTCCAGGAAGTGAATAACCAACCCTTTTTGAGTCGCCAGCATAATGCTATCTTGTCCACCGGTTAGGCGCACACCAATGAGTTCGTCGTCTTCGTCAAGGGTTAGGGCGATAACGCCTTCTTTGCGCTGAGTGTTGTAGTCTTGTAAAGGCGATTTTTTGACGGTGCCTTGTCGTGTCACCGTCAGCAGGTAACGGTCTTCGTTAAAGTCTTCGACAGCGATGGTAGCCGCGATTTTTTCATTCTGAGATAGGTTCAGCAGGTTAATGATTGCTGTCCCTCTAGCTGTCCGGCTGGCTTCGGGAACCTCGTGGGCCCTGAGGCGCAGAACTCGGCCCCGGGTGGTAAAGAACATGATGTAGTGATGGGTCGATGTAATAAACAGCCGCTCAAGAAAATCATTATCTTTTGTTGTGTGGCCGCTGATGCCGCGGCCACCGCGGCGCTGGCTGCGATACGTCGCCAGCGGCAGCCTTTTAATGTAGCCCCGGTGGGTGACCGTAATGACAACATCTTCTTGGGCGATCAGGTCTTCAATTTCCATTTTGGTGGCGTCGATACTGATCTGAGAACGGCGGACGTCGGCGAATTTTTTGCGGATTTCTTTTATCTCTGTTTTGATGATTTCTCGTACCATGCTGTCTGAACCCAAAACGGCTTTTAAGTATGCGATTTCGTTCATCAGCCTATCGTATTGTTCATCAAGTTTTTCACGTTCGAGACCGGTCAAGCGACGCAGGGGCATGTCAAGGATGGCTTGAGCCTGAAGGTCGCTGAACCGAAACTCGCTCATCAGACCTTGCTTAGCGGCTTGGTTGTCTTTAGAGGCGCGGATGAGGCTAATGATCTGGTCGATGATATCCAAGGCCCGCCGCAAACCTTCGACGATGTGAGCTTCTGCCTCCGCTTTCTTCAGTTCAAAACGACAGCGGCGCACAACAACTTCTCGCTGATGTTCGATATAGCAATCGAGCATCTCCCGCAGGGTCAGAATCTTGGGGGCATCATTGACCAAGGCCAGCATAATAATGCCAAAGCTGTCTTCCATCTGGGTGTGTTTGTAGAGTTGGTTCAGCACAACCTGGGGATTGACGTCTCGGCGCAGCTCGATGACGACACGGATGCCGTTGCGGTTTGATTCATCCCGTACCTCGGTAATGCCGTCAATTTTTTTCTCTTGGGCAAGGTCAGAGATTTTTTCCACAAGCCGCGCTTTGTTAACCATATAAGGGATTTCGGTAATCAGAATACGCATTTTCCCTGTTTTTTCCACGTGTTCGATGGAGACTTTGGCCCGGACTTTGATGCTGCCCCGCCCGGTTGTGTAAGCGGAATAGATGCCTTCGTCCCCCATAATAATGCCGCCGGTTGGAAAATCAGGTCCTTTGATATATTTCATCAGTTTTTTTATTACGACTTCGTCCGATTCGACAGAATCCATACCCGCCTTCTCAGCGCGGTCGCGCCGTTCCAGCAAGTAGATGACGGCGTCAATGACTTCGCCTAGATTATGGGGCGGTATGTTGGTGGCCATTCCCACGGCAATTCCAGATGAGCCGTTAATTAGAAGGTTAGGCACTTTGGCCGGCAACACCACCGGTTCCGATTCCCGTTCATCATAGTTAGGCCTGAAGTCAACCGTTTCCTTGTCGATATCGGCCAGCATGTACATGGAAATCGGCGCCAGGCGCACCTCCGTATAGCGCATAGCCGCCGGTGCGTCTCCGTCCAGGGATCCGAAATTTCCATGTCCGTCTACCAGGGGATAACGGCTACTGAAATCCTGGGCCATGCGGACAGAAGCGTCATAAATAGAGGAATCTCCATGGGGATGATATTTCCCCATGCAATCCCCGACCATGCGGGCGGATTTGCTGTATCCTTTGTTCGGCGTCATTCCCGCCTCGTAGAAGGTATAGAGAATCCGGCGGTGAACCGGTTTCAACCCGTCACGGACGTCAGGGAGGGCGCGACTGACAATAACGCTCATGGAATAGTCTATAAAAGAACTCTTCAGTTCTTCAGATATCTCAATCGGCAGCACTTTACCACCGCTCAGGTCTATGGACACATTACTCACTCCTTTTTGCCTATAGCATTAAATATCCAGGTTCTTCACAGAAGCCGCGTTTGATTGGATAAAATTTCGGCGCGGTTCGACTTTGTCGCCCATGAGGATGGTAAAATATTCTTCGGCCTGTAGGGCGTGTTCCATTCTCACCTGTAGAATAGTACGGGATTCCGGATTCATAGTGGTTTCCCAGAGCTGATCGGCGTTCATCTCACCCAGCCCTTTGTAGCGCTGAATGCTGCAACGATCGCGGCCGACCTGATTCAGAATTCTTTCCAGTTCCTTGTCACTATAGGCGTATTGAACATCCTTATTTTTTTCGATTTTAAACAGGGGCGGCTGGGCAATGTAAACGTAGCCTTCCCGGATTAACGGCGTCATAAAGCGATAGAAAAACGTTAGCAGCAAAGTACGAATATGGGCGCCGTCCACGTCGGCGTCGGTCATAATAACGATTTTGTGGTAGCGCGCCTTGTCAAGGGCAAAATTGTCGGAAATGCCTGTACCCATAGCTGTAATCATGGAACGTATCTCTTCGTTGCCAAGTATTTTATCAAGGCGAGCTTTCTCCACATTAAGTATTTTCCCTCGCAAAGGCAAGATGGCCTGATAACGGTTGTCCCGTCCTGATTTAGCTGAGCCGCCGGCGCTGTCTCCCTCAACGAGAAAGAGTTCGCAATATTCGGCGTTTTTCCATGAACAGTCAGCCAGTTTACCGGGCAGACTATTACCTTCCAGCTTATTCTTGCCCCTTATCAGTTCCCGGGCTTTGCGGGCGGCAATACGAGCCCGGCTTGCTTGCAAAGCTTTATCGGTAATTTTTTTGGCTGTGGCTGGATTTTCCTCAAAAAACTCCGTCAACCCTTCCCTTACTGCTCCATTAACAATTGGCTGCACATAGCTGTTCCCTAATTTTGTCTTCGTCTGACCCTCAAACTGAGGTTCCGGCACCTTGACGGAAAGAACAACCGCCAAACCTTCGCGCACATCGTCGCCGGTAAAATTGTTGTCTTTTTCTTTAAGAATACCGCTTTTGCGGGCGTAATCATTAATAACAGAGGTCATGGCAGCTTTAAAACCTGCCTCATGGGTACCTCCTTCTTGGGTATGAATATTGTTAACATAGGACTGTAATATTTCGATATAGCCGGTGTTATATTGAAGAGCCATTTCAACATGTATGAGTTCTGTTGTTTCTTCATCCTCTTTTGTCCTGTGATGAACTTTTTCAATGTAGACAGGTTTGTGTATGATATCTTTATTATGGTTCAGATATTTTACGAAATCAGAAACCCCGCCGGAGTTTCTATAAACTTCTTTCTTATTGCTTCGTTCATCTATGATTGTAATGGTAACATCTTTATTGAGAAATGACAGCTCCATTAACCGTTCTGACAGAATCTCATAATCAAAAATTGTTTCTTCAAAAATCTCACTATCCGGCTTAAAGATGATCGTTGTTCCTGAATCTCCTTTGTATGTGCCAATTTTTTTTAATGGTGCTACAGGAATGGCCCGTGTAAATTCCTGAAAATATTTTTTTCCTTCTATACAAACTTCGGCTTTCATCCATTCGGACAATGCGTTAACAACGGTTACGCCGACGCCATGAAGACCACCGGAAACCTTATAAACACTGTTGCTAAACTTACCTCCTCCGTGCAAAACTGTCAAAGCTATCTCTAGACCAGATTTGTTATACTCAGGATGAATATCCACAGGAATCCCGCGTCCATTATCCTTAACCGTTATACTATTATCGACATGGATTATGACTTCTATTTTACTGCAGTAGCCCGCCATGGCCTCATCGATGCTGTTATCGACAACTTCATAAACCAAATGATGTAAACCCCGGGAGGATGTTGTACCAATGTACATACCCGGTCTCATACGGACGGCTTCAATGCCTTCCAGAATCTTCATCTGTTCTACGCCGTAGTTGGTATCCGGTTCAAAGATACTCTTATCAAGCGCCAAGTTTTTTTACCTCCTAATGAATCCTAAACATCTCATGAACGACTCTCTTTAACCCCATTCCTACAGTATACCGCAGTTGTGATTCTTTGTGCAAGTCAGTTTGTCTTCGTTAAGGGAACTTTTGTGCGTTCCAGCAAGGTAACGGATGATATGGATGAATAAAAAACATCTTTATCTGTAATAATGATACTTTTTTCATGGTGATTTACTCCCGAATTAGCTTGTATTGTTTTGAGATCGACTATAGCTATAATCGTTTCTAACCGAATCATTTGATTATTTCCTATATGCATATACATTTGCGTTTTTGCTCTGACTCCTTTTAGTATTGGTTATTAATTTATAACTCCATTACGCACGCGGAAGATCTGTCCGCTGTTCCTTAAATCTTTCATAGTATCCAAATGTGTCAAACTAACTAATGTTTGCTGACCAGCGGCAACAATGTAGTTCATAAGAAAATCTTGTCTAATTTCATCTAATTCAGAAAAAATATCGTCAAGGAGAAGCAAGGGTGGTTCTCCTTTCTCCCTTATAATTATTTCCATTTCTGACAGTTTCATACTAAGAACGAGAGCTCTCTGTTGTCCTTGAGAAGCGAAGTAGCGTGCCGGCCGACCATTAAGAAGAACCAATATATCATCCCGGTGCGGACCATATAGGGCAGTCCGTTGTTCAATTTCTTGGTCCATATGATTTTCGAGTTGTTGAGCGAAGTTATCAACAATATCATGATAGTCGCTTTTGCCACAAGATTGATAGATAAGTTCTAATTCCTGATTTTCTCCAAACAAATAATAGAAACTCTCCGCCATATTTTCGCGCAGTGAGCCGGTATAAAGTAAACGATTTTCTATAATCCGGCTGCCGGCCTGAAACAGCTGTTCGTTCCAAATCTGCAGCTGACTTTTCAAAGCCGCAACATCCCCGCGCTGCCGTAAGAGGTTATTTTTTTGTTTAAGGATTTTTAAATAAGTGTTAAGCATTGAAATATAAAAAGGTTTATTTTGGGATATCAGCTGATCGATAAATTTGCGTCTTTCTGTCGGCCCTTTTTTTAGGAGATTTAAATCGTCGGGATAGAAAAAAACCGTTACCAGTGTTCCTATATATTCGGATAATTTTTTTAACGGAACGCCATTAATCTTTAAAACTTTTTTTTCTCTATTCATATGGCTTTCCATGGTTAATGAGCGATCGGCGCATTGGCACGCCGCTTTCAGTAAAAACTTATCACATCCCCAGCGTATTAAATCAGTTTGCAACTTTATTCGTGGCGATTTACCTACGGATAAATAATTAACAGCTTCAAGGAGGTTTGATTTACCTTGCCCGTTATTTCCAATAAAAATATTAACGCCTGGAGCAAATTCAATATATTCTTCTTTGTAATTGCGAAAATCACGCAATTCGAGGTTATATAATTGCATAGCTTTTATCAGTGCCGCAACGGCAGAATCAGATTAATGTAGGTTTCATCATCTTCGCTTTCTACCGGTCGAAAGACGCATGGAGCGTATGGACTTGACAGTTCCAGAGATATCTTTTCTGTTTCTATATTTTTTAGAGCATCAATAATATAACGGAGGTTAAAGGATATAGTCATACCGGTTCCTGTAAATTCGACTGGTATTCTTTCGAAGATTTTACCCATCTCCGCGGCTTGATTAATAACAATTTGTCCTTCTTCAATTTGGAAGCGGACGACGCTGGTTTTTAAATAGGCGTCCCGGGATAATAGACCAGCCCTTTCGACCGCTTCTAGAAGGATTACCCGATCAAAAAGGATTTTTGCGCCGCCGGCGGCGGTGGGGATAACTTGTTTATAGTTGGGGTATTGTCCATTAATGAGGCGTGTTATAAGTTCGATATCATTAAATTTAAAATTTAACCGCGCTGATTCCCGATGTCCTTCAATAGTAACTTCGTCGTCGTTTTTGAGCAGGCGACTAAGTTCAAGCATGGATTTGTTGGGAATTATCCAACTTTGTTTGGTTTTCGAGATAAGATCGACAACTTTTCCACCCATTTGTCCTCTTTCTGTTGTTGAAAAGGTACCTGTATTGACCGCTAGGCGGTGTGTGTCCGTAGCGGCCAAGGTTAACGTTTCATCTTGTGTCTCCATAAGGATTCCAGAAAAGACGTCGCCGCTTTCTTCGTCTATTTTACAGGCAAATTGGACTTGTTGGATAATTTTTTTTAGGATTTGCCCAGGAAGTGTCATAGTTGTTGTGGCAACAAATCCGCCAATTTCCGGATATTCCTCTGGATCATAACCATTAAGTGTAAAGTCGGCGTCGCCGTAACGCAGGATAAAGTTTCTGCCGTTGCTTTCGCATTCTATAATATCGTCCGGTAAGCGACGGATGATTTCAAAGAGAAGTTTGGCCGGCAAAAGTATGGTGCCTTCTTCTTCTATTTCGGCTTTTTGAAAACAGCGAATGCCAATTTCCATATCTGTGGCTGCAAAGGTTATATGATTATCTTGGGCTGTTAGCAGTATGGATTGAAGATTGAGCATGGGACTCTTTAAAGGGACAGCCCTTTGGACGGTTTGGACACCTTGAAGAATAGCTGTTTTGGTAAGATAGATTTTCATGGTTTCCTCCGCTGGTTATTAATAAGATCTCTAGTCGTAGTCGTCGTATCTATGTATGAATTGTGAATATCATACTCAGGTGGTTTGTAGGACTAGAATCTAGACAAGAATAATCTCTTAATAAGTTGTGGATGCGATTGGTAAGCTTGTGGATTCTTTGGGGAAGACCTTAGGAAATTCTTAGTTTGTTGACGATTTCATTGATACTGCGTTCAACGAAGGGATCCTGATCGCGCAATTGATTAATTTTGTCGTAAGCGTGAAGGACAGTGGTATGGTCGCGACCGCCGAAAATTTCGCCGATCATAGGCAGAGATAGGTCGGTGTGTTTGCGGCAGAGATACATGGCGACTTGACGCGGAAAGGAAACGGTGCGGGTACGTTTTTTTTGTTTGAGTTCTTGAACGGTCATGTTATAGTGTTCGGCAACGATTTTTTGGATGGTTTCGCCTGAGATGTTGTGTCCGCTTTGAGGTAACATATCTTTTAGAACTTCGGCGGCAAGATCCGGTGTCATAATGATGGGTTCTTCAGGAGACTCCGTCATTTTGCAGTGAGCGGCTATTTTAATAAGGGCGCCTTCGAGTTCGCGGATGTTAGAGTGAATTTCTGTGGCAATAAAATTAATGATTTCTTCTGGGACGATGAATTGTTCTATTTGAGATTTTTTGCGTAAGATCGCGATGCGTGTTTCGTAGTCTGGTGGATTGATGTCGGTGGTTAGGCCCCATTCGAAGCGGGAACGCAGACGCTCTTCCAGGGTAGGGATTTCTCGCGGCGAACGATCGGAGGAAATAATAATCTGTTTGCTGGCTTCGTAGAGGGTGTTGAATGTGTGGAAAAATTCTTCCTGAGTGCCTTCTTTGCCGGCGAGGAATTGGATGTCGTCAATAAGGAGAACATCGACTTTGCGGTAAGTGTTGCGAAATTCAACTTGCTTTTCATAGCGGATGGAGTCGATGAGTTCGTTGGTGAATTGTTCACCAGTGACGTAGGCTATTTTCATATGATGATATTTTTTGTGGATCGTGTGACCAACGGCGTGCATGAGATGGGTTTTACCTAAACCGCTGCCGCCGTAGAGAAAGAGAGGATTATATGATTTGGCGGGGGATTCGGCGACGGCCAGAGCGGCGGCGTGGGCAAAACGATTGCCGTTGCCAATGACGAAGGTGTCAAAGGTGTATTTGGGGTTGAGGGGAACCAACGGATTCAAAGAGATTAAGTCATTGTTCGCGTCGGGGCTGTCGCTGACCTTTAAGGTGAGGGAGATAGGACGGCGTAGAATGCTTTGAGCGATATTTCTGATTAAACGAAAATAACGATCCTCAATCCATTCTTTACAGAATTCGTTGGCGACGGAGATGGTGAGCGTATTGTCTTTAAAGTCGGTTAGCTGCGCTGAGGAGAGCCAGGTGTCGAAGCTAGAAGGTTGCATTTCTCCTTTGAGGGATGTAAGAATGTTTGTCCAAAGGGTCTCCAGATAGTCGGCGTGATGAGGAAGTGGGGACGAAACCATGACAAAGCCTCCTTTTTAGGGTATTGTGTATAAGTATGGTTATAAAATATGAACAAGTCGAGGGTGTGGGCTCTCGCAACAGTGGCTTTTATCATAACAAGTTTTCCAGGGTTTATCAACAGGGTTAATCAAGATGGACAATCGTGTTAACAGGTTGTTAACAGGGTATCCAGAAGGTACAAGCAAATATAACCAAATATTTCCTACATTAATTTGTTCTGGGAGACGCTTCCTGCAACGTCTAACGCCCGAATTGAAACGCCTCAAAATGAAATCCCAGCACACGAATACCACTGTTTCTTAGATTCTTCCTCAAGTTTTCCCTCATAGGGTGAGGACCGCAGAAATAGATATCAACCGGTTCTTCTCCGCTAATACGGTCTTTGATTGTGTCAACAGTCAAAAAACCTTGCTCCGTGTCGTCTATGAGATGCAGACGCAGATTATCTTTCTCTAAAGTCCTCATTTCTTCTAGGTAAACCCCCTCTGCTTCCCCGTGATAAGCGTAAAAGCAATCAATCGAATAGTCTTTCGGTATATCCGTCAAATAGAAACTCCTAAAGGGTGTAATACCGATGCCACCGGCAATCCAGATTTGATGCCGGCTGCCTCTTGTATAATCAAACCTGCCGTGGGGCGTCGAAACAGCAAAAGGGGTATCGATTTGTAAAGTTTTGATTAATGCGGCGGTGTGATCACCCAAGTTTTTAATTGTAAATTGAAGTGTTCCTTTATGGGTGCCGCTCTGTGGCGTGTTGCTTACGGTGAAGGGATGAGACGGAAAGCTTGTGGTGGTTCCGGGGATTCTAGAGCTTTTGCCGGGAATTTTTAGAAAAACAAACTGCCCAGGTTGGCAAGAAAGACCTTTTCCTGTTGCTGTGCCTGTGATCTCTAAGGAGTCTTTGGAGACGGAGCGAAGGGATGAAACTTTATAACGGAAAGGAAACGCGATTTTTTCATAGAGGAAAATGCTATAGAGAGCCGATAGAACGCCAACCGAATTGAAGATATTGAGCCAGACGCTAAAAGTCGTAAAATTAAAAGTTCCATAAACAGAAGAGCCATAATAGTGAACCAAACCAACGGCGTAGGGCACGAGCATAAATTTATGGGCGGACTTCCATCTTTGATAATTTAATTTCTTCGCAAAAAGAGCGATTAAAACTAAAACAACAAACAAAATGAGGCTGGGGATACCGATATGGGTAAAGATGTTCTCAGCTTCAGAAGCTCCCGACAGATCCTGAGTCATACCCCGCGTCGTTCCTTGTTCGGCATGGCGGCTCAAATTAATAGTAATTAGGTGCGTAATAACAAGGACAACAGAAGAAACACTCAGCCATTTGTGCGCAAGATAGCCTTTATCAAGGCCGTTAAATAGGTTATCAATAAGAGGGTGGCGGGTGGTAATAAAATTCGCGCACGCAAATCCCACTAGGGCCAGTGCGGCCAGCAGTTGAGATAGTTGATACAAAAATGAAACCTCGACAAGAGGGGGTGTAGCCAGCCAGCAAAGGATAGTGAAAGCGGCAAAAAAACTTAAAACGGCGCAGCCTTTTCTCATAGGAAGCACTTCCTTTCTGTTGTCCGGGTTTATGTCTTCATGATCTTGCCCATAATAATAGACGAATATCAACAGAACATCAATAGCAATCGTCAATTGGGTGCATATTTTATAAGTGCAGGAAGGGACAAAAAAATAAATAGAAATATCCACTGCGGGGTTCTCCCGCAACCTAATGGTGAATGGAGATGGATATTATGTGGGCTCGTAACAGTCCCGAGGTAGGGTTTGGTGAGCGGGAGACTCCAAAAGCCCGCGAACTCTTTTCGCCTTTTGAGGTTACGTCAGGCAGAGAGGCGCTTGGATTCTCCCGCTCCCCAACCCCTGACGTGGTACTGTTACTGGCCAGCGCGGTATCTGCCTCCAACTCACCATTGAGCTGCGGGAAAACACCGCGGCAGAAAGCTCTGCTTATCCTTATCGTCAGTTCATGCACTTTAAAATATGATACCGTAGGGTTTCCTTGACATGTGATTTTTAAATAGAGTATAATTTGGGGACAGCGAAAGTTTAACAATCTCATTGAGCGTACTCGTTAGCTGACTTAGAGTTCAGGGAGGTGTGACATGAAAAGGACATATCAGCCTAAAAATAGAAGACATAAACGCGTGCACGGTTTTTTGGCGAGAATGAGTTCCTCAGGCGGCCGGAAGGTTTTGAAACGTCGCCGCTTGAAAGGGCGTCAACGCTTAACGGTTTAAGGTATGCTGGAAAGACAATTCCGATTGAATAAAAAAAAGGAGTATAAGGAAGTCTTTGCCCAGGGTACGCGCTATGTTTCGCGTTTGGTTGTTGTGTATCTATGTGTGGACAAGTCTGCGCGCTGTTATACCGACGGACGCAGCCGGATCGGGTTTATCGCATCTAAAAAGGTTGGTAAGGCTGCGCAAAGAAACAGAGCCAAACGCCTGATGCGAGAGGTTGTTCGCCTATCGGCACCTTCTTTTAGGCACCCCTGCCTGATGATATGTATTGCCCGGGCGGCGATTACTGAAGCGACGTTCCGGGATGTTGAGAAAGCCCTTTGCTATCTTTGGAGAAGAGGAGGGATTTTATGATTAACAGAACCCTTTCTGTTTACAGAGAGTTTTCTGCTCGAAGAGCCCTTTCCGCTCAAAGAGTGTTCTCTTTGAGAAAAGCGCCTGCGACACTGGCTATCTCGCTTCTCCGTTTCTATCAGAAGTTTATTTCGCCGTTGAAACCGCCTACATGCAGATTTTATCCCACATGTTCCGAGTATGCCATACAAGCTGTAAGGAAATACGGTTTCGGTAAAGGCCTTTGGAAAGCCCTCCGCCGCGTTCTCAAGTGCCATCCTTTTCATCCCGGCGGTTATGATCCTGTTTGAAGGAGGATAAATGTGAAGAAGAGAATTCAAAAATCCCTTTGGATCGGCCTGGTGTCCTTTCTTATGGTTATAAGTGTCGCCGCTGTTTTTGCGGTTAAGGATCTGGGAGATGATGACGCCAACCTTTCGCCAATGATGGTGGCAGAAGTTGAACTTGAAAATGGGGCCAATTTGGATATTCCATCAGAACCGGAGCAGGGAACGGAACCTGAAGGCGGGACGGGAACGGAGCCCGAACAACAAAATGAGCCGGTGGTCGAACAGGAACCGAAGAAGCCCAATCCGCTGATCGGAGGTATGAGCTTTGTTCTGGACGCCTTGAAAGCCTTTACCGAAGTCATTGGTATACCTTCTTACGCTATTGCTATTGTACTGTTTACCATTATAATTAAGCTGCTGGTTTTTCCGTTAAACTGGAAACAGCAAGTGTCTATGCGCAAAATGGCTGAGGTACAGCCGATTCAAGCGAAGCTGCAGAAAAAGTACGGCCACAACAAAGAATTGTATAACCAAAAGATCATGGAACTCTACAAAAGGCGTAAAATTAATCCTATGTCAGGATGTTTACCGATGTTGATTCAGCTGCCGATTATTTGGTGTTTCTATCGGATGCTGTTGAATCATGATTATGGTACTGGTCCTGCCGCTCAGTTCTTTGGTTTTGTGCTCAAAGATCCTTATAACAATCTCTCGGATCCTCGTTCCTATATTCTGCCGATTTTGGTGGGCGCAACGATGTTTTTGGTGATGAAAATTACCTCGATGACCCAAACGCCGAAGAAGACAGTTGTGACAAACGCGAAGGGTAAAACCAGAGAAGTTGAGCCGCCGGCGAATCCTATGATGGGCTCGATGAAATACATGAATATTTTCATGTCGATTTTCTTTGTTTTTATCATGTTCAGCCTTCCGTCTGGTATGGCTTTGTATTTTCTCACATATAACCTGGCTCAGCTTTTGCAGACAATCCTGACCAACAAGTATCTGGACGCGCAGAAACAGAAAAAGGTGGCCTTGCAGGAAGCTGAGGCCGGCGGAGAAGCATAACGGAGAACAATGGATGGAATATGGTTTGGTGGGGGGAATGTTTTTATGAAGACCGTTGAAAAGATTGCCTCAACTGTGGAAAACGCTATTGAAAGCGGATTGTTGGAATTAGGCGTCAAACGGGATCAAGCGAAGATTGAGATTCTTGAAGAGGGAGGCCGAAAAGGTTTCTTAGGTCTTTTCGGGATGAAAATGGCGCGGGTGCGCATTTCCAGCCTGGAAAATTTGAAGGATGGTTTAAAGAACGCCGACGAGGCCAGCACAAGCGGAACCGGAGAAGAAGCGGGTGAATTGGCTTGCCGTTTTCTTCAGGAGATGATTGACGCGATGGATGTAAAGGCTTCTTTTGAGGTTGTTAAAAAAGATGAGCAGCATACCGTCAATATTTCAGGTGAAGAATTGGGGATGCTTATTGGGCGGCGCGGCGATACTCTGGAAGCGATTCAGTTTTTGACCAACCTGGCTGTATCCAAGATGATGAATGAGAGAAAGCGTGTTATTGTCGACATAGAAGGGTATCGCAAACGTCGGGAGGAAACGCTGGCGCGGTTGGCAAACAAGCTGGCTGATAAAGCGCGAAAAACAGGAAGCCGTGTTGTTCTCGAGCCAATGAGTCCGCAAGAGCGCCGGATGATTCATGTGGCGCTGCAGGATGATTCGACTGTGGTGACATACAGCGAAGGGCAGGAGCCCAACCGGCGTGTGGTGATTTCACCGAAGCGCGGTATGTGATCATGTGTTATGGGGAAGTTTGATGAGACAATTGTGGCGTTGGCCACGCCTCCTGGTGAGGCCGCATTGCACCTGATCCGCCTGAGCGGTTCCCAGGCTGAAGATATTATGAACGCTTGCTTCCAGACACGCTCCGCGGCATGGCTGCGCGGGGATGTGTCTGTTTTGTGTCTGGGCTGGTTTTGTGATGACGGCAAGAGGATTGATCAGATCATGGCGGCGCGTATGCGAGGGCCGGCGTCTTTCACCGGTGAGAATGTTGTTGAAATCTCTTGCCACGGCGGCATGGTTATTGTTCATCGGATTCTGGATATATGCTGTCGCTGTGGGGCGCGCCTCGCGCAGCCCGGTGAGTTTAGCAAGCGCGCTTTTTTGAACGGGAAGATTGATTTGGTGCAGGCGGAAGCCATTATTGATCTTATTAACGCGAAGAATGATCTGTCTGCCGATTTGGCCCTTGTTCAGTTGGGCGGCGCCGTATCTGAGGCGGTCAAAGGCTTGCGCGGAGAGCTTCTTGATATTGTGGCTTCGATAGAGGCCCATATTGATTTTCCTGAAGAGGAAGTAGAGCTTGTTCAGGCGGATGTTTTGCAGACCGACCTTATCCGCGTGCGGGAAACCATGCAGGAAGCGTTGCGCGCCAGCAGAACGGGGAAAATTATTCGTGAAGGCATTGTGACGGTTATTGCCGGAACCCCGAATGTTGGGAAGTCAAGTCTTCTCAATGCCTTGCTGGGAGAGGAGCGCGCGATCGTTACTGATATTCCGGGAACGACGCGGGATGAGATCCATGAGTCCGCTAATCTTGGTGGATTGCTCTTGCACTTAATTGATACGGCTGGATTGAGGAAGAGCGAGGATCCAATAGAGATTTTGGGGATAGCGCGTTCGCGGAAAGCCTTGGAGCAAGCGGATGTTGTTTTGTTTATGCTTGACGCCACACGCAAAGCGGTAGAGAAGCAAGAGAGAATGCTTTCAGAGCAGGAGCGGGAGGTTTTGGTTCAATATGCCGACAAAACCATTGTGTTGGTGAACAAGACGGATCTTCTTTATACGGACATGAGGGTGGAGATAGCAGCGAAGCCGGTGAGGGAAGCCGGTTATGAACTGACGTGCATACCCTTTTCTGTTAAAGCTCGGACGGGGTTTGACGAGTTGAAAACCGAGCTGCGTAAACGTTTTTTGGATGGATTTGATATGTACCGGCAGCCGTTTCTGGCGAATGAGCGCCAAATCGAGGCTGTCCGGGTAGGGCTGGCTTATGTGGAAAAAGCGTTAGGAGCCCTTGGTGCAAGTGTTCCCTTCGACTTAGTGTCTCTTGATATCCTGAGAGCGCTAGAGGAGGTATCCCTCATTACCGGGCATGAGGTGCGGGAAGATGTGATTGAGCGGATTTTTGCGCGGTTCTGTATCGGGAAGTAAGTGATTTGATGTAGGGAGGGATTGATTGGGGATTCAGCAAAGGCGGATAAAGGGCATGAAGATGTCTGCTGTCAGTTTTGAGCCGAAGGAATTGAGTGAGATGGTGTAGCTTTCGCCGTGCAGTTTGAGATCGTTTTCGAAAGCGTAAACCCCAAGTTTGTCATAGGCATACGGAAGGCTGTCGATTCTTTCGTTGAATCTGGCGTACAAGCAGCTCTCAACGCGGATGCAATCTTCATATAAATAGGGATTTTCTGCCGTAATCACTTGAGATACTTGAATCATAATGCGTTTGTTTGCTGTTGTTATGCCGCCGGCGTCTTTTTCTGCTTTGGAATAAGTGATGACCGGCCCGACAGTGCTGGCGCCTTTGTCCTGGATATAAGCGCGCATTTGGTTAAAAATTTGGTTCTCATAGTTCAATTCGGTTGGAGCGATTTCTCTGATTAAAACATTGTTGAGCTTCAGTATTCTGTTAACGCTGATTTTGACTTTTTCCTTTCTGATGGGAGGATCCCAAATTTGAGTTGACATGCTATTCACCTTCCTTGTTATAATGTTTGATCTCTTGGACAAGTCTAATGATATAGGAAGGGACATAGGTTGTGTAGATGATGATTGTCACGAAACGGATGACAAATGTCACGATTTTGTGCGACGAACGTGGCCCGAAGACCCTTGCATAAAATGAGCAACCGTTGTATTCTGTGTTCAAGATGTTAGATGTTTTGTCGGCGTCTTGTCGATGCGCCGCCCACGGATCATCAGGAAATGTCGACCGGGTGTCGGGACAGTGTCGCCGCAATGTCGGAAAAGTGTCGAGCCGGTGTCGGGGTAGTGTCGGGGTGGTGTCAACGTGGTGTCAACGTGGTGTCAACGCGGTGTCGACGTGGTGTCGATTGATCAATGCCAATATTACGTGGTCTTGAAGTAGGGGGAAAGGAATGGTGTTGTCAAAGGTGTACATATATCAGGCTGGGAGTTTTGATGTTGTTGTGATTGGGGCGGGCCACGCTGGCTGCGAAGCGGCGCTGGCTTCGGCGCGGATGGGATGCCGTACGTTGCTTTTAACAATGAGTTGGGATCGGGTGGCATATATGTATTGTAATCCGTCTCTGGGGGGACCGGCAAAGGGCCATGTTGTACGGGAAATCGACGCGTTGGGTGGGCAAATGGCTATCGCGGCAGATCGGACGTCTTTGCAGGCGCGGCAGCTGAATATGGGAAAAGGACCCGCCGTGCAGGCATTGCGCATCCAGACTGACAAGAGCGCGTATCAAAATGCTATGAGGACGATCATGGTTCAAGAAGAGAATCTTCTTGTCAGGCAGGCGGCCGTGCACGGGTTGCATATAGAAGAGAACTGTGTCCGTGGAGTTGTGACTCGTGAGGGCGCTTTTTATCGGGCAGGCGCAGTCGTTATGACGGGCGGTACATTTTTGCGCAGCAGGATCATTATGGGTGATGTTGTTTATGGGGGAGGCCCGGCTGGTGAAATGGCAGCGTTGGAGTTACCGAGACAGCTTGGGGAAATGGGAATCGCCTTGGGGCGCTTTAAAACAGGGACACCGCCACGCATTCTTAATTGTGATGTAAATTATAATGCTTTTAAGGTCCAAAAAGGTGATGATATTGCTCGGGGGTTTTCTTTTTTACCGATTGAAAGCATGTTTTGGGGGCGGGAGCCTAAAAGGCAGTTGCCTTGCTATCTTGGTTACACAACGGAGCAAACACACGAGATCATTCGAGCCAATCTCCATAGGGCGCCAATGTATACCGGAATTGTGGAAGGTGTTGGCGCGCGGTATTGTCCGTCTATAGAGGATAAGGTTGTGCGTTTCGCGCAGCGTCCGAGCCATCAGATTTTTTTGGAGCCTGAGGGCCATGATTTGCCGGAGTTTTATGTTGCGGGATTGTCAACAAGCCTGCCGGAGGAGGTTCAAAGTGAAGTTTTGCATAGCATTCCTGGCTTGGAAAAGGCGCGCCTGCTCAAGCCAGGTTATGCTATTGAATACGACTATATCAAGCCGTCTCAGCTGGGCCTGACTCTGGAGATGCGCACCTGGCCGGGGTTGTTTTGCGCGGGCCAGGTAAACGGAACCTCTGGTTACGAGGAAGCGGCGGGACAGGGTCTTTTGGCGGGGATTAATGCCGCGTTAAAAGTCAAAGATAAACCACCCTTTGTGCTGGCCAGATACGAGGCGTACCTGGGGTTGCTGGTTGACGATCTGGTCAACAGAGAAATTATTGAACCCTATCGGCTGTTAACATCAAGGGCCGAATATCGCTTGACACTGCGGGCGGATAACGCGGACATACGCTTAACGGAAAAAGGCCGAGCCATCGGCCTGGTTTCCGATGAGCGATGGTCTCGTTATGTAAAAAAAATAGAGGCCCTGCAAAGGATTGAGGCGTTCTGGCAAAACACCGTGCTTTCACCATCAGATCAGAAGGTCAGTGAGATATTGACAAGGGTGAAGAGTTCGCCCTTGCGCAGCGGCTTAAAAATGGCGGAATTGCTTAAACGGCCGGAAGTTTCTGCCAAGGACGCGTTGGAACTGTCGATGCACGTTGATAAGAAAGACATATTAATTGAGGAAGAGGCCTTTGAAGAGGCTCATATCAGATTAAAATATCAAGGATATATTAAGCTTCAAGAAGAAGAGATAGAGCGCTGTAAGCGCATGCAAAGCAAGGCGTTGCCTGTGGATTTTCCATATGAAAAGATTTATGGATTGGCTAATGAGGCAAAAGCCCGGCTTATGGAAGTCCGTCCGGAGAGTGTGGGACAGGCTATGAGGATAAGCGGCGTTAATCCGGCTGACATATCTGTATTGCTGATTTATTTGGAGCAAGGAAGACGAGAAAAGAGGCCTGTATAAAGAGTCGACAATCGGTGGAACAGAGCATACGGGCGTCATGCAAATCTTCATCAAGTTGTGCATGGCAATTTTTGTGCCATTGATGGCTTGACGGATTAGGTAGTTAACCTAACTTTCGGCGTCGAAAGTTGGGTTAACGTGTTTTTTGGCATGATGGTGAGACAGATCCTCCTTACAGGCATGGTTTATCTCGATCCTTCATCGGTTTTTGACAAAACGCTTCCTTTTCTGTATGAAATTTGTTAAGATGAAAAGGAAAAGGAGCGCAAACGAAAGAAGGGAAAATTTTGAGCAACATTATTGCTATTGCAAATCAAAAAGGTGGTGTGGCAAAAACAACAACTGCGGTAAATCTAGGTGCAAGCCTTGCTGAAAAGGGGTGTAAGGTGCTCTTGGTTGATCTTGACCCTCAGGGCAACGCAACAACAGGATCGGGGATTTCAAAACAGAATCTTACCCAATGCATCTATGACTGCCTGATCAACAACACCTCAGTTCTTGATGTAATTGTAGAAACAGGACTTCCCAACTTATGGGTAGCCCCTGCGCGCATCGAACTTGCCGGCGCTGAGATTGAATTGGTTGCGGAAATCAACAGAGAAGGAAGACTCGCCTCTGCGCTTTATCCGGTCGCCAATTCATATGACTTCCTTATTATTGATTGTCCGCCCTCCCTTGGGCTGCTAACCTTGAACGCGCTGTGCGCCGCTACGCATGTATTGGTTCCCATACAATGTGAATTTTATGCCTTGCAAGGGGTAAGCCTTCTGTTGAGAACCCTGGACCGAGTGCGCAGGTCAATCAACCGGGAGCTGGAGATCCTGGGCGTTCTTCTTACAATGTTTGACGCCCGGACAAATCTGTCCATTCAGGTTGTTGATGAGGTCAAAAGCCATTTTCGAGACAAAGTATTTAGGACCATTGTGCCGAGAAACATCCGCTTAAGCGAAGCCCCCAGCCATGGTGTGCCAATAATAATTTATGACCCGAAGTCGCGCGGCGCTGAAGTCTATCGCGACCTAGCAAAGGAGGTGCTCGAACGTGTCGAAGGCATTGCCTAAAAAGGGACTTGGAAGAGGCCTTGGGGCACTCATCAACGACTCTGCGACGCCGATGAGAGAAATCCAAGAGATATCCCTGAAGGACCTGGACCCCAACCCGGGTCAGCCCCGAAAGGAGTTTGACGAGATCAAACTCAAAGAGCTTGCCCATTCGATTAGCGAGCATGGTTTGCTGCAACCCATCCTCGTTTACCCAAACGGTATGCGCTACTACATCATCGCAGGCGAACGCCGCTTCCGTGCCGCGGAGCTGGCCGGGCTCGAGAATATCAGTTGCATTATCCTTGATGAATGCGACAACCAGGCCATGACGGAAAAGGCCTTAATCGAAAACATCCAGCGCGACGATCTTTCGCCCGTGGAAGAAGGGTTAGCGTATGCGCGGCTAATCGACGATTATGGATTGACCCAAGAAGAAATCGCCCTGCGTGTCAGCAAAAGCCGCTCAACGATCACGAATCTGCTTCGCGTTGTACAAATGCCAGAGGAAATCCTCAAAATGATTAGCAATGAATTCATATCTCTTGGGCATGCGAAGGTCTTGCTTAGCCTAGAGGATGTGGACGAGCAGATATTAATGGCGAGGCGAATTGTTCGAGAAGGCCTTTCTGTACGAAGACTCGAAGAAATGATCAAAATGAGATTTAGAGAGCAGCCCCCGATCATTACAAAAGTGGCGACACCTGTTAAGGAATACAGCTATTTGAATGATATCGAGGAACAACTGTGCTCTCGTTTTCAAACAAAGGTTAAGCTTAGGGGCACAGCCTCAAAAGGCAAGATCGAGATAGAATACTTTACGCGCGAAGACTTAGAAAGGCTTATGGACAGCTGGAGCTTATCGGTATGATTCTTGAGGAGAAAACCATGGCCCCGCGGCGAATCGGAAAAGCAAAACAGTGCAGCGAAATAGTGGGCTGAAACATCGCTGCGAAGGGTCGTCGCGAAACTAAAAATGACAGCTGTTCCACGTGGAACCATAATGCTAGCCGACCTCGAAAATATGATGGGGGCCGGCTTTTTATGTTCGCACCTTTGCGTTCGCGACGAGAGGGGTAGCTCGCGTGGTCTCTCAAAAGGCCAGATCATACAGCAACCTAGGGAAGCCGGAGGCGCCCGTGCCCCTTGGGAAGGAACCCGAGAGATCCCGCATTCGCGAGGAAGACCGCGGCAGCGGAGCGATTCTCGACACGAAGGCGGGAAAAGAAAGTCGACCGAGCAGGTCGCGGAGAACCCCCCCCTGTTGCAGCGATCTATAGATGGCTGCCTGGGCAAAAAAGCTGCCAAATAGATGGTAATTAGAGTGGGGACAAAAGAATCCATCTCGAGCAGCCTCGCAAAGCTGACGCCCTGTTCCCTACAGAGTTCCACGTGGAACCCCTGACAGGAAATGAGCATGCAACGCAGCATGATTGAAAGAATGAATATAAGCATGCGGGAAAGCTGCGAAAACGCATGTAAAAACGCGTGTATCATAATACAATTATCGGCAGGATTATGGGGAGTGGATCAATGCTAATGACGTGATTAATACCGCCTATACTGAAGAAGAGCGAAAAGGAGGAGAAGAAGACCCTCCTTATGGGCAAAGATATTGCGGATGTCGTTGAACGAACCCGGGTTTGCGATTCGCGACAAAACGGAACCCCGCGGAGATGACAAGGAGCAGATCTATGTCTAGAGATTTTCCAAAAGAGTCAACGCGCGACACCCTAGCCGCGACTGCCGCGGTGAGGATCGACGGGTGCATATTAAAAAGTGCATGAACTGACGATAAGGATAAGCAGAGCTTTCTGCCGCGGTGTTTTCCCGCAGCTCAATGGTGAGTTGGAGGCAGATACCGCGCTGGCCAGTAACAGTGCCACGTCAGGGGTTGGGGAGCGGCAGACTCCAA
>WRHI01000049.1:0-3045 GCA_009783315.1 Peptococcaceae bacterium
AGTGGGTCACGTCCTTTGAAAAAGGGCGTGAAACGTACCCCGCGTTTTCCCCCGTCCTGCCCGGTAGAAACGGTACACACAGCAGTAACCCCGAAGCCCCGAAGCGGTCAGCGTACTGCCGAGGGGCTATCATTTTCAAGGAGGAAAAAATCACATGGCACACAAAACAGTCGTAAGAAACAAAGCATATCAGCCCGTCAGTTTCAACACGGTCGAGCGTCACAACGAACGCAAAAACGAGGAATATTTTAACGGCGATGTTCAGCTTGAACGCGCCGACCTCAACGTCCATTTCCGGCGCTGTCTGAGAGAGGACGGAACACCGGAAACTTATCAGGAAACTTTCGACAGGTTATTGGCTGAAAGGAAAATCGTCAAGCACGGCACGAAGCCCGACGCGAAACTTTTTTGCGAGTTCGTTTATGACATCAACACAACATATTTTGACGAGCGAGGCGGGTACGAGTTCGCTAAAAAATTCTATGAGGAAGCGTACTGTGAGGCAATTAAAGAAGCCGGGAGCGAGGACTATATTATCTCGGCCGTCATGCACGCCGACGAGAGAAATTCTATGCTGTCGGAAAAGCTGGGGCGAGACATTTATCACTATCATCTGCACGTCGTTTATGTTCCTGTAGTAGAGAAAAAGCTCTACTTCAAAAAGAACAACGCGGACCCGGAAAAAGCCGGAAAGCTGAAAGAGGTTATCCCGCAAATAACACAGTCCATGAAGTGGCCGCTCCGTATGACGGTGGAGCGTGACGGCAAGACGGTCACGCGCAATTCGTACTCGTTTCTGCAAGACCGATACCATGAACACATGAAGGCTGCCGGGTTTGAGGATTTTGAGCGCGGTGAACGCGGCTCCACAACGGAACATTTAGAAGTTCTCGAATACAAAATCCAACAGGACAGAATACAAGCCGCCGAGTTAGCCGCCGACATTGAACGTAAGCAGAACGCCGTCGCCGCCCTTGATGAAAAGTCTGAAAAGAAAAAGGTGCGGCTCGACAATCTCAATGAACAAATCACCGTCAAGGAAAAGGCGAAAGCGACCATCAAAGAGGTTGAGGAAATGGGTCATCCGATACCGCTTGTTCCCGGCGTTCACTTCACCGCCGATGAAGCTGCGAAGTTGAAAACACTCGCCAAGAAATCCGTCACCGCCGAAAAGAAAGCGCAGGATAAAATTGATACGCTCAATGGAAATATCCGTGACTTGAACAGTCAAATAACCACGCTGAAGCAGAACGTCAATGCTATCGCCCGTGACCGTGACACATGGAAAGCAAATTACGAACGCTTATGGAGTGAGGTCAAGGAATTTATCGGAGCGATACGCAAAATCCCCGACCGGCTCAAAGCGTTTATCGCGGAGCATTTACCCCATCAGGAAAGGAATAAGGAGGTATCACGATAATGGATTATTTTACCCTTTTCAAAGAAAAACACATAGAGGATAACGCCGAATATCCTCACAACGACATCGGGATCGCCCGCCTGTTCTACGACTTGCACAGTGCGGCGATATGCTATGTGGTGGAGGCAAAAACATGGTACACCTACAACGGCAAGCGGTGGCTCAAAGACGATGGCGGCTTGTGGGTTATGGAACGGTGTAAGGACTTCTCTCAGGCTCTCGCCAAATACGCCGAAACACTCGACGACGGGAGCGAGGAAGGTAAAGCCTTTATGAAATATACATCAGGCTTTCATAGCCGCAGGCGGCGCGAAGGTTTGCTCTCCGACGCCCGTTCCATCGCTCCGAAAACCCTCAACGCCTTTGACCGTGATCGGACATTGTTCAACTGCCAAAATGGGACGTATTCTCTTTCTGAATCAGTCCTGCGCCCTCACAGGGCGGAGGACTATATCACGAAAATCTCGCGGGTGAAATACAGCGACAGCGCGGTATGTGAACGGTGGATGCGCTTCATCGGTGAGGTCATGTCCGGCGATACCGAAACGGCACGGTTTTTGCAAAAGGCTCTCGGTTATTGCCTGTCGGGTGAAACAGCTCTTGAATGTTTCTTTATCCTATACGGCAGCACTACCCGCAACGGTAAAACGACGCTCTCTGAAACCGTGGCGCACGTTCTCGGCGATTACGCCCGGACAATACAGCCGCAGACGCTCGCCCGCCGTCCCAACGACGGCGCGGCGGCTTCGCCTGACATCGCCCGCCTGAAAGGGGCGCGGCTCGTGAATATGCCGGAGCCGGAAAAAGGCTTGGAATTGAATATCGCTCTTGTCAAACAGCTTACGGGCGGCGACACCTACACGGCGCGGTATCTGCATGAAAACCCTGTGGAGTTCGCGCCGGAGTTCAAGATTTTTGTCAACACCAACCATTTGCCCCGTGCGTCGGACGATACGGTCTTTTCTTCCGGCAGGGTCAAGCTGATACCCTTTGACCGACATTTCACGCCGGAGGAACAGGACACAGGGCTGAAAAAACTGTTTCGGAGAAAGGACAGCATGAGCGGTATCTTGAATTGGCTGATACAGGGCTACCGTCTGCTGACCTGCGAGGGGCTGACCGTTCCTGAAAAGGTACAGGCTGCCATTGACGAATACCGGCAGGAGACGGACATATTCGGCTCTTTTCTCAGCGAATACACAATCGAAAAAGACAAGAACCGTCTGCCGACGAGCGATTTATACTTTCGCTATACCTGTTGGGCGAAGGACAACGGCTATCGGCAAATGAACTCCAAAACTTTTGTCGGGGAGCTGCGCCGCCGCTGTGATGTCCGCAGGGACGGCGCGACGGGCAACGTCGCTGTCGGTCTTGCGCTATCCTTTGACCCGAATCCATTTCCCGATTAAATTTGACGATGACCATAAATATCATTCACTTGCTTCACTCGTATCATTCGTGATACGAGTGGGGCGAGTGATACATGACTTCGGTTATCTCCACAAAAAGAATTATTGGCATTTATATTCGTTCTTTAATAGCAATATTTTTTCTTCAATAATTTTTATCACTCGCATAAATTCATCATCGCTTTTTCCTGTCGGATCGTCAAGTCCCCAATCCTC
>WRHI01000049.1:3145-24175 GCA_009783315.1 Peptococcaceae bacterium
TGATAACGCTCTAATTCCGCTTTTTCGTCAATATGGCTTATGCTGATACCGCTGTTTTCATCTATGACAAATTTCAAGTGAGCGGCGGGGTCGGTAGTCGTTAAGTGTACCTTTTTACCTTTGGCGGACAAACCGAGCGCAACAGCAGCGGCAACCGAAGTTTTACCAACACCGCCCTTGCCCATTGTGAAAACAACCCTTTTGCCGCTTTTATATAAATCATCAATCACCTTGTCGAGTTTCGGTATATCGGCGGTTTTCAACGTGTCGCCGGAAGGTATAAAATTATCTTTCGCAAGCAGATTACGCACATTTTCCATGCCGGTTATGTTGTAGGCGCGGAGCGGAACGGAATAAGCCGTAATATCCTTGAGCCCTGCCGGGATTTCCACAAGCGCCTTTTGCTGTTTGTTATAAAGGCTTTCTGAAACATTATCGTCATGGGCGATCAAAACGCCGTTAATAACTAAAATCTGATTGTGAATACCAAGCTCGGCAAGCTCCTTTGACGCTCTTTCCGCTTCCTTGAGCGGTGAGCTTTCAGGGCGGGAAACAAGAATAAGCGTCGTTAATTTCCCGTCCGACAATGTTTCAACCGCTTTTTTGTAGATCGCCTTTTTGCTTTCCAATCCCGCAAGCTGTCCCAAACATGACGCGCCATGTGTGCTTTCGCTTATGAAATTAGTCCACGCTGACGGAAGCTGCAACATTCGGAGTGTATGTCCTGTCGGCGCGGTGTCAAAAATAATGTAGTCGTATTCGCTCTGCGCCTTTTTGTCGGTTATGAAATTTGAAAACTCATTAAAGGCGGCGATTTCAACCGTACAGGAGCCGGATAGCTGTTCTTCCATATTGACAATGACGCTTTCGGGTAATTTGCCGCGATATGGCGCGATAACGCTTTCGCGGTATTCTGCCGCCGCCTGCAAAGGGTCAAGATTGGCAACCACAAGCCCCGGCACTTCCCTGATCGGCGTTCCTCTGCTTGAAAGATTGGTGCTGAAAACGTCTTGCAAGTTTGAGGCCGGATCGGTGCTTATCAGCAACACCTTTTTGCCGTTGTCCGCAAGGGTAACGGCGGTAGCGCAGGCGGCAGAGGTTTTACCAACGCCGCCCTTGCCTGTGTAAAACAGGTATTTTGTCAAAGTCATTTGCGCTAAATTAAATGCTTGCATAAATTCAAACTCCTTTTTTTGTGATTACCAACCGGGCGAAAATCCACCGTCACAAGGCTTTGTTTCCTCAATAATGGATTGATGTTCGCAAAATTCCTTGCATTTCATACAACCCCTGCAATGGTAAAAGTCAATCCACGGCTTGTCTGTCGCTTCTTCTCTGATAACGGCTTTTGTCGGGCATTTTTCCGCGACAAGACAATGTGAGCAATTATTACATTTCGCAGGGTCAATCATAGCCCTTTTCATGTTCCGCCCCTCCGATTAACAGCAACTTTTTTTACTGTCACAGCCGCAAGAATTATCTTTGACGGGTTCTTCGGTTTCACAACCGCAGCCACAGGCGTCATCAGTAGCAGTAGGGCAAGCGCCTTGCAAGCAATCGCAAGTAATATCAAGCAGCTTTACAAATTCATCATTTCGGGGGTAGCGTTTTGTCATAACGATTTTTCCGTCAACAACTATGATAGGTAGCACGTCAACGCCCTCGTCCGTCAAGAGTTTATTTACTTCTGTATTCTTTACAAATTCTTCCGGCGCGTTTGTCAGATTATAGCGATTTACTTCTATTTTGGTGTCGCACGTTTTCAGCGTTTCCAAAGCCGCTGATATACGCAATAATTCGGGGTCAACGCTAACGCCGCAAAGTCCTGTAGAACAACACATGGCAGGGTCATAAATCGTCAAGGTTTTTGTAGGCGGAGTATCGCCGCAGCCACAGCCGCAATCGCTTTCGTCGGTACAGCAAGCGGAATTTGAAGGTGTATCAACATTAAGTCCCAACGCTTTATGCGCCGCTTGACGGATAGCTTTCGCCGGAATGTCCTCATACTCGTTGCCCTCAAATTTTATCGTCCGGCAGTAAATATCTTTTCCCACTAAATCTGAACAGGAACCGCAGAAATTTTGCGAAACCTCAATATTCAAAATATTTTCAATAGGGACACCATTAAAGAGAATACCGTTTGATTCGGCAACTTGATCCTCATTGAGCTTTATCTCAACGTATTTTACTTCAATACCTTGCGGGCTTAACGCCCTATTAAGCCGCTTTACTTCTGCGGCAAGATTTTCCCCTGTGTCATAACAACGGTCGCAGGTTTCGCCGTCTACATCAAGATGACGCCATTCGATCAAGAGATTTTTTGTCGCCTGCTCCATAGCCGCAGCAGTTGCGTTGCACCCGCAATCGGTGTTGCATCTGCAGTCGGTAGTGGTGTTTAAGTTTTTCATGGTTGTTTCTCTCCCTTTATTTTTATTTGGATTTTCATGTTCGCCTTTATAGGTTATAGAGCCTGTCGGACAAAGATTGCCGCACCCGTGGCATTGGTCAATACAACCGTCAGGGTAGACGACAACAGGTTTTTGCGGACTGCCTTTGTCGTAAACGCCGTGAGTACATTTGTCTACGCACTTGCCGCACTCAATGCAAGTTTCCGCGTTAATCACGGGATACCAGTTTTTAGCCATTTCACATACCTCTTTCATGGTTTTATTTTTCAAATTAAATAAACGCTTTTTCATTGGCTGGACTAATCCTAAGTTACCGGGAACCACTTTTTTGTTTTGTTCGCAATAGCAACAAGCAATAGCATAACGGGAACTTCCGTCAACACACCCACGATAGTTGCCAAAGCTACAGGGGAAGAAGCCCCGAACAAAGCTATCGCTACCGCAACGGCAAGCTCAAAGAAATTGCTTGCTCCAATCATTCCGGCAGGGGCGGCTATATCATGTGGGAGTTTAATTACCTTTGCCGCGAAGTAAGCGATAAAGAAAATTAAAAACGTCTGTATAATCAGCGGCACGGCAATTAAAACAATATGTAACGGATTGCCGAGGATTACATCGCCTTGGAATGAGAAAATGATAATCAGCGTAAGGAGCAATCCCATAATTGTCGTATTGTTAAATTTGGGGATGAATTTGTCTTTGAAATAGCCCTCGCCTTTTTTCTTTATTACGAGTGTCCTCGTCAGTATCCCCGCCGTAAGCGGTATAACAACAAAGAGAATCACCGACAAAAACAGAGTATCCCACGGAACAGCAATATCGCTGACGCCGAGCAGGAACTTGACGATTGGCACAAACGCAATAAGAATAATTATATCGTTCGTTGCGACCTGTACTACCGTGTATGCGGGTCTGCCTTTTGTTAGATGGCTCCACACGAATACCATTGCCGTACATGGGGCGGCTCCCAACAATACCGCGCCCGCGAGATAATCCTTTGCCAAATCCGCAGGGATCAGATTTTTGAATAGTACATAGAAAAACAGAGCAGCTATCCCGAACATGGTAAACGGCTTTATCAGCCAATTTGTTATCCATGTAACATATAATCCCTTTGGATTTTTACCGACGTTTTTTATACTTGCAAAATCCACTTTCATCATCATCGGGTAAATCATAAGCCATATAAGTATCGCAATCGGAACGGATACTTGCGCGTACTCAAACTTTCCCAGGAAAGCCGGAACATCAGGAAAATATTTACCGATAAGAATACCCGCCGCCATACAGAGCAGCACCCATACGGTCAGATACTTCTCAAAAAATCCTATTCCTTGCGTTTTATTCTTTTTCACAGTCACATTCACACCCTTTGCAAATACAATCTTCTTTGCTGCTTGTTATCGCGGTTAGGAAGTCCTTGAATTTTTGTACCGTCTGTTCGTTCAAAGTGTAGTACGTCCACTTGCCCTCTTTGCGTCCCATTACAAGGCCGCAATCGCAAAGTATTTTCATGTGGTGGGATAGGGTCGGCTGCGTGATGTTGAATTTTTCCAAAATACTGCACCCGCATAACTCCCCGCAGGAGAGCATATCAACAATCATAAGTCTGTTGGTATCGCCGAGGGCTTTGAAGAACAAAGTGTTTTCCATATAGCTTCCGTTCAATTTTCATTCACCTCACATTGATAATGGTCTATGTGTATATTATATTCAACGCATAGATACTTGTCAATATGTTTTTGCGTAAAATTTTTGTAAAATCTTCGTAAAGGTGAATTGTGCTATAAAAGATTGTATTGAGTCTTGTAAATCGCATAAAGGCGGCGAAAAACGCCCCTTAATTGATTACAGGAGCGCCGTTTTATTTCTTTTGAATATGGTCGTTCATAAAATAGTTACATCCTATCGGTGAAAAAGCCCTTGACAAACTGTTCATGAGTTTTGGGTCATAAACTGTTTTATCATGTATTTTAGCTGAATATTCCCCCGGAACAGGCTGTTTGTACATATCCAGTTTGGGCATTTGATATTCAATGTTTTTTGCCCATGAAACTTCATTGCCATGGATATCGTATATATTGGTTTGACCAACAATCTTTATATCACATTTTGCAAATTCCTCAGCGTTATGCGCACCGACAACACCCTTTTGATTGGAATAGGGTTCCCCCGTTTTCGGATTAATAACTTGTCTGTTAATGATATGCCTTTCGATTTCGGGAGTGACATTGAATTTTGATCCAGTAGCATCAAGTTCTCCCGCTATCTTACCCCCTTCGACCCCCTTAATCAAATCATCGCTCTTCTTCGCCGCAACCTTGGCGGTATCGTCAAAGACTTGGGCGGCTTCCTTGGCGACGGTTCCTCCGGCCCCCAGCCCGGTACCGGCCAAGGAGACGTCGGAGGTGACGCTGATGAGTTTTTCCGCTTCCTTCATGGTGATGTTCATGCCTCCGGCTCCGGCCAGGAGTGGTTTTTCTCCGCTCATGCCCCTTGCTATGTCATCGGCGGTATTCTGGAGCTTGACCTTGGAGTCCTCAAGGATTTCTTTCATGAGCACGGTTTTGGTTTTCATTTGTTCAGCCATGTTGAATACGGGTTTCAATGTTTTGGTTTCGGATAGGATCTTGGCGCTTTTGGCGAGTTTGGCGGTGACCCCCAGGGCTTTGTTGACTTTCTGCACGCCTTTGACGGCGGCGGTACCGGTTATGATGCCGGGGGCGGATTCTCCCGCGAAATAGATGAGGGCTCCGTCAATGCCTCTTTCTTCAAAGCTGTGTTTGATTTCGCCTCCGATGGCGTCGGCGGTTTCTTTGGGGTGGTCGATGGCATATCCTATACCTTCTATGGTGTCGGCGACACCGGTGTGGAATTCTTTGATGGTTCTGTCTGACCAGTCGGCGGCGGCGTCGCCAATGAGTTTCTCGACGCCGGGGATGTGGTCCAGACCTTTGACGACACCGGCGCCACCGTATTCCAGGAGGCTGCCGGCCAGCCCGACCAGTTCGACGGATCCCACGGTGATGCTTTCAGCGGCGTTTCTGATCAGGTGACCGTCTTTGTTTTTGCCGAAGATGTCATCGCAGGCTTCCGGAACCCCGACAGTCATCCAATTAACAAATCTGGAGACGCTGGGGTCGTCTTTGAATTCTTCTTTGAGGGTATCTACATACTTCCAGCTTGTGGGCTGGGCGTTGGCTTCTTCGAGCTCTTTGGCTCCGATGTATTGGTTAAGCAGGGTTAAGTCCGCCCAATTCTTCTGGTGTTCGAAGTATCCTTGCATGAGGGCGATGGCTAACCATTCTTCGTCTGTGATGAGGTTGTAGTTCTTGGTGAAGATGGTTTCCCAGCGACGGTTTTCGTTGTAATGGATGAGGAGGGCGCTGTAGTAGCCTTGTTGTTTGAAGGTTTCTATGTTGGCCAAGTTTTCGCTGATGACTTCGGGGGGATAGTATTTGATTTCGAGATTGTCCAGGGGTCTCATACATTGGATGAGGGCTAGCTGATCATAATTGTATTTGAGGAGTTCCAGGTTGTTTTCTTCGAGTTTCTTGTGGGTGTTGATGTCCCATTGTTCGGCGTCTTCATGGACTTTGACAACGTCTTCGCGGAAGCTGTCAAGTTCATCGCTGATGCCTTGCATGTAATCCCGGAATTCATTCCAGTCGCCATCTACGAGGTCGTCGTCATTGATACATTGGGTGAGGGAGCGTCTGACTTTGCCGACGGATTGCTTGCCGGTGTCGATGGCTTTGAGAAAAGCGTCTTGTTGTTCGTTGCTGAAGGATCTTTTCATGCGGAGATCTCCTTATCTTCTGTGGTACTTCGGGAGACTTTTGTTATATGATAATCAATATGATAATCTTTGTAAAGTGATATTTTGTCGGTTCGTGTCGAAAGAGAATGATTTATAATTGTTAATATTTAGTAATAACAGTATTATTCGGAATCCCCATTGGTTTTGTGAGGAATCCACACCGCTCTGCTTGCCCCTCATCCGGATAGATGGGGCTATGTCGTCCCTGACTGTCTCTATCTGACTGATGTATGTATATGTATGTATGTCCCCTCTACTCCCCATCCCCAATCCCACAAAGGATAAAAACCTCCTCCATCGCGTCGAAATCAACAGCAGGAGTTACAAGGGCTGTCTTCATCAACCCTGAAGGGTTCATCGTGACATCGGCCACCGTCCCAACGAGGATCCCCCTTGGGTAAACCCCTCCCAAGCCGGAAGTCAGCACCACATCCCCTGCCCCAACCTCGTCATCCTGCCGGAAATCCATCTGAAGAACCTCCCAAGGTTGTAACCGGGATCCCCGCCTATAAGTCCCGGAAACCACACCGAAAACAGCCTCCCCTCCTTCAGCACGCACATAGGCCGAAGCCTGTCCCCGGACATCCGTCAACAACAACACCTGGGCCGTTGTTTCCGTCAGGGAAACAACCTTCCCCACCAACCCGGCACGGGTCACAACAGGGGCCTCCGGAACAATCCCATGCCGGCGGCCTTTGTTAATCTTGACAGATTGATACCATGTGTTTTCATTGCGGCCAACCACTCTGGCCGCCACCATATCATCCCAATACGAGGCCGGAAACACGCTTTCGTCGACAACATCATGCCCGCCGGCAGCTATAAGCTGCTCACGGAGCCGAACATTATCCGTCGTCAACTCCCCCACTTTCTGACGCAGAGCATCATTTTCCTGTTGAACACCAAAGGAGAATAACCCCTCTGCCGCGTCTTTAACTCCACCGCCGAGACGCAAAAAAAACCCCTCCACCGGAGAAAGTACGCCGTTTAAGACATCCCCCACAGGATTAAAAAAGTCTGCCCCCGGCCCCGTCAAACGCATGACAGAAACCGTTCCCAGCACAACAACAAAAATAATTACAGTGACACTGACGGCACCCATCTTTCTTTTCATAAAACTACCCGCTTGTCCGACTTGTCCGTTTATTTGATGGGTCCGCTAACTTTTCTGCATAGAAGCAATCTTCTTCAGGATCCCCTCGTTTTCCAGAACCCTGCCTGTCCCCATAGCCACACAGACCAACGGATCCTCGGCCAAATGCACCGGAATACCTGTTTCATCGGCAAGAAGTGTGTCCAGGTTGCGCAGAAGCGAACCGCCACCGGCCATAATAATCCCCCGATCCATGATATCCCCTGACAACTCCGGCGGTGTCCTCTCCAAACAAATCTTGACCGCATCGATAATGCTGGCCACCGGCTCGCTTAAAGCCAAAGTAATTTCCTCAGACTTGATCTCAATGGTTTTAGGCAACCCCGTCATCAGATCCCGTCCTTTTATCGAATAAACTAAACCCTTCTCCGGTTTATACGCAAACCCGATTTTCTTTTTGATCTCCTCGGCTGATTGATACCCCACCGACAGATTGTAGTGGCGTTTAATATAGGCAATAATCGCGTCATCCATTTCATCACCGGCTACGCGTATCGACCCCGCTGTCACAATTCCACCCATAGAAATCACCGCCACCTCTGTGGTACCACCGCCGATATCCACAATCATATTCCCGGTGGGATCGCTCACCGGCATATCTGCGCCAATCGCCGCGGCCATAGGTTCCTCAAGAATAATCGGCTCCTTGGCCCCCGCCGCCACAGCGGCTTCTTTCACAGCTCGCTCTTCCACGGCTGTAACCCCCGACGGGACGCAGATCACCACCCTGGGACGCGCAAACACAAAAGGCGACCCCAAAGCTTGAGTAATGAAATACTTCAACATCTTAAACGTCACATTGAAATCCGAAATCACGCCATCCTTCAGAGGCCGCACCGCCATAATATTTCCCGGGGTCCTGCCAATCATCTCCTTAGCCCGGTCCCCAACAGCCAACGGTTCGTTGTTATCAGAACGAATCGCCACAACAGACGGTTCGCATATCACAATGCCTTTACCCTTCATATGCACAAGCGTATTCGCCGTCCCCAGATCGATACCTAAATCCCGTGACAAAAACACCTTCATATCATCCTTTCTTATGCAGAAAAGAACCGATCTCTGAACGCGCCTTAGAAAATCAGCCCTTCCTTGCAGCTATAGAAAACCCCTTCACCAATAATAATATGATCGACAACCTCGATTCCCAAGAGTTTGCCCCCTTGCACCAACCGCGATGTAATCTGCCGGTCCTCCGGGCTGGGCTCCGTATCCCCGCTGGGATGATTATGTACTAGGATAACCGCGTTAGCACTGCGGCGAATGGCTTCTTTAAAACACTCACGAGGATGGATAATCGTAGAATTCAATGAACCCACCGAAACCTTATCAATACCCAAACAACAATTCTTGGTATTGAGCATAATAACCCAAAAATGCTCCCGATCAAGGCCCCTCATCTGATCCATCACCAAATTCGCCGCGTCAGCCGGACACGAGATTTTGGGGCGGGGAACAGACGACTTCCTCATCCGGCTTCCCAACTCAATAGCTGCCAGAATCTGACCCGCTTTCACCGGACCGATACCGTTATGCTCCGTCAAGTCTATAGCGGACATCTGGGCCAAACGGCCCAAGCCGCCAATCTCCAAAAGAATACGTTCGGCCATCTCCAGCACATTTTCTTCCTGAGATCCTGTGCGCAAGAGTATGGCCAGAAGCTCCGCATCTGTTAAAGGCTCGACACCATACCTGAACAACCGCTCCCGGGGTCGAAGATCCTTGGGCAACTCCGTCATACGATATCTCATAGTTTCTCTCCTCGCTCGGCCTCTTCCGGTAACCCCATCAGCCGGCTTTATCTCTGTGAATCCCCAACTCGTCCAAAACAGGAACCACAATCTCCACAGGCAACCCAATCACATTGGTCTCAGAACCCTCGCACCTTGCAACCAGCCGCCTCCCCAAACCTTGGATCGCGTAACCGGCCGCTTTATCAGCCCCTTCCCCTGTACTAAGATACCATTCGATAACCGTCTCGTCAAGCCGACGAAATTCAACCAATGTCATATCCGCCCGTATTATCGGCTGCCGCCAACACCCGGCCGCCCCCCTTTCCGCCGCAATCACAGCCAACCCGGTTATACTTTTTCCTCCGCGCTCTATTCTGTTGTTCAATATGCGCACAACTAACGACTACGCCAATTTTTGACCGATATTGAAAGACAGAACCTCAAGATTCACAACGAGATCAACATTGCGCAACTCAATCTCAGGCGGTACATTCAGAACCACCGGCGCAAAATTCAAGATCGCTTTCACATTGCACGCCACAAGCGCATTGGCCACATCCTGTGCTACCTCTGCCGGTGCTGTAATAGCCCCGATATGCGTTGAATTATAAGGCACAATTTCAGGCATGCGATCAACGGAATAAACCTCTATCCCATTGACTAGCATCCCGATTTTCTTGGGATCATTATCAAAAATGCTGGTGATATTGAACCCTCTGTCCCGGAATCCCCGATAAGAACTCAACGCCAACCCAAGATTCCCAAGACCAATCAGCGCAACATTCCATTCTTTGCTTAGACCCAGGATTTTCATGATTTGATCATGAAGATCCTTGACATTGTAGCCCACACCACGAATGCCGAATTCTCCAAAATATGCTAAGTCTTTTCGGACTTGCGCCGGACTTACGCCGACGCCTTCGGCGATATCCCCCGAAGAAATAGTAACAATCCCTTTGCTATCAATGAGAGAAAGAAACCGAGAATAAACAGAAAGCCTAATTACCGTCGCTTCGGGTATTTTGATAGTTTTAATAACAATGGCCCCCTTTCACTTAATCATGACGAAGTCATAAGAATCAGTATAGCACTTGTGAAGAAAAAGTCAAAACATTCGGACATTTCTACAAGCTCACTAATCATTATTGCCATTTTTTGTACTATTAACACTGCCAAAAGAAAATTCAGCAAATTTTTTTATGTATCGGCGGTGTTTGAGAGAACATACCCACGCGCTCGGGCCATCATATACAGAGATCCTGTCACACACAATAAATCATCTTCATGACAAAGAGCCAGCGCCCGCTCCATCGCTTTCTCGATTTCTTCTTCCTCAATACACGCCACCCCCGCTTCGCGCACCAGGGACGCCAGGCGCCTCCAATCGCCGGCGCGGGGAGAAGGAGAACGCGTCATCACAAACACATCGCCCAAAGGAAGAAGCGCCTTCAAGGACGCCTCGACCCCCTTATCCTCCAACATCGCAAAACAGAAAATCAAGCGGCGACGGGGATACCCATGAATCAACGCCTGCCGCAAGACTTTCATCCCATCCTCATTATGAGCGCCGTCAAATACCACCCGAACCGTCTTATCGGGACTAACGTACCGTATGACCTCCAACCTGCCTGGCCACGTTACGTCAATTCTAACCTGCTGCCTAAGTCCGTCAAGGTAGGTCTTCTCAGGCGCGCCTCCGGTGAGCCCCCCCTGGCCTCCCTTCTGCTGTCCCTCCCGGCGCAAGAACACCTCAACCGCGGCCAGAGCCGTCACCCCGTTCTGGATCTGATGTTGTCCGGCCAGGCTGATTTGGCAGCCCGGAATGCTGACCTCGATTCCATGATAATCAAAACGATTCACGATTTCGCGTTGTTCAGGTGGTACCGACAAAGGCACCGCGTACACCCTGCTATCGGCGAAAAGCCAAGACCCGGTTGTCGGTTGCCCGGGTAACCCGGAAGCCCCCGCAACCCCGGCACAAATCAGAGGAGCGCCACGTTCACGGCACATCGCCCTAATCACCTGCCAGGCTTCATCAGGCTGGACAGAGGCAACCACCGGCCTCCCGGCCTTAATAATACCGGCTTTTGATCCGGCGATCTGGGCCAAAGTCGTGCCCAAATAATCCATATGATCCATGCCGATACTTGTCAGCACAACAACCTCAGGATTCACGACATTGGTAGAATCCGCAGCCCCCCCCATACCCACTTCCAACAAAACAATCGATCCGGCACGTTGAGTCTCTCCCGACCCCAAAGATCCCTCCGTCCCTTTCTCGGCAAAATACCAGAACGCTAAAGCGGTTGTCACTTCGAATTCCGTCGGATGCTCAAATCCTTGTTCTTCCAAAGCTTCTGCCAGCGGTCGAATCAAGTTTACGCCCCGCAGCACATCCTCCTCCGAAATCAGCGCGCCCTCCCAACGAATCCGCTCTCGCCAGTTTTGCAAATGAGGAGAAATATAACAACCGGTACGCCAACCAAGCCGACTCAGAACAGCCTCCATAATGGCTAGTGTCGACCCCTTGCCGTTTGTGCCTCCCACGTGGATGAACCGGGCTTGCGTCTGCGGGTTTCCCATGAGAGCCAACAAGGCCTCCATACGCTCAAGCCCGGGTTTGATACCAAAAGCCGCCAACCCGCTCAGATAAGATAAGGCTTCTTCATATCTCTCGTAAGGAATCATTGTTTTCATACTGTTTCACATAAACCCTTCAAAAATCTCCATTTGCAGCGCCTCAATCCTTGCGTCATCAGGCTCATCGGGCAGCTTCGTGTTTCGTGCCGCTTCTTCGAAATCAGCTCGAAACCTCTCGGCCAAATCAAAAAACTCCGGCCACCCGTAAAACCCGTTCCGAATATCCATAAGCAACTCATGTTCAGCCTGACGCTTGGTGATGATGCCGCGCCCGCGCAGAATATCCGTTCCGGTCATGAGGAGCCGGACAAGATGCATAGCATGTTTACACAGATGAACTTCATCCTTCTTACGGTTCCGATGATTCAGCTTTTCATAGTTGCGCACCGTCTCCCGCATTTCTGAATAAATTCCCACGAAATCACGCAGAGGATACCCTTCCAAGTTGATATCCATGAGGATTCTCTGATCCGGAAGATTATGAACCTCGCCTTCTTCTCGCAAATACAACCGGATAGCGTTCTTATCAAAACCCGTATACATTCTATTGAAATGCTCCATACACCCCATTAGCGTATCCCTCAGATGAAACTCCTGCTGTGCCACCCCAAGCTGATCATGACACAATGCGTTCTGCAGGCGACGCAGCTGAGCCGTCGCATAATTGCCGAAGCTGCCAATCACGCGTTTAGACACAAACATCTCCACACTGTCGCGCACCTTGCGACCAACCTCGTTCATCACAACAACACAATCCTCATCCGCCCCAAGAAGCTCCAAAACATTGGGATTCGCCCCCCGGCACAGACAGAAGAACTTCTTCAAACCATACAGAACCGTGTCCGTACAGCTATCTTCAAACTGTTCAAAACTGTTACACCCGAGCAAATATTTTTTATCCTCCACAACAAACCCACGAAGATCCACATCACTGGTATCCGTGGCTGTTCCATACCCACGTGAACCGCTGATCACAAGATACGCCATATTCCTGAGGTCAGGATGGGATCTCAGAAAAGCATACGCCGCACCTTCAATCAGATCCTTATGTTCATATCTCATGGCAACCTCTACAGGGTAACCCTCACTCATAACGACCTCAATCCATCCAAGCCAATTTTAATGACAATCTGAACACCTCATCCGCAAACTCTCTATCGAGAATCTTGCTGTACTTCATTGTTTGAAGCCGTTCCTCCTGCCGGGCAATCTCAGCAGCAAAGAATTCTGTCAGAACTCGTTTCTCAGGAACAACAAAGCTCTCATCCATGGTCATTTTCGTTCCGGCGGCATCGTCAATTTGCTCAGCTATTTCCTTATCAAGAGGAATCTCTTTAAGAGTCCTAAAAAAATCCGTATAGGGCATCTTGCCATGATGTTCAATAAACCTCAAATTCACCAAAGAGCGCAACACATAGAAATACTTTTTGAGTCTACCCTCGCCCGCCTCGTTGTTCGCCTCGCCGCCCGCCTCGCTGCCCGCCTCACCGCCCGCCTTGCCGATCTTATGAAATATTTTGATAGCCAAACTCAAGTAATGATGCGACACGTGGACAGGATCAAAAAACCTCTCAGCCAGTCTCTGCCAAAGCAAAACAATCCTCTCGTCCCGAATATACACCACCTCTGAAGCCAACCATTCGAACATAACCGCGTTAGACTTAACGAGATGACCAATAAACTTCCGCACATCCCAGCCGTTCACATCAAAAACATCATCAGCGGCAAACTCAATAACATCCCGCTTATGGTAAACCGACAAATACCAGTCCGGCTCATTGACATAGACAAACCGGCAATCATAATCCGAATCAGGCGACGGAAACCCCCACCCTCGGCTGCCGGACTCAACAGCCAGGGGGATCCTCACACAGTTGCCCTGCTCCGTATCGCGCAGCTGTCCAATGATTGTATCGCGTACGCTGTTTTGATCTAACGCAACCATAAATCTCTCCCCTCACCCCATCTCCAATTGCCTCTGTCGCAACGACTCCAGGCGCCTTTGCGCCGCAGCCAACTTCTCCCGTTCCCCGGCCACAACATCTGCCGGAGCCTTATTCACGAACCCCGGATTGTTCAGCTTCCCGCCCAGCCGTTTCTCTTCCTCAACCGCGTTGGCAATCTCTTTATCAATCCTCAGACGCTCTTTATCAAGATCCAACATCCCCTTAAGGGGCACAAAAACCTGAATCCCGTCCAACGCGGCGACAGCCGCTTGGCTCGGTTTGCTTTCCGGATCGGTCAACACCTCGACACTGTCGCAGCCGGCCATAAGCTTTATATCGGCCAACGCCCCAACTATCCGATCTCTAATATCGGTATCAGCGCAGAACAAAACCGCCTTGATTTTGCGACTGGGTGCCACCCCGTACTCCGAGCGAATATTGCGAACAGCCCGGATCACTTCAATCAGAGCTTCCATATCCCGTTCCAAATTCTCGTCCCGGTACCCGGAAGGTTGGGGCCAGGAGCATAGCATAACAGTCTCCCCCTCGTGAGGCAGATGCTGCCAGATCTCCTCAGTCAGGAAAGGCAAAAACGGATGGAGCAACCTCATGCTGCCCTCCAAGACCGTATAGAGGACCTTCCTCGCTGTCTGCATAGCCAGAACCGCACTCTCCGCCGGTCCCAAGTCTGCTCTCTCCGTCGACCCTGCCGACCTCGATTCCGCCGATATCGACTCCGCAGATCCCGACTCTGCCGGCCCCGACCCGTCGCCGCGGCCATAAAGACGCGGTTTCGCCATTTCAATATACCAATCGCACAGTTCATTCCAAACAAATTCGTAGAGCAGCCGCCCCGCCTCTCCCAGATCGTAATCCTCCAAGCGACGACTCACCTCTTCCGCGACCCCTTCATAACGGGACAGAATCCAACGGTCAGCCACAGTCAACGACCCCATATCTCTGTCACAACAAGTCCCCGGCTCCACATCAGCCAGATGCATCAACCCAAAACGCGATGCGTTCCAGATCTTATTCAAAAAATTACGTGTTGCATCCAACTTCTCGGCATAAAACCGCAAATCGTTCCCTGGGGTGTTGCCTGTCAACAGCATAAACCGCAACGTATCGGCACCATAATTTTCAATAATCTCAAGGGGATCGATACCGTTACCTCGGGTTTTGGACATTTTCTGCCCCTCGCGATCAAGAATAAGCCCATGAATCATCACCTTATGGAAAGGCACATCACCCATGAACTCCAGACCCATAAGAATCATTCTCGCCACCCAAAAGAAGATAATATCCCGCCCCGTCACCAACACACTGGTAGGATAAAAATGTTTCAACTCCTCTGTTTCACGGGGCCAACCCATGGTTGAGAAAGGCCAGAGTGCCGAAGAAAACCAGGTATCCAACACATCCGTCTCCTGCTCGATCCAAGTGCTCTGACACTGGGGACAGGCCACCGGATCCTCCACACTGCAGATCTCCGCGCCGCAAGCCTCACAATACCATACCGGAATCCGGTGCCCCCACCACAGTTGGCGCGAAATACACCAATCCCGGATATTCTCCATCCAGCCGAGATACACCCGGGTGAACCTCTCCGGCACAAACTCAATCCGCCCTTGTCTCACCGCCTCCATAGCCGGCGCCGCCAACGGCGCCATACGAACAAACCACTGCCGGCTTACACGGGGCTCCACCACAGTATCGCAACGGTAACAATGCCCCACAGCGTGATTGTGCTCCTCAATACCCACCAGCAACCCCAAGGTTTCCAGATCCTCTACCACGCGACGGCGAGCCTCCGCTCCCGGCAGGCCTTGGTAAGGACCCCCGTTTTCGTTGATACAGCCGTTGTCATCCAAAATACTGATCTGTTCGAGATTATGCCTGAGCCCCATATCGAAATCATTGGGATCGTGGGCCGGCGTGATCTTCACGGCCCCGGTCCCAAAAGAACTGTCCACGTAAGTATCCGCAATCACCGGAATCGGTTTGTTCATCAACGGCAGAATCACGTTCTTGCCGATAAGATGCTGATACCGTTCATCGTCGGGATGTACCGCCACGGCCACATCCCCCAACATGGTCTCCGGTCTGGTCGTCGCTACCACGATCCCGTCCGCAACAGATCCGCTCGCCGAGTCACCTGCAGACGGGCCCTCCGCCAACGCACCGCCTGACACACGGCCTGACGCACGACCCGCCGCACCGCCTGATGAACGGCCCAACGCACGGCCCGACGCACCGCCCGACGCACGACCCGGCGCACCGCCTGACGCACCGCCTGATGAACGGCCCGACGCACCGCCTGACACACCGTCCGGTGCACCGTCCGACGCTGCACCGTCCGACGCCGCACTGTCCGTCGATGTCCCGCCTGTCAGCGAGCCGTCTTCGGCCGGATATCGAATAAACCAAAGATGGCCTGCCTGCTCCGCGTGTTCAACTTCTATATCGGAAATCGTTGTAAGACACTTGGAGCACCAATTAATAATATAGTTGCCACGGTAAATCAGCCCGCGCTCATACAGGGCAGCAAAAACCCGCCGCACCGCCAGGCTGCATCCTTCATCCATCGTGAACCGTTCCCGGGACCAATCGCAGGACGCCCCCAATCGGCGCAGCTGTTGGGTGATATTACCGCCATATTCCCTTTTCCAGTCCCACGCTCGCTCCACAAAGCCCTCGCGTCCAACCGCCTCCCGGCTCGTCCCTTCCTTAGCCAGTTGCTCCGCGACTTTCGCCTCCGTAGCGATACCGGCATGATCCGTACCCGGCAGCCACAAAGTATTGCACCCTTGCATACGTTTGAAACGCGTCAACACGTCCTGCATGGCATTATCCATGGCATGCCCCAGATGCAGCACCCCCGTCACATTGGGAGGCGGCATAACAATGCTAAAAGGTTTTTGTTCGGGATCCACAACCTGCGCGAAAAAACCGTTCTCTTCCCAGAAATCATACCATTTCTTCTCCACAGCTTGAGGATCATAGGTTTTGGGCAATTGACTATCCATATGCGATCATTCTCCTTTACTATCCACGCGCCCATTAGCGCACAAAATCTTAATATCCTTATCCTCAACCAAGCGAAACACTGAAAACGAAACACTGTACACGAAACACCTGTCAACGAAACAAAACAGAGCCCTCCCTTTCAGAAACAGGCTCTGACAACAACCTTATCCTAATCCCTGACTCAACACGAGGGTTACTCTGTATTATAACGGAATAAGAAACTATTGGCAAATACACCCCCCTCTTGATATTGACTCCGAAATCACCGAAACCACTATTCCTGTCCACTCATCCATAAAACAAAAAGTGAGGACACCCCTGTCCCCACTGCACGTATTCCCTGTCAATATCTCTTTATCAGACTTTCATGCTAAACGAGTTATACCATTCGTTGTGATGATTTCCGCTCCTATCTCTTCAGGCGGATTCTTCCTTGCCCAGGCGACTCACCTCAGGCAAAGTCACCAACCGCGGCCGTGTCCTCTGCAACACAGCCTCCCGGGTAACCACACACTTGCTCACATCATCCCGGGACGGCAAATCGTACATGACATCAAGCATAATCTCCTCAAGAATCGCTCTCAGACCACGGGCTCCCGTGTTGCGATGAATCGCCTCATCGGCAATAGCCTTCAGCGCCCCTTCTTCAAACTCCAAGCTGACCCCATCCATTTCCAGGAGTTTCTCATATTGTTTGACAAGGGCGTTTTTCGGTTCCACGAGAATGCGCACAAGGGCGCTGTTGTCCAACGCGTCCAGAGGCACAATTACCGGCAGACGACCGACAAATTCCGGGATAAGCCCAAACTTGAGCAGATCCACCGGCAGAATCATGCGAAGGACTTCACCGATGCTGGTTTCATTCTTCTTCTGAATCTGTGCGCCGAATCCCATAACCTTGTGGCCTGTTCGGTGCTGAATAATTTTATCAATGCCGTCAAAAGCCCCGCCCACGATAAACAAGACATTCGTGGTATCAAGCTGGATAAACTCCTGATGGGGATGCTTGCGGCCTCCCTGAGGCGGCACACTGGCCACAGTGCCCTCTAAAATTTTCAGCAAAGCTTGTTGCACGCCTTCACCGGAAACGTCCCGCGTGATGGATGGGTTTTCCGATTTGCGGGCAATCTTGTCAATCTCATCAATATAGATTATGCCACGCTCGGCACGCTCAACATCATAATCCGCAGCCTGAATCAGTTTGAGCAAGATGTTTTCCACATCTTCACCCACATATCCGGCTTCTGTCAGAGATGTGGCGTCGGCAATGGCAAAAGGCACGTTCAGAACTTTGGCCAGCGTGGAAGCCAGCAGGGTTTTGCCCGATCCTGTCGGTCCCAGCAAAACAATGTTGGACTTCTGCAGCTCCACATCGTCGACTTTCATTCCGGACCCGATTCTTTTGTAGTGGTTGTAAACCGCCACCGATAAGGCCTTCTTGGCGTCTTCCTGACCTACCACATATTGATCAAGGATCTCATGAATCTGTCGGGGTTTAGGCACATCCAGGAATTCTGCCGACGTACTGTCTGTAATTTCCTCTTCGATAATCTCGTTGCACAACTCAATACATTCGTCGCAGATATACACCCCGGGACCCGCGACAAGTTTCTTGACTTCGTCCTGATTTTTCCCACAAAAGGAACACTTTAATTGGGTCTTATCGTCCTGATATTTTGGCATTCTGTCACCTCTCGGAATAATCGGTATTTGTTTGATGCAGTTTCTATACGCGTTTGTTCCGTATCAACTTATTCAGCTTCTGCTTGTTCGGACTCAACTTGTACAATCTCAACTTGGTCAATTTCAACTTGGTCAGCTTCCGCTTGTTCGACCTCAACTTGTTCAATTTCTGTTTGGTCGGCTTCTGCTTGTTCGGCCTGTTTCTGCTTTGCCTCCTGCTGTTCAGCTTCCCGCCGTAAAAGCTCCGGTAGATTCCTCTCAAACAGGAATGTCCGCACGCGATCCCGATTCATCGACTTTCTCATGCCTCGCAGATCCCCCCGCTCTCGAAGCCCCTTCATCAAATCTTCCACAGAAGTCTTGTAGGCTTGGGCAAAGGTTCCCATCTCCGCAATGAAATCCTCCTCGGAACACGCGATACTTTCCGCTTCGGCAATAGCGTCGAAGACCAGCTCCGTCTTCACGGCTTCCTCAGCCGAAGTTTTAATCTCAGCCTCGAGCTGTTTGATATCCATTCCAAAGTATTGACAATAAAGCTCCAGAGTAATACCCTGTTTCTCCATATTTGCCTGAGTATCTTGTTTTAATTTTTGATACCGATCGTCAATCATCACCTCCGGAATGTCCACAGCAGAGTTCGCAACAGCAGTTCTGATGACTTCTTCACGGCAATCCTGGTTGAATCGCGCCAGACTGTTCTGGACCATAGTATTCTTGATATCAGCCCGGAGCTCTTCCAACGTATCAAATTCGCTGATATCTTTGGCAAACTCATCATCGAGGGCAACCAGTTCCTTACGCTTAATGCTGTTCACCTTAACATAAAAAACCACTGGCTGACCACGCAATGCCTCCTCGTGGTAGTCCTCAGGAAAAGTCAACTCGACTTCGACATCATCCCCTGTTGTGGTCCCGATCATCTGCTCCTCAAAACCCGGGATGAAAGTTCCCGAACCCAACTGAAGATTGAAATCCTCACCGGACCCGCCCTCAAAAGCAATCCCGTCTTTATACCCAGAAAAATCAATGTTGACAATATCATTATTCACAGCCGCATCTTCCGGTTCAAGAACAACAATCCTCGCATGGGCTTCCTGCCTACGATTAAGCTCCTCTTCGACCTGCTCATCCTCAATCTCCGGAGCTTCTTGATTAACAGAGAGCTCCAGATACTGTCCCAGTTGAACTTCTGGCGGAAGTTGAATTTTCGCTGTGAAAACCAACTCCTCCCCCAATTCAACAATGTCAACTTCCGGAGAAGCTATAGGATCCAAATCCGCTTCGTCCAGCGCCTCATAATATGCCGGCCCGATCAATGGCTGAGCGGCTTCGTCCAAGACATACTCACGCCCCAAATAACGCTCAAGAATATGACGCGGAGCCTTTCCCTTGCGGAATCCAGGAATATTGACCTGCTTCCCCAGTTTCTTTATCGTCGACTGGATTGATTTCTCGTACTTCTCCTTGTCGACTGTAATCTCCAGGGTTGCTGACTTATCAGCCCTTTCAACTTTGAACCCCATTGCAACCTCCTCAGTGTTGTCATACTGATTATACTCAGTATAAGATATGTTATTCATCTGAACCAACAGGTGTTAGTTCGAAATCCTTTTCATCATTCTATAGATCATATCAAAACATAGGACAACAATCAAGTCGTCGACACCAACAAATACAGAGCACAATTCTCCATTTTCCGCACCAATAAGATATGACTTACCCATAGGGTTTCTTGACATTTAGGAGGATTCCTTCTATACTGATAACATAGATGAGTAAATCATCACAAGAGTCTCTCGAAACGGACCAACGTTTCGATCGTGCGGAAGTGGCTCAGTGGTAGAGCATTGGCTTCCCAAGCCGAGGGTCGCGGGTTCGAATCCCGTCTTCCGCTCCAACATTGCAAGAAATCCGTTTGAGCCAAAGCCTTGCGGATTTTTTTATATTTTCCTGACACCTCAGCAAGCACATAAAGCTTAACATAGCAGGGCTAGAAAATTCGACGAAAGGCATGGGAATTAGCTATTATTTCCATTCTCTTGCCCCTCTCTCTTGCAGCCGTAAGCCACCCTGTGCTACTGCTCACCAAAAACTTGCATAAAAAGCAAGTTTTTGGTGAGCAAGTATTCAGTATTCAGTATTCAGTATTCAGAATAGAGTCAAAAAGACAGTAGAAAACCAGCAGCTAACATTGCGGAGGGGTTCCGGAAACGAAGCCTTGGGTTGTGGGCGAAGCCCACCCTGTGGTATACTTCCAGAGTGATCAAAAGTTAAGGGAGGAAGATAACATGGCTCAACAAACCAACAAGACCCAAGCCGCGAACCCAAACCAACATATTCAGACCGTCATCAAAGGCACCCTGAATAAACCCGACGACAAAGCCGGATGCGGCACCTGCCAGACATCCTGTCAATCCGCCTGCAAGACTTCCTGCACGGTGGGCAACCAAATCTGCGAAAGATGATGTCTAAAGCGGGCTACGCCCGCAAGTATCCAGTATTCAGTATTCAGTATTCAGTATTCAGTATTCAGTATTCAGTATTCAGTATTCAGTATTCAGTATTCAGAATGTGGATTTTCTTGTTTTTTATTGACGCTTCGCGTCTATAAGTTACTACA